>NZ_JBARGP010000447.1:0-4949 GCF_049798375.1 Bradyrhizobium sp.
CTGCGGCTGCAGGCGGTGGCCGACGGCAGCGACATGATGGGCTCGCTGCGCAATCCGGCCGGCTACAACAATGTGTTCGGCTTTCGCCCAAGCCAGGGGCTGGTGCCATCCGGGCCGAAGGGTGACCAATGGGTGAACCAGCTCGTCACCGAAGGGCCGATGGCGCGCACCGTGGTCGACCTTGTGCATCTGCTGTCGATCCAGGCCGGCCGCGACGATCGCGCGCCGCTGTCGCTGCCGGGGCGCTGGCCTGTTGAGCCGTTCGATGTGCCGGTCGACCTGCGCAAAATCCGGATCGGCTGGCTCGGTGATCTCAGAGGCCACCTCGCGGTCGAGCCCGGCATCCTCAGCGTCTGCGACAGCGCGCTGGCGCGGCTTGCGATCGACGGTGCTGCTGTCGAGTCGATCGCGCCGAATTTCGACCCCGAGGCGGCATGGCGGACCTGGCTCACCTGGCGGCGCTGGCTGGTCTCCGGCCGCATCAAGCAGGCCCTCGGCGACCCTGCCGCGCGACAATTCCTCAAGCACGAGGCGCAATGGGAGGCGGAGCAGGGCGACGGTCTGTCGGGCGCGGACGTGCTCGCCGCCTCTAGCGACCGCACCGCGCTCTATCATCGGCTGCTCGAGCTGTTCGCGCGCTTCGACGTGCTGGCGCTGCCGAGCGCGCAGGTCTGGCCGTTCGACATCGCCACGCACTGGCCGGCCGAGATCGCGGGCCGCAAGATGGATACCTATCATCGCTGGATGGAGGTGACGATCTACGCCACGCTCGGCGGCCTGCCGGCGATCAGCGTGCCCGCGGGCTTCAGCGCGCAGGGCCTGCCGATGGGCCTGCAACTGATCGGCCGCCCGCAATCCGACCTCGCGCTGCTGCGGCTCGCGCGCGAATACGAGCGGCGCGCGGCGGACGTGCTCGGGGTGAGGCCGAAGGCGATCGGTTGACGTTGGCCGGGCGCAAGACAGGCGAGACAACAAGCCGGACAGCCCTCCGCGTTCGGCCGAGCTGCCTGTGCAACCCCTCTCCCGCGGAGCGGGGGAGGGGTGGCGCGTAGCGTCGGGTGGGAGAGCTGCCACGAAGACTGTCGTTGTTCGAGCGCATGGCTGCCGATGCGTCGCGGCAAAGGTGTCGATGCTGGCCTGCTCCGCGCATTCAACAGCACGCTCCTCATCTTTCTTCCGGATATGACATCGCGATCTCGCAACGCATATCGCGTCCGAGGTTGGTGCCGCATCGCTCATGCGTCGAGAACGGGTGCAGTCTGGATGACGTCGCCGTCCCGAGTGAGAGGGCCAAAGGCGGCCTTATTGCCGGCATGTCGGTGACTTCGATCAGCTGCGGCAACGAAGGTCGGCCGCGCAACGTGCTGAGAAATCATCCAGGCGCCGACCGCGGGGAACCATTCGATAAAGCATGAGTTCGTCCCCAAAGAACTCATGATGTAAATCCAAGAGGGAAATGACATGTCACGATCCGTGGAGGAGCTGAGGCGTGAGTCCGAGCGCAGCCGTCTAGAGCTCGCGGCCACGGTCGATCAGCTCAAAGACAGGATTTCGGATACGGCTGAAGACATCCGTCACAAGGTTTCGCCGCAACACATCAAATCCGAGGTCGCCGGATACATCGATCACACGACCCAGGGCTGGGTCGAGGCGCTGAAGCAACAAGCGCGGGACAACCCGATGCAGGCCTTCGCTGCGGGCACAGCGGTCGCGGTTCCGCTGCTGCGCTTAGCCAAAGGCGTTCCGTTACCGCTGCTGATGATCGGCGCCGGCCTCGCTCTGGCCTCGAAGCCGGTACGCGACCGCGCCGCGCAGGCGGCCGGGCCCGTGTTTGAGCGCGCCGGAGAGATGCTTGAAGGAGCCGCCGGCCGTGCACAGGCGATGCGTGCCAATGCCGAGGACGGGCTCGCCTCGGCTCGCATGCGGACCAGTGGACTGGCCAGCGGCGCACAGGACGCGATCGCCGGGGTGGCGGATGATCTGAGAAGCCGGGCGGCGCAGGCGACGGACGCGGCCGGCGATAAACTCAGGAGCGGGTTCGATGCTCTCAAGGATAAGGCAGGCGCCGCGCAAGACGCCGCGGCCGCAGCGCCGGCACATGCCGCTCGGGTGATTGGAGACAATGCCGCGCTGATCGGGACGCTCGGGATCGCGATCGGCGCGATCATCGCCGCGGCCCTTCCGAAAACCAAGGTCGAGGCCGATGCGATGGGCCGCGCGAGCGATAGCGTGAAAAAGGCGGCTGGCGAGGCGGCACAATCCGGTCTCGGAGCAGCCAAAGAAGCAACGATGTCGGCGGTCGACGCTGCCGCAAAAAGCGTCTCCGAGGCCGATCTCGGCGAACACGCCAGCCGAATGACGCAAAACATCGTCGGCACAATCAAGGAGGCCGCCGATGACGTTGTGAGAGCGGCCTTGGATCCTTCGACAAACCCGCACAGCTGAGGAACACATCATGAGCGATTTGGACCTGACCAACACCGTCAGTCACAGCCCGAACCAAGCCTCTAGCTCTCCGCAGAACCTGAAGGATCAGATCGCGGACGCCGGATCCGAAGTGAAGCAGCGCGCCGGAGACGCATTGCGAGCCTCGACCGACATGGCTCGCGAAAAGTTCAAGGAAGCGGCTGACGCCGCCCAGAACATGGCCTCCGGGACCGCTGAGCAGGTCGGAGACCACGCGCGCGACAAGCAGCGCTCGAGCGCCGACTTCATCGAGCGACTTGCCGGCAACATCCGCGAAGCTGGCCGCGCGTTCGAAAACGATGTGCCGTTTGCGGCCCGCGGCATCGATTCCGCCGCCGACTATGTCGACGATGCCGCGGAAAAAATCCGCAATGGGAGTTTCCGCGATCTGGTCGACGGCGCCACCGACTTTGCGAAGCGGCAGCCGGCGGCATTCCTCGGGATCTCGGTCCTTGCCGGTTTTGCTGCCATTCGTTTCCTCAAGGCCTCAGGCGGGCAATCTTCATCGCCGGAAGCGGCCGGCGATAGCTGGGCACAACCGTCATCCTCGCAGCGAGGCAATGTGTCATGACTATCCAGAACGACATCAGAAGCAGTCAGAAGGACATCCGTACGATTTCGAATTTGATGGGCGACGCGTTGTCGCAGTTCGCCAAGCTCTTCCAGAACGAAGTCGATCTGGCCAAAGCCGAATTCGGCGAGAAGATCCAGAAGGTCGGCGGCGCACTAGGTTTCATTGCTGGCGGCGCGATGCTCGTCATTCCTGCCCTGGTCATGGCGCTGTTCGCGTTGTCGGCAGCGCTGATCGCTGCAGGATGGTCGCAGCCGCTCTCCTATTTGACGTCGGCCATCGTGGCGGCGGTGCTCGCCGGCGTGCTGTTCGCGATCGGTATCGGGCGGCTCGACGCCCGCAACCTGACGCCGCGTGAAACCGTCCGGCAGCTCGAAAAAGATAAGAACACGGTGAAGGGAATGGTGCGATGAGCAGCAACCAAGCGGGTTTTTTCGACAGTCTCATGGGTGCGATCCGGGAAAATCCCCTTGCCGCGGCGCTCGTTGGCGGCGGCGCGTTCTGGTTGTTGGTCGGAGACGAGAAGATCAAGAGCGCTGCGCGGTCCGCGACGGCCGCAGCTTCGCCGATTGCTGATATCGGCGCGCGCAATGTCCATGCCGCCGTCTCCGGACTGCAGCGGACCGCGGCGCCACCGACCGCGCCTGAAATGGACCATGACGCATTCACCGGTGTCGTCGACAAGATGCGCGACGCCGGCAGCGCGGCTTCGGACGCGATGTCCGGAACGGCCGATCGACTCAAACAAGGGCTGGACCAAGGGGCCAGCTATGCACGCGAAAATCTCGGCAGTGCCGGGAAAGAGGCCTTCACGAAAGCGCAGTCGTCGCTCGCCGACATGCTTGAGCGGCAGCCGCTTGCCTTGGGCGCCGTGGGCTTGGCGATCGGCGCCGCAATTGCAGGTGCGTTTCAAAGCTCCGACCTGGAAAACAAGTTGGTGGGCGAGCTTAGCGATGATGTCAAAGCCGATCTGAACACGCGCGCCGGCGCGGTGTCGCGAAGCCTGCGCGAAGCAGCCGATACGGTGAAGGCCGAGGTCGGCGACACGGCCGCCGAAGCCGTGGATCGGGTGAAGCAAGCCGGCGTCGACGCCGCTGGCGCCGCGCGGGAAAAGATCAAGTCGCCTTAGCCAGGCCGACGAGCGCGTAAGCTACAATCACAAACCGGCCTCGGAGCTCCTTGAAGAGCTCCGAGGCCGCCGTCGCAAGTTGCGCGGCCGCGAAGGCATTCTGAAGCACGATGCCGTTGCGACGCCCGACGGCGCTGCAATTCTCTCGACGCGATGGCACCGGAGATTCCTGCCGTCACTCGATGCTGAGCGCAGGAGCGGCCCGCACCAGGTGGGCGAGACCTCAGCAAACCGTCCGCACCAAAGATATGGTTAATTATTTCTTTACGCTTCTCGCCGAGGCTCCGGCCCAGCGACCGAATGACCTGCTCGCGCCCGGCGCCTTGCCGCACCGTGTCGAACACGGCCGATGACGGATCGACAATTAAAGGTTCTCAGCGTGAAGCCAGCCTTGAACCCAGCGCGGAACGGTGACGAGGTCGCCGACCTGTTCGCCCGTGCCAGCGCGTTCCACCGCTCCGGCGATCTGGCCAGGGCTCAGGCCGGCTACAAGAAGCTGCTCAAGAAGCGCCCGAACCATTTCGACGCGCTTTATATGTTTGGACTGTCCGAACACCAGAGCAACAATTCCCTCGCGGCGGAGCGCCTGCTGAAGCGCGCGCTGCTGGTCGAGCCGCGATCGGTTGCGGCTGGTTATGCCCGCGCGGTCATTCTCGACACGCTGCAGCGCGAGGCCGAGGCGTTGGCCTGCTATGACGATCTGCTGGCGCTGAAGCCGGATTATGTCGACGCGCATCTGAAGCGGGGCAGGCTGTTGTCGCGGCTCGGGCGCTTCGCGGACGC
>NZ_JBARGP010000448.1:0-1804 GCF_049798375.1 Bradyrhizobium sp.
GCGGTAACGCGCTGGCGGATCAGATTGACCTGCTCGCGGGCCTTTTCCGCCGAGAGTAACGCACATGGCAACGAGCCGAGCCCGCCGCCTTGTGCCACCGCGGTCACGAGATCCGCGTCCATAATCCCGGCCATCGGCGCCAGCACGATCGGATGCTCGGTCTTGACGAGATCAAGGAAACGACGATCGGGCCACATGGTCAGCTCCTTCAACTGGATGGCATGATGCGACACCGCATCACCTCTGGACCTGAATTCTAGGTCGGTTTAGCGTTCACGGAAAATGAATACTTCTGAACCCTGTCATCACGGAAGGGAAACGGACGCGTGGAACTCAGCGATCTCCTGACTTTCGCGATGGTGGCGCACACCGGCGGCATCACGCGCGCCGCCGAAGCGCTCAACACGGTGCAGTCCAACGTCACCCAGCGCATCAAGGCGCTGGAGGGCGAGATCGGCACCGCGCTATTCGAGCGCCACAGCCGCGGCATGACCTTGACCGGCGCCGGCCGCCGCCTGCTGCCTTATGCGCAACGAATGGCGGCGCTGTCGCGCGAGGCGCTATTGGCGGCGCGCGACGACGGCGACGCCAAGGGGCCGCTCGCGATCGGCTCGATGGAAACCACGGCAGCAGTGCGGCTGCCCACCGTGCTCGCCGGCTTTCATCGCCGCTTTCCGGCAGTGAACCTCACCTTACGCACCGCGACGACAGCCGAACTGGCCGCAGCCGTGCTCGATGGCACGCTCGATGGCGCCTTCGTCACCAGTCCGATCGATCATGCCGACCTGACAGGCATCACCGCCTTCCGCGAGGAGCTGGTGCTGATCACGGCGCGCCGGTTCGACAGCCTCGCCGCGTTGCGCGCCGGCACGGCGGAATCCGGCCCGACCGCATTGGTATTTCGGATCGGCTGCACCTACCGCCACCGGCTGGAGCATCTGTTCGCGATGCTCGGCTGGCCTTCGGCCGCACGCTGGGAGCTCGGCACGCTCGATGGCATGATCGGCTGCGTCGCAGCCGGCATGGGCGTGGCGCTGCTGCCGCGCGCAGTGGTCGAACGCAGCGAGCTCGCCAAGCAGATCGGCATCCTCACGCTGGACCCGGCGCTGGCGCATATCGACACGCTGTTCATCCATCGCCGCGCTATGCGTCAGACCAGCGCGCTTGCCGCCTTCATCTCTTGCCTCGACGAGCAGGGACGCGAGATCGCGGCTTGACACTATCGTTTGGCGGTGACCTGCAATGTCCTCTCGATCCCGATCGCCTCAAGGAACGTCGCATCGTGACTGACAACGAGCAGCGCGCCGTCGAAGGCGCGCAGCGCCTGCTCCAGGATCTCGATCGAATGGATATCGAGGTGATTGGTTGGTTCGTCGAGCAACAGCAGCCGTGGCGGCCGTTCGCCCGCGAGCACGCAGGCGAGCCCTGCCCGCAGCCGCTCGCCGCCTGACAATGTCCCGACCGGCTGCAGCGCATCGACGTTGCGAAAGGCAAATCGCGCACACGCGGCATGGGCGGTCCGTGCGTCCAATGATGGATTGGACCGGCGGACATTGGCCAAAATGCTTTGATCGGGATCCAGCAGCGTCACGTGCTGATCGAGCATCGCGGCATGTCCATCGGCACGATGCACCGTCCCGCGCGAGGGCGCGATCAGGCCCATCGCCAGCTTCAGCAGCGTCGTCTTGCCGGTGCCGTTCGGCCCAATGATCGCGATCCGCTCAGGACCGGTGATATTGAGAGTCCATGGGCCGAAGGTTCGATCGCCGACCGTTGTCGTCACCTCCTCCACGGCCAGCAGCTC
>NZ_JBARGP010000449.1:0-4712 GCF_049798375.1 Bradyrhizobium sp.
CTCCTCTCCCTCTCCCCGTTCTTACGGGGAGAGGGTCGGGGTGAGGGGCAGACGTACATTCGGTTCGAGTTGTTAGACTTGTACCCCCTCACCCGGATCGCATCTGACGATGCGATCCGACCTCTCCCCGCAAGCGGGGCGAGGTCAAGAAAGCAAGCTGGAGAACTCCATGGCCAAATCACTTCAGGACAAAGTCATCGTCGTCACTGGCGCGGGACGCGGCATCGGCCGCGAGATCGCGCTGCTCTGCGCCGCGGAGGGCGCCAAGGTCGTGGTCAACGATCCCGGAGGCGCCTCCGACGGCTCCGGCACCAGCGCGGCGCCCGCCGAGGAAGTGGTCGAGGAGATCAGGAAGCGCGGCGGCACCGCGGTGGCGAATTTCGAGTCCGTGGCCGAGGCCATTCCGGCCAGCAAGATCATCAAGACCGCGACCGATCACTTCGGCCGGCTCGACGGCGTTGTCAACAATGCCGGCATCCTGCGCGACATGATCTTCCACAAGATGAGCGTGGAAGCCTTCGAGTCCGTCATCAAGGTCCATTTGATGGGTTCGTTCTACACCTCGCATGCGGCTGCCCGGTTGTTCCGCGAGCAGGAGAGCGGGGCCTTCGTGCACTTCACCTCGACCTCGGGTCTGGTCGGCAATTTCGGCCAGGCCAACTACGCGGCTGCCAAGCTCGGCATCGTCGGCCTGTCGAAGTCGATCGCGCTCGACATGGACCGCTTCAACGTGCGTTCCAACTGCGTCTCGCCGTTCGCCTGGAGCCGCATGATCGGGACAATCCCGACCGAGACCGAGGCCGAGAAGGCCCGCGTAGAAAAGATCAAGCAGATGGGGCCGGAGAAGATCGCGCCTGTTGTCGCTTATCTGCTCGGTGATGCCGCGAAGGATGTCACCGGGCAGATCTTCGCCGTGCGCATGAACGAGATCTTCCTGATGGGCCAGTCGCGCCCGCTGCGTTCGGTCCATCGTGGTGAAGGCTGGACGCCACAGACCGTCGCCGAGCATGGGATGCCGGCCTTGAAGCCGTCGTTCTACAAGCTCGACCGGTCAGCCGACGTGTTCGGCTGGGATCCGATCTGATCCTATCAGCCGTGCTCAGTTGCACCGCGGCAAGTCGCGTGCGGCGCAATCTCGTTCAGGTTGCTTTACAAGCATCTTGCCCGCATTGTGCCCCGATTGTGGCGTATGCTGTCCTTCCAACAAAATCTGAGGGGACGCATATGACAGATCAGCGACAGATCCCTGACAACGCGAAGTCGGTCGAAGCTGACGGCTTCGACCGGCGCGCACTCCTGAAAGGCGCGGCGGCGCTCGCTGCTACCGCCGCGGCCATCTCGCCGGCCAGTGCCCGCAACTACGGACGCGGCGCCGAACCGGAGCGCTATCCCGATCCCGATATCGTCGTGATCAATGAGAAGCGTTTCAAGGCCAAGGTCGGCAACACCGCGATCAAGCGGCTGTTCACCGGCTGCCTGTGGGCGGAAGGTCCGGCCTGGAACGCGCAGGGCCAGTACCTGGTCTGGAGCGACATTCCCGCGAACCGCCAGCTACGCTATCTCGACGATGACGGGCACATCTCCGAGCAGTTCCACAAGCCGTCGAATGAGGCCAACGGCAACACCTTCGATTTCGAAGGGCGCCAGATCTCCGCCGAGCGCACCCGGCTGGTGCGCTGGGAGCACAACGGTTCGCTGACAGTGCTGGCCGAGCAAGCCAACGGCAAGCCGCTCAACGGACCGAACGACATGGTCGCGCATCCCAACGACAAATCGATCTGGTTCACCGATCCCGGCTATGGCGCGGTCAGCATCTACGAAGGCCAGCGCGCCAACACCGGCTCGGTGCAGCCCTATCAGAAGGAAGCGGTGTACCGGCTCGACGGGCAAACCGGACAGCTCACCAAGGTTGCGGACGAGCCGTTCAAGCCGAACGGCATCGCCTTCAGCCACGACTACAAGAAGGTCTATGTTTGCGACACAGGCACCACGCACTATCCGCAAGCCAAGAACATCGTCTGGCAGTACGATCTCAACGGCGACAAGCTGTCGAACCCGCGCACGCTGATCGACATGACGCTCGACGGCAAGTCGGGATTCCCCGACGGCATGCGCGTCGACATCGACGGCAATATCTGGGTCGGAGCCGGCTGGGTCGGCGAAGGCTATGATGGCGTGCAGGTGTTTGCGCCCGACGGTGAGCGGATCGGCCAGATCAAGCTGCCGGAGACCTGCGCCAATCTCACTTTCGGCGGCAAGAAGCGCAACCGCCTGTTCATGACCGCGAGCCAGTCGCTCTATGCGGTCTATGTGGAGACCATGGGCGCGCATAATTGTTAGCAAATGGCGAATGGGGAATAGCGAATGGGGAAACCGCCATTCGCTATTCGCCACTCACCATTCGCCGCGTCAGCCCGTATTTCGCAACCCCGCCGAAATCCCGTTGATCGTGAGTTGGATGCCGCGCAGCGCCTGCTCGTCCACGGTCTGCGCGCGATGCGCTTTCAGAAGCTCGACCTGAACATGGTTGAGCGGATCGAGATAGGGGAAGCGATGGCGCACCGAGCGCTCGAGCAGCGGATTGCCTTGCAGCAGCCGCTCCTGCCCCATGATCTCGTGCAGCGTCCGGACCACGAGCTCCCATTCACCGCGGATGCGGCCGAAGATGGTCTTGCGCAGCTCCTCGTCCGGCACCAGTTCGGCATAGCGCGAGGCGATCGCGATCGAGCTCTTCGCCAGCACCATGTCCATGTTCGACAGCAGCATGCGGAAGAACGGCCACTCGCGATAGAGCTCCTTGAGGAACGCCATGCCGTGATCGGGATTTTCCGCGACCCAGGTTTCGACCGCGCTGCCAAAGCCATACCAGCCCGGCAGCATCAGCCGGCATTGTGCCCAGGAAAACACCCAGGGGATCGCCCTTAGATCCTCGATCGCCCGGGTCTTCTTGCGTGAGGCCGGACGGCTGCCGATGTTCAAGGTCGCGATCTCGTTGATGACCGTCGAGGCCCAGAAATACTCGACGAAGCCGTCGGTCTCATAGACCAGGCCGCGATAGGCCTTGAAGGCGAGTTCGGAGAGCCGGTCCATCGCGGTGAGATAATCGCGCTTCGGCGCTGGCTGGCGCGGATGCAGCAGGCTTGCTTCCAACGTGGCCGCCGCCAGGATCTCCAGATTGTTGCGGCCGACCTCGGCGTTGGAATATTTGCTGGAGATGATCTCGCCCTGCTCGGTGATCCTGATCTGTCCGTTCACCGCGCCGCCGGGCTGGGCGATGATCGCATCATAGCTCGGTCCGCCGCCACGGCCGACCGAGCCGCCGCGGCCGTGGAACAGCCGCAACCGCACGCCATGCCGCTCGAAGATGTCGACCAGACCAATCTCGGCCTTGTAGAGCTCCCAGCCGGAGGTGACGAAGCCGCCATCCTTGTTGCTGTCGGAATAGCCGAGCATCACCTCCTGGACCGAGCCGCGGCTGTCGACCAGGCGGCGATAATCGTGCAGCGCCAGCATGCGGTCCATGATGGCGCTGGAGGCCTGCAGATCCTCGATGGTCTCGAACAGCGGCACGATGTTGACCGCGCTGCGCCCCGAAGGGTCGATCAGCCCGACTTCCTTCAGCAGCAGCGCCACCTCGAGCATATCGGACATGCCCTTGCACATCGAGATGATGCATTGGGGGATCACGTCGGCGCCGAACATCGCGTGCGCTTCCGCCGTCGCGCGAAACACGTCGAGCTCACTGAGCGTCTCGTCGCTGTACTTGACGAATTGCGACATCAGCGGCCGGGTACTACGCAGCTCGCTGAGCAGCAACGCGACCCGCGCCTCTTCGCCGAGCGCGAGATAGGAGTTGCCGGGCATCGCCGTGTCGAACAGCTCCGCAACCGTGCGCTCATGCACCGCCGAATTCTGCCTGATGTCGAGCCGCGCCAGATGGAAGCCGAAGCAGTCGACCGCGCGGCGCAGCATCCGCAAGCGCCCGCGTGCGATCACGCGGGCATTGTTCGATATCAGCGAGCGATGGAGGATGTCGAGCTCGCCCTGGAACTCTTTCACGCTCGTGTAGGCGGCTCCCTCGCCGACCGGCGGCCGGCTGATCTCGACGCCGAGTTGCTTCGCGGTTGCCGTCAACCGCGCATAGATGCCCGAAACGGCCAGACGATAGGGTTCGCCGACCCGATGCGGCGAGCTGTCGGGCGAACGCTGCGCCAGCGCACGCAGCTCGTCGGAGATGTCCGCCAGATTCGCCGCCACGGACAGTTCGGCCCCGAGCAGATGCAGTTCTTCCAAATAGAAATGCAGCACCAGGCTCGACTGCAGCTTCAGCGTGCCTCGCATGACCTCGGCGGTGACGAAAGGATTGCCGTCACGGTCGCCGCCGATCCAGCTTCCCATCCGCAGAAATGAGGCCAAGTCGCCCGCCGTCTCCTCGCCCTCGTCGAGCCGGTCCTCCAATGCGCAGAGCAGCCGCGGCACTTCGCGGAGGAAGGTGTAGTCGTAGAACGACAGGCCGTTGGCGACCTCGTCGAGCACACTCAGCTTGGTTCGGCGCAGCAGGTTGGTTTGCCACAGGGTCAGTACCGCTCGGCGCAGCGCCTCGCCGCTGGCCTCGCGTTCGTCGGGCGTCATTTGCATGCGCTCGCGCCGATCCAGCAGCGCCGCGACCTCCATCTCGCGGTCCATCGTGCTCTTGCGCCGGACCTCGGTCG
>NZ_JBARGP010000450.1:0-5482 GCF_049798375.1 Bradyrhizobium sp.
GGTGACACCGACCGATTCTCGATATCTTTGCTGATTGGTCGATTGGACTAAAAGGAAACGAGAGCATGACTGAACAGGCCCAGATCCTTCCCGGCGACGAGCTCGCGCATATCCGCAACAAGGGTACGCAGGCGATCGTGCCGGCGGCCACCTCGCGCGATCGCGGTATCGGCCCGTTCAAGCGGCTGGCGTTGCGCAGCGCCACCGTCATCGACGGCACCGGCGCGCCGCCGATCGGCCCGGTGGACATCATTGTCGAGAACGGCCGCATCGTCAGCATCAAGAAGGTCGTCGGCTACGGCTATGGCGGCAAGCCGGCCGAGCCGGCCGATCACGAAATCGACTGCAACGGCAAATGGGTGACGCCGGGCTTCATCGACTGCCACGCCCATGCCGGCGTTGCCTATCACTCGGCGAACGGCTGGGTGCCGCCGGTCGACTATGTCTACAAGCTGTGGCTGGCACATGGCGTCACCACGGTGCGCGAGATGGGCTCGATGAACGGGCTCTCCTGGATGATTGACCAGAAGCAGCGCTCGGCGGAGAACACCATCGCGGCGCCGCGGCTGTTGTCCTACGCCTATTTCCCTGCGGTCAACGACATGGTGAAGACCATCTACACGCCGGAGCAGGGCCGCACTTGGCTACGCGCGGTGAAGGAGCGCGGCGCCGACGGCATCAAGTTCTTCGGCGCGCCGCCAGCGATCATGGAAGCCGCGCTCGACGAGTGCAAAAACATCGGCCTGCGCACCGGCTGCCACCACGCCCAGATGGCGGTGTCGCGCATGAACGCGCTGACGACTGCGAAATGGGGCCTGACCAGCGCCGAGCATTATTATGGCCTGCCGGAGGCGCTGTTCGAGGATCGCGTGATCCAGAATTTCCCGCTCGACTACAACTACACCGACGAATATTTCCGCTTCTCGGTCTCGGGCCAGATGTTCGGGCAAGGCGCCGAGCCGGGCTCGGCGAAATGGAACGAGGTGCTGGAGCAGTTTTTGGAGATCGGCTTCACCTTCGTGCCGACCTTCTCGATCTACGACGCCAATCGCGATTTGATGCGCGCGCGCCAGGCCTATTGGCACAAGGACTATACCTGGAAATCGATGTGGGACTATTTCACCCCGCAGCGCGGCGGCCACGGATCCTACTGGTATCGCTGGTCGACCCAGAACGAGATTGAGTGGCAACAGAACTACCGGCTCTGGATGGCCTTCATCAACGAGTACAAGAACCGCGGCGGCCGGGTCTGCACCGGCTCGGATTCCGGCTTCATCTACCAGATCTTCGGCTTCGGCTATATTCGCGAGCTCGAGCTGCTGCAGGAGGCCGGCTTCCATCCGCTCGAGGTGCTGCGCTCGGCGACGTCGCAGGGCGCGGCGCTGTGCGGCATCGAGGACGAGGTCGGCACCATCGATGTCGGCATGCGCGCCGACATGCTGGTGCATGACCACAATCCGCTGACCGATTTCAAGCTGCTCTACGGCACCGGCGCGATGCGCTTCAACGATGCCACCAACGCGGTCGAGTGGCATCGCGGCCTGAAATACACTATCAAGGATGGCGTCATCTATGACACCGAGGAACTGCTGGCCGATGTCCGCGAGCTGGTGAAGGCGAGCTTTGAGAGCGACGTGCCGGAGAAGTACGCCACCAAGGACGTCGCCGCGCCATGAGGATTGCGGCATGAGCGCTGCGCCGATCGATTTTCTGGTGCTGACCGGCTTTCTCGGCTCGGGCAAGACTTCGCTGCTGCGCGATCTGCTCGGCAGTGAGGAGGCCTCCGATACGGCTGTCATCGTCAATGAGGTCGGCGAGATCGGGCTCGACGGCGTGGTGCTGCGCGAGAGCGGCGACGACGTGCCGATGGCGATGCTGTCGAACGGCTGCGTCTGCTGCCAGGTCGGCAGCGACCTTGCCTTCACCATCGACCGCCTGATCATGGCGCCGCGCCCGGACGGCCTGCCGCCGTTGCGACGGATCATTCTGGAGACATCGGGCCTGTCGATGCCGGGGCCGGTGCTGCGGCAGCTCGCCACCTTGGCCGAGTACCGCATGCGCGTCGCCGTAGTCGGCACCTATGATCTCGCGCGTGGCGCGGCGGCGGCGGCCTTCGAGGAAGCCGCGGCGCAATGGGCGGCGTCGCATCGGATCGTCGCGACCAAGGCCGATCTGGCGCCCGATGCGCTGGCTGATGCCGCGGATGCGATCGCCGGCATCAATCCGGTCGCCGAGGTGGTCGCAACAGCCGATCGCGCCGCCGCCGTGCGCGCGGCGTTTGCGCCGCTGACATCGGCGCTACCGCTCGGCGAACTCGCGCCACGGCTCACATCGGCGCATCCGCGGCTCGTGCTCTGTCTGGCGCGGCCGAGGACGGAGCTCGCTTATCCCGATCTCGCGGCGTGGCTTGACAATCTCGCCGGCCGGCTCGGCGAACGCCTGCTGCGCATCAAGGGGCTGGTCAAGGTTCAGGAGGCGCCGCGGCCGCTGCTGGTCGAGAGCGTCGGCACGGTGTTCTCGCCGCCGCGGCAGCTTACGGCCGACAATCCGCCAAAACCCTTCATCGTCGTGATCGCACGTGATATCGCGCGGGCCGAGGTGGAGCAGGTCGAACCATCGGGCCTGTTCAGCTTCTCCTGGCAGACGCCGGAGACAGGGGACACCCGCCGCACCATCAAGGCCGAATGGGTGACATGAGCACGGACAATACCGCGGATGCTTGGCACGTCCCGCCGGCCGACTACGTCGCGGCGCGCGCGATCGAGCATGAATTGGCGCCGCCATCGTCCTGCTACGTCACCATGCGTGACGGCTGCCGCATCGCGCTCGACGCCTATGTGCCGCAGCCGAAGGGCGGCGCCGCATCCGGACAGCGCTTTCCGACGCTGGTTTTCCTCACGCCTTATTATCGCCGGTTCAAGCTGAGCGCCGGCGGCAGTGGCGAGGTCAATCCAAACACCGGAAAGTTCCGCGACTACTTCGTGCCGCGCGGCTATGCCGTTGTCGTGGTTGACGTGCGCGGCACGGGCGCCAGCTTCGGCACCCGCGACAGTTTTCGCTCGCCCAGGGAGCGTGAGGATTCCAGCCAAATCGCTGACTGGATCGTGGCGCAGCCCTGGTCGAACGGCGTCATCGGCGCCACCGGAATCTCCTACCTCGGTGCCGCCGCGGATTTCCTGGCCTCGACCGGCCATCCCGCGGTGAAGGCGATCGCGCCGATCTCTGCGGTGTGGGATACCTATTCGGACAACTACTTCCCTGGCGGCATCCAGCTGAAGTCGCTGACCAAGGTCTATGACGAGCTGATGATTGGGCTCGACCACGACCGCCGCGACATCCTCCGGCAGTTCTCCTATTTCGCCAATCCGGATTTCCAAGGGCCGCAGCCGGTCGATGCGGACCCCGAAAGCGTGCTGCTGAACCAGGCGATCAGGCAGCATCTCGGCAATTTCCGTCAGACCGACTTCATGGCTGAGTTCAAATTCCGCGAGGAAGGGCTGCCTTACGATCCGGCCTTTTCCTCGGCGTCGTTCAGCCCCTATGCGGTGTCCGAGGGCATCAGGCCGGATGTCGCCATTCTCTCGGTGTCCGGCTGGTATGACGGCGCCGGCTATGCCAATGGCGCGATCGCGCGTCACCTCACCATGTCAGACAATCCGCGCCATCTGCTGCTCGGTCCCTGGGATCACGGCGCCCGCATCGACATCTCGCCGTGGCGCCGTCAGGTCGAGCCGACATTCCCGCTGCTCGGCGAGATCCTGCGCTTCTTCGATGCCTATCTGATGGAGCGCGATACGGGGCTCGCTGACGAGGCGCCCGTGCATTACTACGCGGTGCACGGGGAAGCTTGGCGCGCGGCGCATCGTTGGCCGCCGGTGGTGACTGAGCGGCGGCTCTATCTCGCACCGGATGGACAGCTGGCCGACGTGGCGCCGCGCGCTGGTGAAGACAGGCACAATGTCGATTTCAGCAGCGGCACCGGGACGAACACCCGCTATGAGCGCATCGCCGGCATCGACAGCCGCGACTACTACGCGGACTGGCAGGGGCGCTCCGATGCGATGCTGAGCTACACCAGCGCGCCGCTGCCGACCGCGATGGAGCTGGCCGGCCATGGGCTCGCTGATCTCTTGGTGGCGTCGAGCGAGCCGGATCTGGCACTGTTCGTCTACCTCACCGAGATCGAGGCCGACGGCACCGAGCGTTACGTCACCGAAGGATTGCTGCGTGCGCTCCACCGCAAGGAGAGCGCGGCGCCCGCAAACTATCGCACCACATGGCCGTTTCGCAGCTTCGCGCGATCCGACGCGTCACCGTTGATACCAGGCAAGATTGAGCGCATCCGCGTACCGCTATTGCCGGTCGCCTGGCAATTCGCCCGGGGTAGCCGCATCCGTGTCTCGATCGCGGGCCACGATGATGATCATTGCGGGCAGGTGCCGCATGGCCGGCCGCCCATCATCACGCTGCAATTGGGCCGCTCGTTCTTGGAATTGCCGCTGGCGGCTGTGCATGATTGAGCGGCTCTGTCGCGTTTGGAGTGCGTGAATGACGTCGATCATTTCAGCGGGAATCGTCAGGATCGGCCATCCGGTGCTGCATCAGGTCGCCCGGCCGGTCTCCGCGGAGCTTCGCCGGTCCTCTGCGTTTCACGAGCTCATCGAGATCATGAAGCTGACCCTGGAGGGTCGTGGTGTCGGGCTCGCCGCGCCGCAGATCGGCGTCGGGCTCCGCCTGTTCGTGATGGAGGACCCCAAGCCGCGCGTCGATGCCGACCAGGATTCGGGCGCGAAGGAGCGCACGGCTTTTCCGTTCGAGGCGGTGATCAACCCGAGCTGGCGGGCATCAGGCGACGAGATGCGGACCTTCCCGGAAGGATGCCTCAGCATTCCCGGCCTGCTGGCACCGATTCCGCCCCATCGCGCGATCGAGGCGGAATGGACGGCGCTGGACGGCGTGCCGCGCGCCGAGACCTTGCGCGGCTGGCCCGCGCGCATCTTCCAGCACGAGAGTGATCATCTCGATGGCAGGCTGTATCTCGATTATCTCGAAGATCGCCCGTCTGTCTCCTATCCGGAGATCGGCCGCGGCGTGTCTGATGATCTGCTGATGCGGTTGGGGCTTGAAACGGTGAACCGATGATATCGGCTTGACCGCATCTACGGTCTCGACGACATCCTGATCGGGGAGGGTCGATACGATGCCGCTGCTTCATCGTCTGAGCAGGATCAATCACGCAGCTGTTGGCTTCACGCTCGATGGCGTGGCATGCGAGGGGCGGGCCGGCGACACGGTGCTGACCGCGATCCTCTGCAACGTGGAGCGTGTTCGCAGCAGCGAATTCGGCGGCGCGCCGCGCGCCGGCTTCTGCCAGATGGGCGCCTGCCAGGATTGCTGGGTGCAGTGTGAGGGCGGCGAACGGCTGCGGGCCTGTTCGACGCCGCTCAACGAGGGCATGCGCATCGTCACGACGAGGCGGGCG
>NZ_JBARGP010000451.1:0-5366 GCF_049798375.1 Bradyrhizobium sp.
TCGCGGATCGCGATCAGCACCTTGCCGAGCTTGGATGACACCACCGCCCGACAGATCAGGAAAGCGACGATCAAGGCGAGACAGCTCAGCGCGAACAAAGCGGCGCGGGTGCCTTCGGCCTGCACGTTGAAGCCCAGGATGTCCTTGAAGTCAGTCAGGCCGTTGTTGCCGCCGAAGCCGAAATCATTGCGGAAGAACGCGAGCAGCAGCGCGTAGGTCATCGCCTGGGTGATGATCGACAGATAGACGCCGGTGACCCGCGAACGGAAGGCGAGCCAGCCGAAGCAGAAGGCGAGCAGGCCCGGCACCAGCAGCACCATCAGGGCGGCAAACCAGAACATGTTGAAGCCGTGCCAGTACCAGGGCAGCGACTGCCAGTTCAGGAACACCATGAAGTCGGGCAGGACCGGATTGCCGTAGACGCCGCGGCTACCGATCTGGCGCATTAGATACATGCCCATCGCATAGCCGCCGAGCGAGAAGAAGGCGCCATGGCCGAGCGAGAGGATGCCGCAATAGCCCCAGATCAGGTCAATCGAGAGCGCGAGGATGGCGTAGCAGACGTATTTGCCCCACAGCGCGACCAGATAGGTCGGTACCTGCAGCGCCGAGCCCGTCGGCAGCAGCAGGTTGGAGAGCGGGATCAGGACGCCGCAGGCGGCAACCACCAGGATGAAGATGGTGGCGGCGCGGTCCAGCGAGCGGGTGAGCATATGAGACGGCCTCATGCTTCCACCGCCCGGCCCTTCAGCGCGAACAGGCCGCGCGGGCGTTTCTGGATGAACAGGATAATCAGCACCAGGATCGCGATCTTGCCGAGCACCGCGCCGGCCACCGGCTCCAGGAACTTGTTGGCGATGCCGAGCGTGAATGCGCCGACCAGCGTGCCCCAGAGATTACCGACGCCGCCGAACACCACGACCATGAAGGAATCGATGATGTAGCTCTGGCCGAGATTGGGGCTGACATTGTCGATCTGCGACAGCGCCACGCCGGCGATGCCCGCAATGCCCGAGCCGAGGCCGAAGGTCAGCGCATCGACCCGGGAGGTGGCGATGCCCATCGAGGCCGCCATGCGACGGTTCTGCGTCACCGCCCGCATCTCGAGCCCGAGCGCGGTGTAGCGCAGCATCGCCAGCAGGATCGCGAATACGGCCATGGTGAAGCAGAGAATCCAGAGCCGATTGTAAGTGATCGTGATCTGGCCGAGGTCGAAGGCACCGCTCATCCAGGAGGGATTGCCGACCTCCCGATTGGTCGGACCGAACGCGGTGCGTACCGCCTGCTGCAGGACCAGCGACAGGCCCCAGGTCGCAAGCAGCGTCTCCAGGGGGCGCCCATAGAGGAAGCGGATCACGGTGCGCTCGATCAGGATGCCGATCGCGCCCGCGACCAGGAAGGCCAATGGGACAGCGATGAACAAAGAGTAGTCGAACAAAGCGGGATAGCTGGTACGGATCAAATCCTGTACCACGAAGGTGGTGTAGGCGCCGATCATCACCATTTCGCCATGAGCCATGTTGATGACGCCCATCACGCCGAAGGTGATGGCGAGCCCGATGGCGGCGAGCAGCAGCACGGAACCAAGCGAGAGGCCATACCACGCGTTCTGCACACCGGACCACATCGCAAGGGAGCTCCGGATCGAGGCAATGGCACTGGCGGCAGCCTTGGTCACGTTGGCCGGCTGATCGCCGCCGCTGATCTCGGTCAGCAGCGCCAGCGCCTCCTGGTCGCCGCGCGCCCTGATGACGGCGACGGCGGCGAGCTTGTCGGTTTCGCTGGCGTCGGACTTGAACAGCAGGATCGCAGCGCGCCCTTCGGACAGCGCCCGCTTGACCGAGGTATTGGTCTCCTTGGCCAGCGCGGACTCGACGGTCGGCAGCATCGATTCCTCGTGCGACTTGAAGACCGATTGCGCGGCGGAAAGTCGCGCCGAGAGATCCGGCGACATCAAGGTCAGGCCGCCGATCGCAGCGTCAACCGCGCGGCGGAGACGGTTGTTGAGGTTGACCTCGGAGGCGCTGTCGGGAATCGCATCGACCGGTGCACCGGTGACGGCATCGATCGCCTTGCCGTCGGTCTGCTTGATGTAGACCTTCTTGCTATCGGCATCGAACATCAGCCGCTCGTCCTGCAGCGCCTTGATGATCGGATAAGCCATCAGATTGCCCGATACGGCGACCTCGCCGATGGCATCCTCGGTATCGGAGAAATCATCGGTGGCGAACTTGCCGACGGAGTCCGCGAAGGTCGCGGCAAAGGCCGGCACGGAGATGGCGATCAAGGCGATGGAAAAGATCAGCGTGCGCAGAAGCGTAAATAAAGTTGCAGGCACTGGACAAACCCCGGCAGGAGTAGAGGAAAGGCAGCGGTGTCACCGCCTTCCCTAGTCACGCTGGCGACATCAGGTCCGGATCAGGTGCCCGAGCCGAGGCACTTGTTGGTCTTGACGTTGTAGTTGCCGCACTTCTTGCCGACCCAATCGCCGACCAGGTCCTTGGAGCCTTCCAGCTCCTTCGACCAGGCGTCGCCCGGGACGAGATCTTTGGTCTTGTAGACCACGCTGAACTGGCCATCGCCCTTGACCTCGCCGATGAACACCGGCTTGGTGATATGGTGGTTCGGCAGCATCTTCGAGGTGCCACCGGTCAGGTTCGCGGTCTCGGTGCCGGGCAGCGCGTCGATCACCTTGTCCGGATCGATCGACTTGGCCTTCTCGACCGCCTTCACCCACATGTTGAAGCCGATATAGGAGGCTTCCATCGGGTCGTTGGTGGTGCGCTTCGGGTTCTTGGTGTAGGCCTGCCACTCCTTGATGAACTTCTCGTTGGCCGGGGACTTGATCGACTCGAAGTAGTTCCAGGCGGCGAGATGGCCGATCAGCGGCTTGGTGTCGATGCCGGCGAGCTCTTCCTCACCCACCGAGAACGCGACCACCGGAATGTCCTTGGCCTTGACGCCCTGGTTGCCGAGCTCCTTGTAGAAAGGCACGTTGGCGTCGCCATTGATGGTCGAGACCACGGCGCTCTTCTTTCCGGCCGAGCCGAACGCCTTGATCTTGGAGACTTCGGTCTGCCAGTCGGAGAAGCCGAACGGCGTGTAGTTGATCATGATGTCGTCGCTAGCGACGCCCTTCGACTTCAGATAGGCTTCGAGGATCTTGTTGGTGGTGCGCGGGTAGACATAGTCGGTGCCTTCCAGCACCCAGCGCTTCACCTTCTCTTCCTTCATCAGGTAGTCGACGGCCGGGATCGCCTGCTGGTTCGGCGCTGCGCCGGTGTAGAACACGTTGCGCTCGCTCTCCTCGCCCTCGTACTGGACGGGATAGAACAGGATGCTGTTGAGCTCCTTGAACACTGGCAGCACCGACTTGCGCGACACCGAGGTCCAGCAGCCGAACACGACCGCGACCTTGTCCTTGGTGATCAGCTCACGCGCCTTCTCGGCGAACAGCGGCCAGTTCGAGGCGGGATCGACGACGACGGCCTCGAGCTTCTTGCCAAGCACGCCGCCCTTCTTGTTCTGCTCGTCGATCATGAACAGGATGGTATCCTTCAGCGTGGTCTCGCTGATCGCCATGGTGCCGGAGAGTGAATGCAGCACGCCGATCTTGATGGTGTCGTCGGCGGCCTTGGCCGGGCCGAAACCGGCCGCACCGAGCGCCAGACCGGCCGCAGCCGTCAGCGCCAGACGGCGGCTGAACGGCGCCGTTAATCCCTGAGTGAATTTGGTGAACATGAATATCGTCTCCCTGACGCAGGACGCGCGTCGCGGCTAAAACAGCCCGCGGCCGTCTGCGGCGCAAGAATCGCAAGAAGCGTGCCATGCACCGTGAGAGGCATAAGTCGCTGAAGTCATTTGTTAAATCTTGAGAACCGCACCGGAGAGCCGGCCGGTTGCACTTTTGTTACGCATGGCGCATGTTTGATTCACCGGCAGATAATCTAAATTTTGTGCACGTTTAAACCGATGGCTATTTTTGAAGCAGACCGCGTCCGGCAAGTGTCTTTGCTAACCAAGCAATCTGCAGACAGCGCCACCGGGCAAACCCGACCTTGAAACTGCCGTCTTCATGGTCCATATGTCGGCAAGACGCAGGCGAATCGGCCGGTCATTGCAAGCCGCGTGTTCTTAAGCTCAGCCATGAGCTTCTGGCTTGCTCAATAATCCCCCTCGATAGCAGGTGCCCCAGCACGCGGGCGTCTTCGAAAGTGCATTCACCCTCGCCTCGTGGCTTTGAGCCCGCGGAGACGGGCGTGATGCCATATGGAAAGACCCTCTTTTGACATCCTTTCAGGATTTTGGCCTTGCCGACGCGATTCAGCGCGCACTCAAGGAAGAGAACTACACCACCCCCACCCCGATCCAGGCCCAGACCATCCCCCTCGCCATGAGCGGGCGCGATGTCGTCGGCATCGCGCAGACCGGTACCGGCAAGACGGCATCCTTTGCGCTGCCGATCCTGCACCGGCTGCTCGAAAACCGTATCAAGCCGCAGCCGAAGAACGCCCGCGTGCTGGTGCTGAGCCCGACGCGTGAATTGTCGGGACAGATCCTCGACAGTTTCAACGCCTACGGCCGCCATCTCCGGCTGAGCTCCGCGCTCGCGATCGGCGGCGTGCCGATGGGCCGCCAGGTCCGCTCCCTGATGCAGGGCGTCGATGTGCTGGTCGCGACCCCCGGCCGCCTGCTCGATCTCGTCCAGGGCAACGCCCTCAAGCTGGCCCATGTCGAATTCCTGGTGCTCGACGAAGCCGACCGCATGCTCGATATGGGCTTCATCAACGATATCCGGAAGATCGTCGCCAAGCTGCCGATCAAGCGCCAGACCATGTTCTTCTCGGCGACCATGCCGAAGGACATCGCAGAGCTGGCCGACGCCATGCTCAAGGACCCGGCCCGCGTGGCGGTGACCCCGGTCTCTTCGACCGTCGAGCGCATCAGCCAGCGGGTGATCCAGGTCGACCACGCGACCAAGGGCAACGTCCTGGCGCAGGTCCTCAAGGAGGAGAAGGTGAACCGGGCCCTGGTGTTCACCCGTACCAAGCACGGCGCCGACAAGGTGGTGAAGGGCCTCGCCAAGGCCGGCATCCCCGCCGACGCCATCCATGGCAACAAGTCCCAGAACTATCGTGAGCGGGTGCTGGCGCAGTTCCGCTCTGGCGAGATCCGGACGCTGGTTGCAACCGACATCGCCGCACGCGGCATCGACGTCGACGGCGTCAGCCATGTGGTGAATTTCGACCTGCCCAACATACCCGAAACCTACGTGCACCGGATCGGGCGAACCGCACGCGCCGGCGCCGAAGGGATCGCAATCTCGCTGGTCGCGGGCGCCGAGGAGATGGGATATCTGCGCGACA
>NZ_JBARGP010000452.1:0-2050 GCF_049798375.1 Bradyrhizobium sp.
CTTCCAGATCGCCGGGTTGTTTTCGAAGGCCCGCGGCGCGATCTCGTCGAGCACCTGCGGATCGATCCCGATATCCACCACCCGGACCCGGCCGCAATGCAGCCGGCCCGGCATCAACAGATGCGCCGGCTTCTTGCGGAAGAAGGTCACGGTCTCCTGGGCATTGACGGCGCTGCCCATCACGGCGGCCGTGGTGCCGTTGATGCCGCTCGGCAGGTCGATGGCGAGCACCGGCGCGCCATTGGCATTGATCGCCGCGATCACGTCATGCGGCTCGCCGGTCACCGGGCGGCTGAGGCCTGCGCCGAACAGCGCATCGATGATCAGCGCCGGCTTGCCGATCGCCTGCGGATTGAACGGCAGCACCGGAAATTTCCAACCCCGCGCGGCGGACGCCGCATCGCCATGCAGCGCGTCGCGCTCGCAACTCAGGATCACCGAGACCTCGCGGCCCTGTGCGGCGAGTTCGGCGGCAGCAACGAAGCCGTCACCGCCATTGTTGCCGGGCCCGCAGATCACTAGGATCGGCCCCACCTCAGCAAGATCCATGGCGGCCGCGGCGACCGCCTGCCCTGCGCTCAGCATCAGCGCGAAGCCCGGCGTGCCCGCGGCGATGGCCAGTCGATCCGCCCGCTCCATCTCGCTCGTTGTCAGAACTTCCATCGTCTCAACATCCCCCGATCGTGCCCGGACGCCCTCGATGCGGCCGCGTCCCCGCGACACTGCTTGCGCACAATGAGGCACTCAACTGAAACAATAGCTGGACCTTCTATCGCCTGCCGGCTCCGAAGTTCCAAGCGCCGAGGATACGGGCCCCATCGATGCTTGACCGCCTTATCACGAGGCAGCTCGGCCATATCGCGGACGCGAACGCTTTCCATGCCTACTATTTGACCAGTTTGCCTATTGAGCAGGCTCAGCTATTCTGGACAATTCGTAAGAGAGTCTGCAGCTTGCGGCTAAGAGCCTGGTTATCTATTCGATTTGGACCGGTTAACGACTTGGCATAGACCCTGCTTTTGAAGAGCCGCTTCGGCTGGGGTGAAAGGCTGTCAGTTGCCGGCGTCCGCCGAGGTGGTTCAGGCCCGGTATGTGATCGAACGATCTGTGCGTCTGGCGCCGCTGGACCGCGACCTTGAATTTTATTCGGAATGCCCGGGAGGCGCTCAGTGAAGAAGATCGAAGCCATCATCAAGCCGTTCAAATTGGACGAGGTGAAGGAAGCGCTTCAGGAAGTGGGACTGCAGGGCATCACCGTGACCGAGGCCAAGGGATTCGGCCGGCAGAAGGGTCATGCCGAGCTCTATCGCGGCGCCGAATACATCGTCGACTTCCTGCCGAAGGTGAAGATCGAGATCGTGATCGGCGACGACCTGGTCGAGCGTGCGATCGAAGCCATCCGACGCGCCGCGCAGACCGGCCGCATCGGCGACGGCAAGATCTTCGTTTCCAACATCGAGGAAGCCATCCGCATCAGGACCGGCGAGTCCGGTCTCGACGCGATCTAACACACGCGACCGGGCTTGGCAGGGATCATCTGCGAGGCCCCGGACTGAAGAAAAATTCGCGATGCGAACAGCCGGACCGCGGCGCAAATGCCCTGTTTCGGGGCAGATGCGGGCTGCGGGTCGGCTGTTTCCGATATTGTGTTGAGCCTCGCGCGAGGCTATGGAGCATGACCCGCGATCGCCGTCCGCGGCCGGGCCGAAACGGATAACGAGGGCGCGATTGCGGCCAGTCGCGCTCTAAATTTTTGATCCAGCACGATCTTTTCGGAAAACCCTCCGCACGTTTCCGAATGTCGCTCTAGCCAAAAGGGGTATTCATGAAGAACGCCAAAGATGTCCTGAAAGCGATCAAGGACAACGACGTCAAATACGTCGACCTGCGTTTCACCGATCCGCGCGGCAAGTGGCAGCACGTGACGTTCGACGTTGGCATGATCGACGAAGACATTTTCGCTGAAGGCACCATGTTCGACGGCTCCTCGATCGCAGGCTGGAAGGCGATCAACGAATCCGACATGTGCCTGATGCCCGATCCGGTCACG
>NZ_JBARGP010000453.1:0-9223 GCF_049798375.1 Bradyrhizobium sp.
GGCAGATACAGCGTCGCGGTCGCCAGCACCGCCGGGTTCGTCCGCGCCTCGAAGCCCGGAACCAGCCGGCCGTCGATCAGCGCCGCGATCACGCCGCGCAGGAACGGTACGGAGATGGGAACAGTGAAGACGCGCATCGGCCCGACTGATTCGCTTTGGTCTGCCGTCTATATAGGAAGCGATCGGGCCATGGTCATGCCGGGGTGTGGATGGGTGTTGATAGATTTGGATGCTCCTCCCGTCATTGCGAGGAGCGTTAGCGACGAAGCGATCCAGACTTCGAGTGAGGCGCTGGATTGCTTCGTCGCCTTCGGCTCCTCGCAATTACGCCAAAAGCATCTGTTCTCGCGGCGCATTCGCGTCCGAGCTTTGCCAGCGTCTCGCCCTTGTCAACATCGAGGGCGCAAAGGCCGGGTGCCGTTCCACGGGCGAGCATGGCGAATGCGAGCCGGAGCTCCAGTTTTCGCAAAATGAAATTCAGTGGTTGTGGATCCGGCTCGCGGTTGGCTTGGCGCGGACGACAGCGGAGTGGTTGCTGCTGGGCGTTGGATCAGCCGAGACGACAGCCGAGCGCCCAGCGACTACGCCGCGCTTTCCAGCAGCGCCTCTTCGGCGGCCGCGACCGCGTCCGGGGTGCCGACATGCATCCAGACGCCGTCGAGCCGCAGCCCGAACAGCCGGTCTTGTTCGTTGGCCTTGTCGAACATCCTGACCAGCGAGAATTCGCCCTCGGGCGCGCCGTCGAAGATGCTTGGCGAGATGATCGCGGCGCCGGCATAGACGAACGGCACCACCTGATGCTCCCTGCGCTTGCGCAGCGTGCCGTCTGACAGCATCGAATAGTCGCCCCGGCCGCTATAGCCGATCGAGCTTGCGGTCGGCGCCATCAGCAGCAGGATGTCCATGCGCTCGGAATCGAACGCCTCCGCCAGCCGCCCCAGATTGGAGCGCACGCCTTCGATCCACATTGTGTCGGAATTGACGTGGAAGAACGGCTCGTGGCCTAGCAGCGGCAGCGCCTTGACCACGCCGCCACCGGTGCCGAGCACCTGATCGCGTTCGTCGGAGATGATCACGCGCGGATGCGCGCGGCCGGCGGTATGCGCAATGATCTGGTCGGGCAGATAGTGCACGTTGACGACGGCCTCCGTGACGCCGGCGTCCGCCAGCCGGTCGAGCACGTGGTCGAGCAGCGGACGGCCGGCAACCGAGACCATGGGCTTCGGCATCGTATCCGTCAGCGGGCGCATGCGCTGGCCAAGACCAGCGGCAAGAACCATGGCTTTTTGCGGCTTAACGGGCATCTTCCTGCGTCTCTGGCAATCAAAGGGCGTGCGATCGAATCATAGCATGCACGGGTGGTCGGACGCCACATTCGCTCCCGCCGGGGAGCCAACTCTGCAAACGTCAATCCGCTCCATGATCGTGCGTCGTCTCGATTCTGCTGCGATAACCCCTCGTGGTGACGATTGTGCGACGGCGGTCAGTGTCCTGTGCGCCGATGTCGCAACAGGGCTCAGGCGTCGGTCATCGCCCGCCGTCCGCCGGATTTCTTCTTGCGATCGCCGGGCTTGAGGAAGTTGACGCCGATCTGATCGCCGTTGACCCAGGCAAGCTCGCAGCGGCGATAGGCCAAGCCGGTCGACGAGAGCAACAGGAAGAACTCCTTCAGGTGCAGGCCTTCGACGGAGCCGTCGACCGTCAGCTTGGCGCCGGTCTCCGAGACATCCTCGATGGTGCAGTTGCGCCGCCAGGTGCCGTCGATGCCCATCATGAAGGCGGGGATGCCGCGCTCGAAGATGACGCGCTCGCCCTTCTGCCGTTCCGCCATGTCTCACTCCCACACTCACGGGCGGCGCATCGCCGCAATCGTGCGCGCCGAGTTTAAGCTGAGATGGCTAAGAAGCGGTAAAGCTGGGAAGACGTAAGTTAGTGGGAATGCCACTGCGGAGCGCGCTTTTGTTCACCCTCCCCTGGAGGGGGAGGGTCGACGGGCATCGCGTAGCGATGCACGGCGGGGTGGGGTGAAAGCTGACAGTGGAGTATGTCGAGAGATCACCCACCCCGTCTCAGATCTCGCTGCGCTCGATGTGAGCCGATCCTCCCCCTCCAGGGGCGGGTGGCGGAGACATCATGCTCGAATGAGCCGGCAGAGTTCTACGGCAGCGTTTGCTTACCCCACCGGCGCCGGCACATGGGCGGCATACCAGTCGCGCAGCGGGGCGAGCGAGGCGTGGGCCAGCGCACGGTTGAGATAGCTCCAGATCCGCGGCTGGTGCTTCAGATAATGCGGCTTGCCGTCGCGGCGATTGAGCCGGGCGAAGGTGCCGAGCAGCCGGGTGTTGCGCTGCGCCGACATGATCGCGTAATGCGCGGCGAATTCGGATGCGTCAAAACCGTCATCGGCCGTCATGCGGGCTTCGATGTAGCGGTTGAACAGCGCGCGCTCGACCGCCTCGGAGACATCGATCCGCGCGTCCTGCAGCAGCGAGACGACGTCATAGGCCGGCGGCCCCATTACCGCATCCTGGAAATCGAGGATGCCGACGCGCGAGATGCCCTCGCGCGCGGACAGCCACAGCAGGTTCGGCGAGTGATAGTCGCGCAAGACCCAGGTCCTGCCGGCCGCGAGCGGCTCTTCCAGCAGCGCACGCCACATCGCGATGAACTCGCCGCGCAGCACCTCGGACGGCTCGGCGCCGCGATCGGGCAGATACCAGTCCAGCATCAGGCTGATCTCGGTCAGCATCGCGTCGGTGTCGAACGGCGGCACTTTGTAGGTGACGTGCGGCGCCAGCGGCAGCACGTTCGTCATCTCCTCGCCGTGCAGCTTGGCGAGCAGGTCAGTCGCGGCTTCGTAGCGTGCGACGATCGGACGACCCGGCTCGCCCTCGATCACGCCATCGGTGCCGAAATCCTCGGTGATCAGGAAGCCCTGTTCGAGGTCGGCATCGTGAATCTTCGGCGCCGAGAGGCCGCGACCGCGCAGCGCGCCGGCGATCGCAACGAACGGACGGACGTCCTCGGCGAGGTGCACCGCGCCACTATAGGACTTGCCGTTATAGAGGGCCGGACCATCCGGCCGCTTCGGCGAGTTCATCAGGATGAAGGCGCGCTCGCCGCGATAGAGCCGCGCATAGGAACGGATCGAGGCATCACCGGCCATCCGCTCGCGGCGCGAAGAGCTATGGCCGGCATCGTCGAGAAACTGCCTGAGCGCGGCGAGGCGCGAGACCTGAGCCGCGGCCTTGCCAAAGCCCTTGATCTCGGCGATGCGCGCGGTCTCGCCGCGCGCGCCATCATGGCGGAAGGCAATCTCGATGCGGTCCGCGGACAGCGCATCGCCGGCGCGCTCCGGCCATTCGATCAGCACCACCGTCGCCTCCGGCAGCGGCGACAGCCCGATCTCCTCGAGCTCAGAGGCATCGTTGATGCGATAGAGATCGGCATGGACCAGCGCGAACGGTGGCAGGTCGTAGCTCTGCGCCAAAGTGAAGGTCGGGCTCGGCACGTCGAGCTGTTCGTCACCGGCGAGATGGCGGATCATCGCCCGCGCGGCTGCGGTCTTGCCGGCGCCGAGATCGCCTGTCAGCGTGATGAGATCGCCGGGGCCGATCAGGAGCGCGAGGTCGGCCATCAGATGCGCCGTCGCGGCCTCATCGGCGAGCGCGGCCTCGAATGTCGCGATGCCGGTCATTCCGCGGCGTTACGCTGGGCAATGTGGTCGGTCGGAAAGTCGCAGGTCACCGTGGTGCCCTTGCCGACCACCGAATCCATCCGCACCTTGCCGCCATGCAGTTCGACGAACGAGCGCACCAGCGACAGGCCGAGGCCTGCGCCGCGATGGCGCGAGCCCTGCGAATGACTCTCGAACCATTCGAACACCTTGTCCTTCACCTCCGGTGGAATGCCGGGGCCGGAATCGGTGACCGAGAACGTCACGTTGTGGTCGGTGCGTTTGGCGCTGACCACGACGGCGCTGTCCGCCGGTGAGAAGCCGACCGCGTTGGCGAGCAGGTTGAACAGCACCTGCACCACGCGGCGTTCGTCGCCGACGAAGGAGCCGACATTGGGGGCGACCTCGACCTTTAGGTTGATGCGGTCGGTGGCCAGCCGGTCCTGCACGCCTTCCGCCGCCGCCTCGATCGCTTTCCTGGCGTCGACCTGCCCGAGCTCGAGCTTCATCGCGCCGGCATCGATGGTGGCGAGATCGAGAATGTTGTTGGTCAGCGCCAGCAGCGCGTTGGTCGATTTGGTGACGTAGTCGAGATATTCGGATTGCTTCTGTGTCAGCGGGCCTGTCGAGGGATCGGACAGGAAATGCGCGAAGCCGATGATCGTCGTCAGCGGCGCCCGCAGCTCGTAGGAGACGTGGTGCACGAAATCGATCTTCATCTGGCCGGCGGCTTCCAGCGCCTCGTTGCTCTCGCGCAGCGCGCGTTCGACATTCTCGGTATCGGTAATGTCCTGGAATGTCAGCATCGTGGCGCCGTCCGGCAGCGGCCGGCTCATGCAATCGAGCACG
Organism: Bradyrhizobium sp.; assembly: GCF_049798375.1. Taxonomy (GTDB): domain Bacteria; phylum Pseudomonadota; class Alphaproteobacteria; order Rhizobiales; family Xanthobacteraceae; genus Bradyrhizobium. The sequence continues at coordinate 4,526 of NZ_JBARGP010000453.1, forward strand.
CTGCCGTCCTTGCGCTCCAGCTTCAAGGTGATGTCGAGCCGGTTCTCGATGCCGGTGATGGCCTCGCGCAGCACGCGCCAGGCGGCCGGGTCGTCGTGCAGCTGATGGCACCAGGATTCGACGGTGTCGATATGCGGGTGCTCGCGCAACGCGTCCGGTGTCAGCCGCCACATCTTGGCAAACGTGGGATTGAACAGCTCGACCCGGCCGTTCGAGCCGAACACAGCGACGCCTTCGGCGAGGCTGTCGAGCGTCTCGCGTTGCACCCGGATCAGTCCGTCGAAGCGGCGGGCGAGATCGAAGCTTTCGGTGACATCGTCGAACAGATAGGTGATGCCGCCTTCCGGGCTCGGCGTGGTGACGACCAGCAGCGCGCGGCCGTCGGGCAGGAACCAAGTGTCCTTGGCGGCCTCCACCGCCCGATAGGCCTCGTGCAGCTTGGCCTTCCAGGCGCGGAAATCGGCCTGCTCGGGCAGCTTGCGCGCGGCGCGCAGCCGGTCGAGCACGCTGGAATCATCGGGGTGGCCGTCGAGGAAGGCGGGGTCGAGGTTCCAGAGCCGGCGGTAGGAATCATTGTAGAAGGACAGCCGCCGCTGGGCATCGAACACGGCGACGCCCGAGGATAGCTGGTCAAGCGTGCGGCGATGCGCGTCCGCCATGCGCCGCAGCGCAGCGCTCAGCGCGTCTGCCTCGCTGGCGTCGACCGCGACGCCGGCGAAGCCGTCATGGAGCGAGAAGGCGCGCACGTCGTGCAGATGCCGTTCGCCACCGGTGACGATCGGCAGCCGGCCCTCGAAATGGCCTGACGATGCCAGCGCGCGCTGCATGTCGGCGCGGCCGCCGCTGTCGAGCAGTTCGAGATTGCGGTTGACCGCGTCATCGACATCGACGGCGTCGGTGGCGCGGGCATAGGCCGGATTGGCATAGAGCAGCGTGCCATTGGCCTGCTTGGCCCAGATCGGCCAGGGCAGGGCGCCGGCCATGCCGCGCAACAGCTCGGTCTCGGCCGCGAGCGTCTTCAGCCGCAGCTGCGCCTCGGCGAAATCGCGGCGCAGGCCCGAGAGCTCGCGGATGCGCACAATGGCCTGGCCACCGATGGCGCGGCCCATCGCCTCGATGGCGTGGCCGTGGGTGCTGGTGAGATGCAGCAGGAAGCCTTCGCCGATCTCGCGCAGCGCATCGACGGCGTGATCGAGCTGCAGCGCCGGCTCGGGCGCAAGCCAGGTTCCAAACGCGAGGACGCGCTGTGGCTGGTCCTGCGGCACCAGCATCGAGGTGTCGCCGGAGATCTGCGGGCGATGACCGCCCGCGGTCCAGGAGATCAGGATCTGCGGCTCTGCGAACAGCAGCGCGCGGTAGCGGTCGGCCTGCAGCTGCAGGCCGGTGATGTCATCGCGCAGTCGCGCCTCCTTGTGCGCGGAGCGGATCCGCATGCGCACCAGAGCAATCGCAGCGACCACGGAGAAGCCGAGCAGCGCCAGTGCAGTCGCCAGCACTGCGATCTCCTGCCGGCTGACCAGCGTCTCGATGGTCTGCAACGGCCGCGTGTCGGCGGCCCGCGCCGATCCGCATGGCGCAAGCGTCATCGCAGCGAGGCCAATGAGGCCCCTGCGCGCGAGTGACGTGCATGACAGCAGCGTCCGACGCATCACCACGATCACGCCTGACATCTTTGCCCCAAGATCGCACGAAATCCCACGCGGCGCCGGTTGCTTGACCGCGCCGTTTCGCGAATCAAGCAACAATATCCGGTTCGGGAGTCCGGCGGTAAGAGTCCAGATCGTGAACGTGCAACGCAGCGCGGGACAACGGATTGTTTCCGCGGCCTTGTGGCCAGAATGCACCAACGATTTCCGTGGTTTAACGGCCCGTCGAACCGAACCCGCCGCTGCCGCGCGTCGTTGTCGTCAGCGCTGTGGCGATGGTGAGGTCGGCGCGCACGACATTCGCGATCACCATCTGCGCGATGCGCTCGCCGCGGCGGATCGTGAACGGCTCGGCGCCGTGATTGATCAGGAGCACGCAGACCTCGCCGCGATAGTCGGCGTCGATGGTGCCCGGCGAATTCAGCACGGTGACGCCGTGCTTGGCGGCGAGGCCGGAGCGTGGCCGCACCTGCGCCTCATAGCCTTCCGGCAGCGCGATCGACAGCCCGGTCGCCACCATCGCATGGCGGCCTGGTACGAGCACGACCGGCGCATCCTCAGGAACCGCGGCGAGCAGATCGAGGCCCGCGGCATGCGCGGTCTGATAGGCCGGCAAGGCCAGGCCCTCGCCATGCGGCAGGACGCGGACGTCGATGATGATGGTCACTTGGTTGTCCCTACAGTCTTGATGATCTCGGCGACCAGCGCGGTCGCGACCTCATCCTTGGTCATATCGGGCCACGAGGCGACATGGATGGTATCGCGCTCGCGGGTCAGGAGATGCACGATGTTGCGGTCGCCGCCCATCACGCCTGTGGATGGCGAGACGTCGTTGGCAACCAGCCAGTCGCAACCCTTGCGCTGGAACTTGGCCGTGGCGTTGTCGATCAGATGCTCGGTCTCGGCGGCGAAGCCGATGACGAGCGGCGGTCGCCCTGCGGTGAGATGCGAGATCGTGGATAGGATGTCCGGGTTCTCCACCAGCGAGAGCTGCGGCAGTGCCTTGCCGGTCTTCTTCAGCTTCTGCTCGCCGGCATTGGCGACGCGCCAGTCGGCAACCGCGGCGGCGAAGATCGCGACGTCAGCGGGCAAGGCTGCCTGCACGGCCTCGAGCATCTGCCGCGCCGATTCCACGCGAATCATCGTGACGCCCTTGGGCGCGGCGAGATCGACTGGCCCCGAGATCAGCCGCACCTCGGCGCCGGCGGCTTGGGCTGCGGCGGCGATGGCAAAGCCCTGCTTGCCGGAGGAACGGTTGGCGATATAGCGCACCGGATCGATCGGCTCATGCGTCGGGCCTGCCGTGATCAGCACGCGCTTGCCCTTCAGCGGCCGTGGCGTCGCAGGCCGCAGCAGCCGCATCGCGGCCCCCGCAATCTCGATCGCCTCCGCCATCCGTCCCGTCCCGGCTTCACCCTTTTCGGCCATCTCGCCAACATTAGGTCCGATCATGTGGACGCCATCGCGCGCCAGCGTCGCCGCATTCCGCCGCGTCGCCGGGTTGCTCCACATCAGCGGGTTCATGGCGGGCGCCAGCAGCACCGGCCGGTCGGCGGCCAGCAGGATGGCGCTGGCCAGATCCGACGCCAGGCCGTTGGCCATCTTCGCCATCAGATCGGCGGTCGCGGGCGCCACGACAATCAGGTCGCAGTCGCGGGCGAGGCGGATATGGCCGGCGTCGAATTCGCTGCGCGGATCGAACAGATCGGTGAACACCTTGTCGCCGGTCAGGGCGCTGGCGGCGAGTTCGGTGACGAAATGCGAAGCCGCCTGCGTCAGCACGCAGCGGACGCCGACGCCGCGCTCCTTCAGCCGCCGGATCAAATCGAGCGACTTGTAGGCCGCGATGCCGCCGCCGATGATCAGGGTGACGCGGGGCACACCGCTGATGGCAACGGCTTCCGGCGCGTGATCGGGCGAAGCTGGAGGCGGTGCCGTGAACGGTGGCTCGTCGACCGGCTCGATCAGGGCGCGCAGGATGACGCGGACCTCTTCCTCGACCGAGCGGCCGTGCTTGGCCGAACGCAGGCGCAGATAGGTCTTCAGTGTATCGTCGAGCTTGCGGATGGTCAGGCTGGCCACGGCGGCCTCCGGATCATTATTTGATTGCAATGCTATCACATGATGATTGCATTGCAATCACTGTCACGCGAGTCGGAGCACCGCGATCAGGATGCCGATGAAGGTCGCCGCGATGATCCAGAGCGCGATCGCACGCCAGCGGCTCTTCTTGCCTTCGGTCCGGCCCATCGCCGCGATGGTCTCCGGCGCCAGCCGCAGGCCCTCGCGGGTCATCACCTCGAACTGCTCGATGACAGCAGCGGCGCGCGCCGCCAGTACCGGTACGGTGGTCAGCAGCCGGGCCAGATCGCCGGCGCCGGACGTCGCGCTCTGAATACGGCCCAGCGGACCGAGATTGCGCTCGATCCATTCGCGCACCACGGGGTCGGCGACCTTCCAGATGTCGAGCTTGGAATCGAAGCCGCGCGCGACGCCCTCGACCACCACCATGGTCTTTTGCAGCAGGATCAGTTCGGGGCGGGTGCGCATGTCGAACAGGCCGGTGACCTCGAGCAGCAAGGTCAAGAGCTTGGCCATCGAAATCTCTTCGGCGGTCCGGTTGTGGATCGGCTCGCCGATGGCGCGGATGGCCTGCGCGAAATTCTCCACCGAGTGATGGCCCGGCACATAGCCGGCCTCAAAATGCACCTCGGCGACACGGCGATAGTCGCGCGTGATGAAGCCGAGCAGGATTTCCGCGAGGAAGCGCCGCTCCTTCATGCCGAGCCGGCCCATGATGCCGAAATCGACCGCGACCAGCCGGCCTTCCTTTTCGAGGAAGAGGTTGCCGGGATGCATGTCGGCGTGGAAGAAGCCGTCGCGCAGCGCGTGGCGCAGAAAGCTCTGGATCACCTTGCGGCCGAGATCGGGCAGGTCGACTTGCGCTTCCGCCAGGCGCTTGTGATCGTTCAGCGCGATGCCATCGATCCACTCCATCGTCAGCACGTTGTGCGTGGTGCGGTCCCAGTCGACCGCCGGGACGCGGAAATCC
>NZ_JBARGP010000454.1:0-8500 GCF_049798375.1 Bradyrhizobium sp.
CGGCAACCTTGGGCATGCCCGGCGCCACTGACGGCACTGCTGCCGCGGCCAGTTCCGCCAACGGCAACGCCAAGGCGACCGACACAACGAAGGGCGCTGCGACCACGGCGACAGCGGCCACCGCCGGTGACGTTTCGACCACCAATCCCGCCTTCTCGGCGATGGTCGATGCCGCAGCCCAGACCGGCGGCAAGACCAAGGCGCCTGCGCAGGCCAAGACGGCTGCTGTTGCGACCACCGATGCCAATGCCAAGACGGATCAGGCGGCAACAACGGCCCAGGCTGCGCAGCCCATTCAAACCGATGCGACCCAACAGGCCGCCGCTATGGCCAAGCAGGACGGCAGCCTCGTCGTTGCCGATCCGACCAAGAGCAAAGGCGATGGCACGGCAGCGCCTGCCGTTCACGAGCGCAGCGGCGCGTCGACCAATGCGCAAGGCACGCTTTCGGCCGCCGACGCCGATGTCCAGGCCGCCAACGCGCTGCAGCCGCAGCTTGCGACCCAGCAGACCACAGCTCCCCTGGTCGCAGCCAACCTGACCGCGACGGCCGCGACCTCGGCTGCTGTGCCGCTCAGCGGGCTTGCAGTCGAGATCGCCGGCTCCGCGCTGAACGGCAAGAGCCGTTTCGAGATCCGGCTCGATCCGGCCGAACTCGGCCGCATCGATGTCCGCATCGACGTCGACCGCAGCGGCCAGATTACCTCGCATCTGCGGGTCGAGAAGCCCGAAACCCTGTCGATGCTGCAGCAGACCGCGCCGCAGCTCCAGCAGGCGCTCAACGACGCCGGTCTCAAGACTGGCAGTGGCGGCCTCCAATTCAGCCTCCGCGATCACACAAGCTCCGGCCAGAACGGCAACAACGATCAGTCCAACGGCAACGCGCAGCGCCTCGTCATCAGCGATGAGGACGCCACTCCGGCCGCGACTGCGGGACGGTCCTACGGTCGCATGCTCAGCGCGAGCGGCGGCATCGACATCCGGGTCTAAAGGAAAATAACCATGGCAACCACCGACGCAATCAAAGGAAGCCCGGTTGTTTCCGGAACCACGCCCCCGGCGACGTCGTCGTCAAACAGCAGCAGCACGTCGGGAATCGCCAGCGGCACGATCGCGGGCAATTTCCAGACGTTCCTGACCTTGCTGACGACCCAACTGCAGAACCAGAATCCGCTTTCTCCGCTGGACACCAATCAGTTCACCCAGCAACTCGTCCAGTTCGCCTCGGTCGAGCAGCAGCTCAAGACTAACGACCAGCTCGGCTCGCTGGTCACGATGCAGCAGGCGACGCAGTCGACCCAGGCACTGGACTTCGTCGGCAAGACCGCGGTCGTCGACGGTTCGACCGCAAGCCTGTCCAACTCGCAGGCGAACTGGGATCTCAGCGTCCCCTCGGACTGCGACCTGACGGTCACGATCACCAATTCGACCGGAGCGACCGTCTTTACCGGCAAGTATTCGGCTTCGGCCGGCAGCAACCAGCCGTTCGCGTGGAACGGCAAAGGCAGCGACGGCAGCCAATGGCCGGATGGACAGTACAAGCTGACCGCCTCCGCAACGGACAGCTCAGGCAACCCGGTCGCGATCACGACGCAGGTGCAGGGCGTGGTGTCTTCCGTCGACCTCACCCAGCAGCCGCCGCTGCTGTCGATCGATGGCCAGACCTTCACGGTCAGCCAGATCCGGCGGATCGTGAGTTAACGGCCGCCCGCCGCGCGACATCAGCGCGCTGATCCGAAACCTTCGGATCAAGCTCGCGCGCTACGCCCGGATTCCGGCGCAAGGCTCGGGCGCAATTAAGAAATCATTTACCCTGTTTCGCGTCCTGGCGCCGTTCGGCGCCGGGACGCGAGCCATTTGCAAGTCAAGTCGCATTGAAGCCTTTGGCTTAGGCAAATTTTAAGCGGACCAGCGTAGGTTGGTACCGTGAGTTCAGTGGTTAAGAGTTTGTGAGTACACCATGACAGAACCCCATCGCCCGAGGGTGAAATACGTCATCGGGCCCGACGGCAGCCCGCTCACCATCGCGGATCTGCCAGCGCCCGGCACCAAGAGGTGGGTCATTCGCCGCAAGGCCGAGGTCGTCGCCGCCGTTCGCGGCGGATTGTTGTCCCTCGAGGAAGCCTGCAGCCGTTACACGTTGACCGTCGACGAATTCCTGTCCTGGCAGTTCTCGATCGATCAGCACGGCCTTGCCGGCCTGCGCACCACGCGGATCCAGCAATACCGGCAGTAAGCCGTTACGACATCGCTTTTTTAATAAAATCGGCTTGGCCTCGCCAAGCCGATTTTTTTCATGCCTGAACTTTGTAAAGACCTCTTAACCCTCGTTAACCATATCGAAACCTTCCCATAGGCAATAATTGCCCAGTGGCTCGATTCAAACTTCGCGATCGCCGGGAGGCGCGCGGTCGGGATCGAGAGCCATCTGGAATGCAGGTGCCGGGGCATAGGATGGGGATTCGGGTTTCGCGCTTGGTTGCAAGCGGCTGTAAAGGCCGGCGAAGCTCAAATCCCGATCTGGCGGCCACCTGTTCAATGCCGAACTGTGGGGTAGTTGCTTGCAAGGTCTCGTGGACTTCCTGAAGGGTTTGGGTGCGGCACGGTTGATGGCGATGATCGCCGTCACCGCCGCTCTGATCGGCTTCTTCGCCTTCGTCATCATGCGGGTGACCACGCCGCAGATGACGACGCTTTTCACCGATCTCAGCATGGAGGACTCCTCCAGCATCATCAAAGACCTCGACCGGCAGGGCATTCCCTATGAGATGCGCAACGAAGGCAGCGTCATCCTGGTGCCGAAGGACAAGGTCACACGGCTGCGCATGAAGCTCGCCGAGGGCGGCCTGCCCAAGGGCGGCGGCGTCGGTTACGAGATCTTCGACAAGTCGGACGCGCTGGGCACCACGAGCTTCGTCCAGAACATCAATCACCTGCGTGCGCTGGAAGGCGAACTCTCCCGCACCATCCGCGGCATCGACCGGGTCCAGGCGGCCCGGGTTCATCTGGTGCTGCCGGAGCGGCCGCTGTTCTCGCGCGAGACGCCGGAGCCGTCGGCTTCGATCGTCCTGCGCGTGCGCGGGTCGCTCGAGCCGGCGCAGATCCGCGCCATCCGCCACCTCATCGCCTCCGCCGTCAACGGCCTGAAGCCGCAGCGGGTCTCGATCGTCGACGAAGCCGGCCAGTTGCTCGCCGACGGTTCGCAGTCCGACATCGACCAGGCAGTAGGCGACGAGCGCCGCACCGCCTACGAGAAGCGGATGCGCAAGCAGGTCGAGGACATCGTCTCCTCGGTGGTCGGACAGGGCCGCGCCCGCGTCGAACTGTCCGCCGATTTCGATTTCAACCGGATCACCCAGACCTCGGACAAATACGATCCGGAAGGCCGGGTGCTGCGTTCCAGCCAGACCCGGGAAGAATCGTCCGCTACCGCCGAGAACAACGGCCAGGTCACCGTCAACAACGATCTGCCGGGCGCCCAGCAGAACAACGGTAACCAGCAGGCATCGCGCGACCAGAGCAAGAAGACCGAAGAAACCAACAACTACGAGATCTCCCGGACCACCAAGACCGAAGTCACCGAGGCCGGCCGCGTCAACCGCGTCTCGGTCGCGGTCCTGGTCGACGGCGCCTATGTCAAGAACGACAAGGGCGATATGGTCTACAAGGAGCGCAGCAAGGACGAGCTCGAGCAGATCGCAGCACTGGTGCGCTCAGCGATCGGCTTCAACCAGAAGCGCGGCGACCAGGTCGAGGTGGTCAACCTGAAGTTCGCGGATGCCCCCTTGGTGCCGCAGCTTTCGGAACCGAGCGGCTTCCTTGGCACGCTCCAGTTCACCAAGGACGACGTCATGTACATCATCGAGCTCGGCGTGATGATGCTGCTCGGCCTCGTCGTGATGTTCATGGTGATCCGGCCGCTGGTGAAGAAGATCCTCACCTCCGAAGAGGTGAAGGCCCTCACCGCGCCGACGCCCGCGCTCACCGACGAAGCCTTGGTACCTGCCGTGACCGCCCAGCAGACCGCCCATATGATCGACGTCGCCCAGGTGCAGGGCCAGGTGCACGCCCAGTCGGTACACCGGGTCGGCGAGCTCGCCGACCGCAATCCCGGCGAAGCCGCAGGCATCATCCGCCAGTGGCTGGCCGAACCGCAGACCTGATCCGCCAAACCTGAAGTCCTCAGACCAGAATAGTCAGAACCGCCATGTCGCTTCCGCAAACGCAGAACGCCAACGCCAACGACATCTCCACCGTCATCGCGACGCTCGCGAGCCGCCAGGCCGGGCGCGACAAGACCGAGCCCTTGAGCGGACCGAAGCGTGCCGCCGTCATGATGCTTGCGCTCGGCGAGCAGTATGGCGGCAAGATCTGGCAGCAGCTCGACGACGACGAGGTGCGTGAATTGTCGCTCGCGATGTCCACCCTCGGCACCGTCGAGGCCGACGTGGTCGAAGACCTGTTGCTCGAATTCGTCTCGCGCATGTCGGCCTCCGGCGCGCTGATGGGCAATTTCGACGCCACCGAACGGCTGCTGCAGCAATACCTGCCCTCCGAGCGTGTCACCGGCATCATGGACGAGATCCGCGGCCCGGCCGGCCGCAACATGTGGGAGAAGCTCTCCAACGTGCAGGAAGAGGTGCTCGCCAACTACCTGAAGAACGAATATCCGCAGACCATCGCCGTGGTGCTGTCGAAGCTGAAGCCGGAACACGCGGCACGCGTGCTCGCCATCCTGCCTGAGGACATGGCGCTCGACGTGATCGGCCGCATGCTGCGGATGGAGGCCGTGCAGAAGGAAGTCATCGAGCGCGTCGAGCAGACGCTGCGCACCGAGTTCATGTCGAATCTGTCGCAGACCCGCCGCCGCGACGCCCACGAGGTGATGGCCGAAATCTTCAACAATTTCGATCGCCAGACCGAGACCCGCTTCATCACGTCGCTCGAAGAAGAAAACCGCGAGTCCGCCGAGCGCATCAAGGCGCTGATGTTCACGTTCGACGATTTGATCAAGCTCGACTCCGCCTCGGCGCAGACCCTGATGCGCAACGTCGACAAGGACAAGCTCGGCATCGCGCTCAAGAGCGCCAACGAGGAGGTCCGCAACTTCTTCTTCACCAACATGTCTTCTCGCGCCGCCAAGATGCTGCAGGACGACATGGCGGCGATGGGACCGGTGCGGCTGCGCGACGTCGACGAGGCGCAGGCGCTGCTGGTCAACCTGGCCAAGGACCTCGCCGCCAAGGGCGAGATCATGCTCACCAAGAACCGCGCCGACGACGAGCTGGTGTATTGATGGCAGCGCCCGCGAAATTCCTGTTCGACACCGATTTCGCCGCTCCCGAGCGGCAGCGCGAGCGGCCGGCAACCACGGCCGAGATCGCGCAGAAGATCGCCGCCGCCGAAGCGAACGCCTATCGCAACGGCTACGAGGCCGCGCAGCGCGAGGCCAAGGTCGAAGCCGACCGCCGCATGGCAAGCGCGCTGGAGGAGATCAAGATCCATATGCAGGGCGTCTCCGCGCGCGTCTCCGGCGTCGAGGCGCGGATGGAGACCGAGGCGGTCGAGGTGGCGATCGCGGTCGCGCGCAAGCTGTGCAGTGCGCTGGTCGCTGCCGAGCCGCTCGGCGAGATCACCGGCCTCGTCAAGGATTGCTTCGCTCATCTGGTGGCGACGCCGCATCTCGTCGTCCGCATCAACGACCAGCTCTATGAGATCGCGCGTGAGCGGATCGAGAAGCTCGGCAAGCAGAGCGGCTTCGAGGGACGCCTGGTGATCCTGGCCGAGCCCGACATTCCGACCGGCGATTGCCGGATCGAATGGGCCGACGGCGGCGTCGTGCTGGAGCGTGCCGCGATCGAAACCAAGATCAACGAACTCGTCGGGCGCTATATGGCGTCCAAGAATCAGGCCAGCAGTCCGGCCGCCGCGGCCAAAGGGGTTTAACTCATGAGCGACACCGATTCTCACATCCCGCTGCCCGACCTCAACGCCGCCGACGCACCGCCGCTGGGCGATGTCACCTACAACGAGGAAGATCAGGCCGCGCGCATCGCCGCCGACCTCGAAGCGGTGTTCGACGTGCCGGTGCAGGTCTCGGCCGTGCTCGGCCGCTCCAAGATGGACGTTGGCGAGCTCCTGAAGCTCGGGCCGGGAACCGGGCTCGAGCTCGACCGCCGGGTCGGCGAGGCGATCGACATCTACGTCAACAACCGCCTGGTGGCGCGCGGCGAGGTGGTGCTGGTCGAGGACAAGCTCGGCGTCACCATGACCGAAATCATCAAGTCGGATCGCAACTAAACCAAACTGGATCGCGCGCTGACAGAGCGCCGCGCGGACGCACGTACAGGAGATCGACATGCGGCTTCTCATCGTCGGCACGCTGAAGGGTCAGCTCACCGCCGCCACCAAGATCGCCATGGCGAATGGCGCAACCGTCACCCATGCCGAGGACAACGAGCAGGCGATGCGCGTGCTCCGCGGCGGCAAGGGCGCCGACCTCTTGTTGGTCGACGTCGCCATCGACATCCGTGACCTCGTGATCCGCCTCGATGCCGAGCACATTCACGTGCCGATCGTCGCCTGCGGCATCACCACCGACGCCCGCGCGGCCGTCGCCGCGATCCATGCCGGCGCCAAGGAATACATTCCGCTGCCGCCCGATCCCGAGCTGATCGCCGCCGTGCTGGCTGCGGTCGCCAACGATTCGCGCGATCTGGTCTATCGCGACGACGCCATGGCCAAGGTGATCAAGCTCGCGCAGCAGATCGCGGGCTCGGACGCTTCGGTGATGGTCACCGGCGAATCCGGCACCGGCAAGGAGGTGCTGGCGCGCTACGTGCACAGCCGTTCGGCGCGCGCCAAGCGTCCCTTCATCTCGATCAACTGCGCCGCGATCCCCGAGCACCTGCTGGAGTCCGAGCTGTTCGGCCACGAGAAGGGCGCCTTCACCGGCGCAATCGCCCGCCGCATCGGCAAGTTCGAAGAGGCCACGGGCGGCACGCTGCTGCTCGACGAAATTTCCGAGATGGACGTGCGGCTGCAGTCGAAGCTGCTGCGCGCCATCCAGGAGCGCGTCATCGATCGCGTCGGCGGCACCCGCCCCGTGCCCGTCGACATCCGTATCATCGCGACCTCGAACCGCAATCTCGCAGACGCCGTGCGCGAAGGCACGTTCCGCGAGGACCTGCTGTTCCGCCTCAACGTCGTCAATCTGAAGATTCCGCCGCTGCGCGAGCGCCCGGCTGACATCCTCGAGCTCGCCCATCATTTCGCGCGCAAATATTCCGAGGCCAACGGCGTGGCGCTGCGTCCGATCTCGGCGGAAGCCAAGCGCGTCCTCTCCAGCAACCGCTGGCAGGGCAATGTCCGGGAGCTCGAGAACACCTTGCACCGCGCGGTGCTGATGGCTATCGGCGACGAGATCGGTCCGGATGCGATCCTCACGCCCGACGGCGACCGCCTCGACATCGTCAAGAGCCAGCCGGCGGTGGCGCATGCCACCATGGCCGCCGAGCAGGTCACGCGTGCCCTGGTCGGTCGCACCGTGGCCGATGTCGAGCGCGACCTGATCCTGGAGACGCTGAAGCACTGCCTCGGTAACCGCACCCACGCGGCCAACATCCTCGGCATCTCGATCCGCACCTTGCGCAACAAGCTGAACGAATATGCCGATGGCGGCCTGCCGATCCCGCCGCCCGGCTCGGGTGAAAGCGCACGGATGCCGACCATGGTGGGCTAACTAAAGCGCTTCATCATCAACTCGCGCGATCACGTCTCCCAGGAACGCGGTCGCGCTTTTGTTTTGGGAAGCACATCGCAATGTCCGTCATTGCGAGCGAAGCGACTTGTCCGCCATAGCCCGAAAGGCGACGGCGGAAGCAATCCAAAGCGAAACAAACGGAGTCTGGATTGCTTCCGCCGTCGGCTCCTCGCAATGACGATCATCATCAAGGCCCGCTCCAGTCACGTCGCCGTGGGCGCGTCGGGGTTGCGGAAGATGTGGATGGGGTCGCCGGGCACGAAATCGCGCCGGGTGAAGACGGCATAGGCATAGAGCGCGAGATAAAGGATCGCGACCGTGCCGGCCACATAGATGGCCCAGATCCCGATGCGAGTTAAGATGCGCTTCATTGGCTCTGCCAAGAGAGAATGAAGCGGTTCTAGGCGGTCTCGCGCATGAACGCCAGCTCAACACCGGAGGCTGCCGGGGCCGCGACGCGGAAATCAGAACTGCCGCGTCGATTGCGGGTTTGGCACGCTCATCGTCGCGAGCTTGAGGATGTCCTCGTCGCGGTCCACGGTGAGGTAGTCGCCCTGCCAATAGGCCAGCGCGGCGGCCGGCGCGGCGGCGTCGACGTGCAGGACGCGGCCAATCACGATGGCATGCGAGTGCCGCTCGATGATGTCCTCGACCTCGCAGTCGAACGCCGCCAGCGCGCCGACCAACAGCGGTACACCGGTCGCACGCTTGCGCCAATCGGCGCCGGCAAAGCGCTCAG
>NZ_JBARGP010000455.1:0-4316 GCF_049798375.1 Bradyrhizobium sp.
CCATTCATGGCCCTGGTGATCGGGCTGGTGGCTGCGTGCGAGGGCCTCAAGGTCAAGGGCAGCGCGGAATCTCTCGGCCGGCAGACGACGGCATCCGTCGTCAAGTCGATCTTTCTCGTGATCGTGCTCGACGGGTTGTTTGCCGTGTTCTTCGCCTCGATCGGGATGTAGCCATGGCCGAGGATCGCATCGCAATTCATGTGAATGATCTCGTGGTCGGCTTCGGCGAGCGGGTCGTGATCGATCATTTGTGCCTTGATGTTCGCGAGGGCGAGATCCTCGGGCTGGTCGGCGCTTCCGGTGGCGGCAAGTCGGTGCTGTTGCGGACCCTGGTTGGCTTGCTGCCGAAGCGGAGCGGAGAGATCAGCTTTCCTGCATTTGCAACTGACGAAGCCGTGGGTCGCGGTGTCTTGTTTCAGCAGGGTGCGCTGTTCTCGGCGCTTAATGCCCGACAAAACGTCCAGTTTCCGTTGCGCGAGGCCGCGCATCTGTCTCCTGCGCTGCTCGATGAGATCGCCAACGCCAAGCTCGAAATGGTGGGACTAAGCGTAGAGGACGGCGACAAATTTCCGGCCGAGCTTTCCGGCGGCATGACCAAGCGCGTTGCGCTGGCGCGGGCACTGGCGCTCGATCCGGCCCTGCTGTTCCTGGATGAGCCAACTTCCGGCCTCGATCCGATCGCAGCCGGTGAATTCGACGCGCTGATCAGAACGCTGCAGCAGACGCTCGGCTTCACCGTTTTCATGGTCACGCATGATCTCAACACGCTGGCTGCGGTTTGCAATCGCGTCGCAGCCCTTGCCGACGGCATGATCGCAGCCCTCGGGCCATTGCCGGCTGTACTTGAGTCCGACCATCCCTGGGTCAGAGCCTATTTCCATGGCGCCCGGGCGCAGATGCTGCACCTCGGTGCCTGACGAGAGGAAGAGTTATGGAAACACGCGCACCTTTTGTCATCGTCGGCGCCTTCGTATTGGCGGCGATCGCGGCCGTGTTCGGCTTTGTCTATTGGCTCAACAATGCCGGCGGCATCGGCAAACGTGAAACTTATCACGTGACCTTCAACGGCCCGGTGCCGGGCCTGCTGGTCGGCGCGGCCGTATTATTTAACGGTATTCGCGTCGGAGAAGTCACTTCGCTCGCACTCGTCCCCGACCGGCCCCATGATGTCAACGCGACCATCGCGGTCGTCGAGCAAACGCCGGTTCGTTCCGACACCAAGGTCGGCCTGGATTTTCAGGGACTGACCGGCGTTCCCGTGGTCGCTCTGGAGGGCGGCGAAGATGCTTCGGCGCCGCCGGTGAGGGGCGCCCTGATCGCCGAGAAGGGCGCAGGCCAAAGCATGACGCAGGCGGCGCGCGACGCATTGCGCAAGGTCGACAGCGTGCTCTCGGAGAATGCCGCCCCCCTGCACGAGGCCATCAGCAATCTCAGCACCTTCGCCGACGGGCTCGCGCGCAACACGCCGAAGCTCGATGGGATCGTGGTGGGCCTGGAGCGCATGACCGGTAGCATCGCGCCCCCGCGCAAGGTGAGCTATGATTTGAAGGCGGCGGATAATTTCGAAGGGCCACGCCAACCGCTTGAGCCCGGTCTCGTCATCACCGAGCCGACGGCGACGACACGCCTGCAGACCCAGCGGTTCCTGTTCGCCTCGGACGAAGAGCCGCACGACGATTTCGTCGACGCCCAGTGGAGCGATACGCTGCCGGCGCTGGTGCAGGCGAGGCTGCTGCAGAGTTTCGAGAATTATGATATCGCACATGCCCCGCTACGGGGGGACGCCCTGAGCCAGGGTGGTGTCCGCCTGCTGATCGATCTGCGGCAGTTCGATATCGCGACCGCGCCGCAGCTGCGGGTCTGCATCGAGCTCTCCGCAAAGCTCGTCGACGATACCGGCCATCTCAAGGCCGCGCGCATCTTCCGGCAATCGTCCCCGGTAGACGCGCTCACAGTGGCGAAGGCGGCCACGGCGTTCGCGCAGACCTTTGATACGCTCGCGCGGGATGTCGTGACATGGACGGCCTCGGCGCGGTGAATTCCGCGTCCGCCGGGCGGAAGGCGGGTCTTGTCGCAGCAGCAGGTGTCGCCGTCGGGCTGCTGGGGGCAGGCGTTGCCTCGTCGCTTGGTTTCGCGGCCATCTGAGAATGCGCTATATATGACAGGCGCGCCTGATTAGCGCACGGGAAGGAAGCGATAGCTTGCACCGGCTGGTGGGGATCTGAACAAGCTTCTGAACAGACCGATGGCGGAATGCGCTGAGGCGGCTGTGGCTGTGCCAAACCTTCGGTTTTGCGAGTGAGAATCGTTCCGCAGGCGAGCGCTTCCTGTGCGGCTTGAGCGGGACGCCGGGCCTGGGAACATCGCCCGGAGCGGAGAGCGTTCCGGTATTGCAAAGCCCCGTCCTGGAGATTCAAAGGGCCGCGATACAGAAAGACGCGGCCCACTCCGGAGTTTTGTCCTTTAGAGATTGA
This sequence comes from Bradyrhizobium sp., assembly GCF_049798375.1. Lineage (GTDB taxonomy): Bacteria > Pseudomonadota > Alphaproteobacteria > Rhizobiales > Xanthobacteraceae > Bradyrhizobium. The sequence continues at coordinate 2,475 of NZ_JBARGP010000455.1, forward strand.
AGAATTTCTTGCGCAATGCGTCTTCGTACCGGCGCTTTGCGTCCTTCACGCGATTGCGGATTTCGTCTTCGTGGAAGTGTTGCATTCTCCCACTTGTCCACTTCGGCAATCGTGTGATTGACCGAAGCCAGCGCTTCCTCCTGCCCGATCGCATCGATCAATTGCTCGACAGCCGCCACATAGGTGGCCTGCATTTGATCCAGTTCGGTGTTGTTGTCCGGCATATTGTACCCTCCAACTTGGTTCAGACCAGAGTGCCGCCGCCCCGCGGGCAAACTCTCCGTTAGTGATGGTTCAAGGGCTGCGTTCCATCTTGATCTTCCGCAAGCCGGCTAACGAATAATCGTGGTGCCGTCCAGGCCGCGTCCTATAAGCCCGCCGAGGCAAGCGCCGAGCGGAACCGCAGCAGTGACAGCATCAAGAACAGCGAAGCGATCGCTGCCACGGCCACAAACTGCGGCCATACGACCTCCAGGCCCGCGCCGCGGTACAGTATAGCCTGGGCGAACGATACGAAATGCGTCGACGGGGACGCCTGCATCGCCATCGCAAGCCAATGCGGCATGCTCTCGAGCGGCGTCGCGTTGCCGGACAGGATGTTCATCGGAACCGCGACGAGCATGTAGAGCAGGCCAAGCTGCGGCATGGACCGCGCGACCGTACCTAGAAACAACCCGATCGCGGTTGCGAAAAGCAGGTAGAGAACCGCACCGAACATGAAGAGTGGAATTGATCCGGCAATCGGGATCTTCAGAAGCAGCCGGATCACGAGATAGAGCGACAGGCCGATGGCCACCGCGATCACGAAAGCGTTGGCCCAGATCTTCGACATCGCGATCTCGAACGGACTGAGCGGCATGACAAGCAGATGATCCATCGTGCCGTGCTCCCGCTCTCGTACCAGCGCGGCGCCGGTCAGGATGATCGAAAGCATGGTGACGCTGGATATGATTCCCATCACGCTGGCGAACCAGGCGGTGGTCACGTTAGGATTGAAGGCAATTCTGATCGCCAGGTTCACGGGGGATTGCGTCGCCGGTTCCTCACGCGTCAGATACTGGGTGATTTCCGTGTTGACGATCTGCTCGGCATAGCCCGAGCCAAGGCCGGCCTGAACCATGGCGGTCGCATCGACGTTGATCTGCAAGCTCGGCTGGCGCCCTGCCAATACGTCGCGCTGGAAGTTGGGCGGAATGTCGATGACAAACGTGTACTTTCCGGCATTCATCAAATGCTCGACGTCCGCCTCGGCGATTGCCGCAGGCTGCTTGAAATAGGGCATGAGAAAGGCGTGAGTGATGCGCCGAGACAGCTCCGAGTGGTCCTCGTCGACGACGGCAATCGAGGCATGGTACAGCTCTTGAGAGTTGCTCTGTGCCTGGCTGATCACCGCAAGCGAGAACGAGTAGAGCACGAGACCCAGCAGCACCCAGTCGCTGAAGAGGCTGCGTAGCTCCTTGGTGCCGAGCCAAAAGATGTTGGAAAGGGAGCGCATCGATTTCTATCGCTCCTGTTTACGAAGCAGCAGCATGCTGAGCGACGTCAGCACCGGGATGAAGATCATCAGCATCAGGATGCTGGATCCGAGGTCTGCGAATCCGAGTCCCTTGGTGAAGGTGCCGACACTGATCGGACGATAGTAGGTCATCGGGAAGCCAAGCCCGATGATTTGGGCGACGCCGGACAGCGACGAGACCGGGGTCATCATGCCTGAGAATTGCTGGGCCGGCAGCAGCGTGAGGATAGCCGTCCCGAACAGCGCGGCGATTTGCGTTCTACAGAACGTGGAAATCAGCATGCCATAGCCAGTCGTAGTGAAGACATAAGCGATCGTGCCGGCCA
>NZ_JBARGP010000456.1:0-2954 GCF_049798375.1 Bradyrhizobium sp.
GCGGCACTGGTGCTGCAGGAGCAGCCATCCGCACTCGATATCGTCGACGGTGAGATCGTCGATGCCGCCACGCGGCAGCAGCGCCTGCCGGTCGCCGAGATCGCGCGTATCGCCTATTTCCGCTCCGACACATTGCCGCCGGGCACCCAGGCGCAGCTCACGGTCAGTCATCACTTCGCGCCGCAGGGCTATCCATTCGCTTTCACCAACGGCATCCAGGGCTGCCATCTCGAGGTGGACGTCGAGACCGGCTTCGTCAAGCTGCTGAAGCATTTCGTGGTCGAGGATTGCGGCCGCATCATCAATCCGATGCTGGTCGACGAGCAGATGCGCGGCGGCGTGGTACAGGGACTCGGCGCAGCGCTGTTCGAGGAATGCCGCTACGGCGAGACCGGCCAGCTGCTCAACGGCTCGCTGGTCGATTACCTGGTGCCGATGCCGATGGAGATGCCCGACATCATCATCGACCATGTCGAGACGCCGACCAGGGATACTGTGCTCGGCGCCAAGGGCTGCGGGGAGGCGGGCACCGCGGCGGCCTCGGCTTGCGTGCTCAACGCCGTCAACGACGCGCTGGCGCCGCTCAGTGCTTCGATCCATGCGATTCCGATCACGCCGGCGCGCGTGCTGAAAGCGCTCGGAAAGTTCTGACCCGCAACGCGGATCATCACGCGACAACCACAAATCATCGACCTCGCGGCGCAGATGCGTCCGAGCTGTGAGGATCGATCCGCCCTCGATGAAGGGAGGGCGCAGGGAAGGCCGGGTGTTAGCTCACACCCATGGCCCGCCTGCAGAAAAGAACGCAGGCGGCAGTTACCACAGGTACGAGCCGGAACAACCGGCCTTCCCTGCGCGAGTGGGTTACGGCTTATACGTGATCTTCCCGGGGACCGGCTTTGTTGCCCCCGTTTGCGCAATGCGCGTTCCGCGCATTGCGCAGGCATTAGCACCGGAATGCCAGAACCACACGACTTCGCCGTCCGCATGAGCTTGCGCTCGTCCAGCGCAACTCACCGCGTCCATCGCATCCCGCGCTCGACGTCCGTGACGACGCGTACGCCCCCTCCGCGAGGCGGGACGCCTCAATGAAACATGAGTTCTGTAAAAACGAAAGAGGAAATTTGCGACCGAACGGGCTAAGGCGCGTGATCGTGTTGATGACGCTGACGAAATGAGTTTTTCGGCGCACGCCCCGCGGCGTGGTTTTCGCAGGACAATAAGAGGTTCGGGACGTCGGAGCGCGCGCCGTCGGGCAAATCAACGTACCTCAGGCATGCCAATTTGGAAATTTCCCGCCTGTTGCGGCGCACCACTTCAAAGTTTTATTTTTATAACCTTGCGTCTTGACGTTGTCATCGAACGGACGTTTGTTTTTGTGGTTCAAATCGAAGTCTTGCAGCTTGGGAGGGGACACGATGAGACGTCACCGGACAGCAGGCTTTTCGCGGCGCCAAGATAGAATGATCCGCTGGCGACGCGCCGGCATCGGCCTGCTGACGGCGATCCTCATGGTTTTCGGAGGTGCGCCGGCGGGCGCGATGGCCGACTCCCGGAGCCCCATCGTCGAGACGACCAGCGGGGCGGTCCGCGGCACCAGCGACGGCGTCGTCAATAAATTCCAGGGAATCCGCTACGCCAACTCGACGGCTGGTGCGAACCGTTGGACGCCTCCCACAGCACCGGCACGCTCGCACACGATCGTCGATGCGACGACGCCGGGCAGTGCGTGTCCGCAACTGATCAATCAGTTCTCGGCGCAGCCGCCGTTCAGTGAAGATTGCCTGTTTCTCAACGTCACGACGCCCGCGCATTCGGATGGTGACGGCGGGCTCCCGGTCTGGATCTTCATCCATGGCGGCTCGCTCCTGACCGGCACAGGCGCGGGCTACGACCCCAGCGTCCTGGCCAGCACGCACAACATCATCGTCGTGACCATCAATTATCGCCTCGGCGCGCTCGGCTGGCTCGCCCATCCAGCCCTGGACGACGTCGGAAGGGCCGGCAATTACGGGCTGATGGACCAGCAACTCGCGTTCAAATGGGTCCGCGACAATATCGGGCGTTTCGGTGGGAATCCGAACCGGGTGACGATCGGCGGCGAGTCGGCCGGCGGACTCAGCACCTCATCCAATCTGGCCTCGCCGACCGCGAAAGGACTGTTCGACGCCGTGATCATCGAAAGCGGCGCCTATATGCTGTTCACGATCAAGCAGGTCGCAGCGCAGGAAAGCCTGGGTGCGGCGTTCGCAAACGCGGTCGGCTGCACAGGGGTCAACCCGCAGATCGCCGCTTGCCTGCGCAGCGCCCCGGTTGCGACGCTGCTTGCGGCGCAAGCTACCATCAACACGTCGCCGACGGCCGGCACGACGATCTTGCCGCGGGGCTTGTCGGACGCGTTTGGCAGCGGCAATTTCAACCGCGTCCCGGTGATGCAGGGTACCAACCTCAATGAGGGCACGCTGTTCGAGCCGTTTTACTTCGATCCAAGCTTCACGTTCGTGCCGGGCGGTCCGGCGCAATCTTTTGTCGACCAGGGTGTCCTGACGTTTGCGCAAGAGGTTGCGATCATCTCCGGCGTGACTGATCCCACCAAGATCGGAACGCTTGCGGCGCTCTATCCGCCGGCGAGTTTTCCCAATCCGGATAACAACGACAAGCCGAGCGCAGACCAGGCACTCGGTCAGATTTTCACCGACATCATCTTCACCTGCCGGAGCCTCGACTCCAATCAACTGCTGGCGAGGTTCGTCCCGGTGCACGCTTATGAGTTCGCCGATCCGAACGCGCCAGACTTGTTCCAGCCGCTGATCGGCTTCTCTTATGGCGCGTCTCACGCCGCCGAGTTGCAGTATCTGTTCGATGCCAAGACCCTGCAGGGCCCGGCGGACGCCGCCGCCAATGCGGCCTCACCAGCGCCGGGCGCGGCGGTGCAGCCGCCGCCGCTGACGCCC
>NZ_JBARGP010000457.1:0-4286 GCF_049798375.1 Bradyrhizobium sp.
GGAAATGCGGACAATTGCGCCGCGAGATTGAGCCCGGCCGGCCCGCAGCCGACGATCAGCACGTCGACCTCGGTAGGGACGGTCCCGGAAGCGCCGCCACCGTGAGCGCGCACGGCAGGGTCGGCGATGTCGGGATCCCCGGGCTCGAAGCCGTTGAGATGGAATTGCATGCTGCGTCCTCCCGTCCTGAGCCGGCCGGCCGGACGCGCTCCGCGCAGTCCCCGCCGACGGGCACTTGAATGCCACTTCGCTATTGATCAGTATACTGATCATCAGTATGCTCGTCAACAAACGGCTGATTGGAGGATTTCGGTGACGGAAACGGACGACATGCCCGGCCACTTGGCCCGCCGCTTCCAGCAGATCGCGGTCGCCGTGTTTCTGGCGGAGGTCGAGCAGGCCGGCTTCGACCTCACGCCGGTGCAATACGCGGCGCTGGCGGCTGTTAGCACCAATCCCGGCATCGACCAGATCACGCTGGCCGGCCTGATCGCCTATGACCGCACCACCATCACCGGCGTGATCGACCGCCTGGTGCAGAAGAACCTCGTGCTCCGCGAGGCCTCCAGCCGCGACCGGCGCGCCCGCGTGCTCACCGTTACCACGGAGGGCAAGAAAATGCTGCGCGCGATCACGCCGGCCGTCGAGGCGGCGCAGGCCACCATGCTGCGCGGGCTGACGACGGCGGAAGGAAAAGAGTTGATGCGGCTGCTGCGCAAGGCGATCGCTGCCGGCAACGAACTCAGCCGTGCGCCCCTGCGGGACGCCGCGGCGGGCGAGCGCGGCTAGAGGCGCGCTCACGAATAGCGCATCACGCCGTCATCGACCTTGCCGAAGCGCAGTGAGACGATGTCGAGCGCATAGTTCTGGTATAGCCGCCAGGGCCGCCGGTCACCCTGCTTCGGCAGCTCTGCGACCGCCCGCTGCACGTAGCCGGAGGTGAAGCTCAGCGACGGCAGCGGCTTGATCGTGGAATCGTCATTGTGCGGCATGCACTGCTTGTAGCCGTGCCGGTCCATGTAGTTGATGAGCCGGCAGACATATTCGCAGGTCAGGTCGCATTTTAGCGTCCAGGACGCGTTGGTGTAGCCGAGCGCCGCAGCTAGGTTCGGCACGTCGGAATACATCATGCCCTTGTAGTTCAGGGTCTTCGAGAAATCGACCGCGCGGCCATCGACCGTGACCTCGATGCCGCCGAGCACCTGTAGCACCAGGCCGGTCGCGGTGACGATGATGTCGGCCTCGATCTCGCTGCCGTCCTTCAGGGCGATGCCGCGTTCGGTGAGCCGGTCGATCTCCTGCGTCACCACCGAGGCGCGCTTGTCCCTGATCGCCTTGAACAGGTCGCCGTCGGGCACCAGGCAGAGCCGTTGATCCCAGGGATTGTAGCGCGGCGTGAAATGGGTAGCGACGTCGTAGTCGGCTCCGAGCGCCCGCCTGACGCCGCCAAGGATCAGCTCCTTGACGCGCTGCGGCTTGCGCCGGCTGAGCTGGAAGAAATACATCGAGAACATCACGTTGCGCCAGCGGATGAGGTGATAGGCCAGCTTTGCCGGCAGTTGGCGGCGCAGCTTGTTGGCGAGCGCATCCTGCGCCGGGCGCGACACCACATAGGTCGGAGAGCGCTGCAGCATGGTGACATGCGCGGCCGTCTTGGCCATCGCCGGCACCAGCGTCACGGCGGTAGCGCCGGAGCCGATCACCACCACGCGCTTGCCGGCATAATCGAGGTCATCGGGCCAGGCCTGCGGATGCACCATGCGGCCGCCAAAGTCGCCCGCGCCGGCAAATTCCGGCCGATAGCCGCCCTCATAGCGATAGTAGCCGGCGCACATGAACAGGAAGTTGCAGGTGAAGCGCACCGTCTCGATCGCACCCTCGCCGATCGTGCGCTCAGCCTCGACGGTCCAGCGCGCCTCGCTGCTCGACCATGACGCACGACGAACACGGTGGTGGAAGCGGATGGTCTCCTCCAGCCGGTTCTCGAACGCGGTCTCGCGCACATAGTTCAGGATCTTGGGCCCGTCCGCGATCGCCTGCGGATCGGTCCACGGCTTGAAGGAATAGCCGAGCGTATACATGTCGCTGTCGGAGCGGAGGCCGGGATAACGAAATAGATCCCAGGTGCCGCCGATCGCGCCGCGCCCCTCCAGGATCGCAAACGTCTTGCCCGGGCATTTGTGCTTGAGGTGATAGCCGGCCGCAATGCCGGACAGCCCCGCGCCGACGATCAGCACGTCGACATGCTCTGATGACATCGTGTTTTCCTTAGGCGTTCCCGTGACCGGCTTTGACTTGGTTGGCTGAACACTGACAATGGCCATCCCGGCTGTCAAATCGTGGATCGGCGTTGGCATTCGGTCAATCCTCCTGCGCTATCGAGGCGAGACCGGCGCAACAGCCGGACACGTGAATGGACCATTTGAATGGCCGAGCCAGCTAACGATTTGAACCGCGTGCGCGAGAGTCGCGCGCAGGCGCTGGCATGGGCACAAAGGTTCGCCGCCGCATTGACCTTGGCCGCCGTCATCATCGCGCTTTGGGCGCTGTTTCGGCCGCAGCCCTACGGTCTGCTCATGACGTTGCTGATTGCGCTGCCGTTGCTCACGATCATCGCTGTCATCGCGCGTCGTGGCCTGTTCCGGATCGGGCTCGGCAGCGGCTATGAGGCTAATCTCGGCACCGCCTGCGCGATGCCCGCCTGCGCCCTGTTCGCGCGCTCGCTGTTCGACCTCAACCTGGTGAGCTGGCTGCCGCTGACCGCCTTCGCCGCCGCCATCGCCATCGTGTTCCTGATCGCTGCCTTGAGGCGCGAGGTCCATCTGCGCCGGCGCTGGTGGCGGCTGCTCGCCGCGGCACTGCTGACCGGCGCTTATGCGTTCGGCGCGCTCGGTCAGGCCGACGTGCTGCTCGATCGCTCGCCGCAATCGATGCTGCGCAGCCGGATCATCGACAAGCAGCCCGGCCGCAATCGCGTCGCCAGCCATCATCTCACGCTCGCGCCCTGGGGGCCGATGACGGCGCCGAACGACGCGACCGTGCCGCGCGAGGTTTATGACGCCGCCGAGATCGACGATACCGCCTGCATCCGGCTGCACGATGGCGCGCTCGGCATGGCATGGTTCGCGGCGACAGCCTGCCAATGATGGAAATCCAAGCAACGCGTTCATCGGCACGACTCTGCGATCTCGCGGCGGACATCGCCCGAGTTTTGCTTCACATAAGGCCCTCGAAATCGGGAGGGCGCAGGGAAGGCCGGGCATCGGCTGACGCCCATGGCCCGCGTGCGAAAGAAAATGCACGCGGCGGTTACCACAGGTGCAGCCGGATGAACCGGCCTTCCCTGCGCGATCGGGTTACGGCTTATACGTGATCTTCCCGGGGACCGGCTTGATTGCCCCCGTTTGCGACCATGCGCCGTCAGCGCATTGCGCAGACCTCAGCACCGGGAGGCCAGAACCACACGATTTCGCCGTCCGTGCCGACGCCGGTCGTCTGCCGTCGCCTTCACGTCCAATCGCAGCCCGCCTCTACGTCTCGTGACGACGCGTACGCCCCTCCGCATGAGGCGGGATGGCGTGAGCCAACCACACTTTCTGCAAAAACGAAATAGAAATGTTTCGGTCGAACGGCCTAACATGGCTCTCTGGGTTGAAACCGCTGACGAAATTCGCCGTTTAGCGCGAGCCGCCGCACGCTTGTTTGTCGGCTCGGCATGAACCCGCAAAGCAGGAATCGCGCAGGTGATTTGCCCGACGTGTCGGATCGGCCACGGCTCGTCGGCGGCTTCATCATCGTCCACAAGATGCGAGGCGGAAGCGTGATTTCACGCTGGTTTGACAAGGTCAGAAATAGCCGTAGCCGAAGATCGATGCGAGGGGGAGATGTCCGATCTCGGGGGTACAGCTGACGTGACGCCGTTATGGCAACAGGCGGCTTTCGCCCGTTTGAGACCTTCGGGGCGGCGCCGAAGACGTCCGCTTACTGGACCTGACCGGGCGTCGGCGGTCCGGGCCCAACCTACGCTTTTGACCCCAACCAGACATCAGCCATTCGACGTCATCGCAACAACTTGTAAGAGTCCACGACTTAGTCAGCAACCCTGACCAACCCACACCGCAAAATTCTGCTAGGCTTGAGGAATGGGGCATTTGGCCCCGCGGGGAGGCAACGGTGACGAACTCGGAAGTCTCCAGCGACCGACCGAACAAATCGGCATCCGAAAATGACCCACTGAACAAAAAGCCATCTGACAGCGAGCCACCGGGCAAACCAGCATCGACACT
>NZ_JBARGP010000458.1:0-1719 GCF_049798375.1 Bradyrhizobium sp.
CGGCACCCTCTCCCACAAGGGGAGAGGGTAGACCGCGCGAGCCGCCAAGCTTCGATCGACGTGATGAGTTCGATGAATTGGGCAAGCTCGGATGGCGTGATGGCAAAGACGGCAAAAGCGACCGCGAAGGCCCCCGAGACGCTCGACCTCGTCTGCGCCGACGACAGCCTGATCCGGCCGATGATGCAGTGGCTCGCCCATTTGCGCGCCGAGCGAAGGCTGTCGCCGAAGACGCTGGAGGCCTATGCGCGCGATGTCCGGCAGTGCCTGCAGTTCCTGAGCGGACATTTCGGCGAGCGCGTCAGCCTGTCGCGGTTCTCCGCGCTGGAGGCGACCCACATCCGCGCCTTCATGGCGATGCGTCGCGCCGACGACATCGGCAGTCGTTCCTTGATGCGCGCCCTGGCGGGGCTGCGCTCGTTCGGCCGCTTCCTGGAGCGCGAGGGCTTGGGCAAGGTCGGCGCCTTCTCGGCGATCCGGGCGCCGAAGATCGCCAAGAGCCTACCGAAGCCGCTGCCGGTGGAGGCCGCCAAACGCGTCACCGACGCCGACGAGCGCGCCGGCGAGACCCGGGAAACCTGGGTGCTGGTCCGCGACGCCGCCGTGCTGGCATTGCTCTATGGCTCGGGCCTTCGCATCTCCGAAGCGCTGGGCCTGAAACGCCGCGAGGTGCCGAAGCCCGGCGAAGGCGACGTGCTGATCGTCACCGGCAAAGGCAACAAGACCCGGATGGTGCCGGTGCTGCAGAACGTGCTGCAGGCGATCGACGAATATGCCGCGCTGTGCCCCTACCCGCTGCCGGCAGAAGGACCGATCTTTCTCGGCGCCAAAGGCGGCCCCTTAAGTCCACGCATCATCCAGCTCGCAATGGAGCGGCTGCGCGGTGCGCTGGGCTTGCCCGACAGCGCCACCCCGCATGCGCTGCGGCACTCGTTTGCCACGCATCTGTTGTCGCGCGGCGGCGAACTGCGCGCGATCCAGGAGCTGCTCGGCCACGCCTCGCTGTCGACCACGCAGATCTATACCGGCATCGACTCAGAACGCCTGCTGGAGGTCTACAACTCGGCGCATCCGCGCGCGTGAACCGCACCCGCGACATCCTTCCGTCACATCGCTTCCCTCGCCGCTTCCCCTTGCGCTGTTCCCGCGGTTCCGGCAATCGTGACGTCGGGACCATTCCGGAGGAGATTTCGTGAGCGCACATGAGAGCATGGAGCAGGCCGAGCATGTCGAGCATGCGTCGGGCGAGAACAAGAAGATCGCGCTACTGATCGCGGTGATCGCGTTGTGCCTGGCGCTGTCGGAGACGCTCGGCAAGGGCGCGCAGACCGAATCGATCAGCAAGAACGTCGAGGCGGCAAATTCCTGGGCCTTCTTCCAGGCCAAGACTATCCGCCGCACCGTGGTGCAGACCGCAGCCGAGCAGGGCAAGCTGGCTCTGGGCTCGACGACCGACGACACCACCAAGGCGGCGCTGCAGAAGCAGATCGAGGAGTGGCAGAAGAATGCCGCGCGCTATCGCTCGGAGCCGGAGACCGGCGAGGGCAGCGAGCAACTCGCCGAGCGCGCCAAGCACGCCGAGGAAGAGCGCGATCTTTCCACCGCGAAATACCATCACTACGAGCTGGCGTCGGCCGCGTTCCAGATCGGCATCGTGCTGGCATCCGCGACCATCATCACCGGCATCCTCGCGCTGGCCTGGATCTCCGGTGGGCTTGC
>NZ_JBARGP010000459.1:0-20430 GCF_049798375.1 Bradyrhizobium sp.
CTCGGCGGGCTTTTCAGCGGCCTTGGGTTTCTCGGCCGGCCGTTCCAGCGGCTTCGGCTTGTCCGTCACCGGCGGCTGCAGACCGGGTGGGGTCAGCGACATCTGCGCGACCGCGCTGGTTCCAGTCAGCAGCAGAACCGCGAGGATCGGTGTCAAGCGCAGGTTGATCATGAGGCAAGGTCATCCGTGTCCGGCCGCCGTATAGGCCGCCTTGATGGCGGCGCCAAGCTCGGCCAACGCGGGGGCCGGTCCCCGCGCGTCGGTCCAGACGAGGTCGTCGGCCAGGATGAAATCGGCACCGGCGGCGACGAACTCCGCCGCTTCCTCGCGTGTGGCCGCGTAGCCGATGCAAGGCGGCTCGAACAGTTCCGCCCACCAGCCGAGCCGCTCGGCGATGGCGTCCGTCGATGGCCGGCTGCCATGTGCATCGGGCTCGCCGAACAGCACATAATCGGCGCCACGCTCGCCGGCGTTCATCGAATCGTGACGGGTCGGGAGCTCACCGACGCCGGCGATCCGGTCCGGTTTCAGGGTTGGCAACGCCTCGTCGAGCGCGGCAATGCCGTTCAGATGCGCGCCATCGGCGCCTGAGCGGGCGACGAGATCGGCATGGCCGTCGATCAACAGCGCCGCGCCCGAGCTCTGGATTGCCGGTGCCAGGGCCTTGATCACCGAGATCATGCTGCGCGGATCGGTCTCCTTCAGCCGCACCAGCACGGCCGCGACATCGGCCTGCGCCAGCAGGCCCGGCAGCTGGGCTGCCAGCATCGCCGCATCGGTAATGACGGGCGTAGCGAGATAGAGCCGCGGCGCGGGCCGTGGCGGAGCGGTCTTGTTCGACACTTTTATGCTGCTTTCTTTTCCAGCTCGTCGGTCCATTGGCCGAGGCTTGCCAGTCCGTTCATGCGGGCGCGATGGGTGAAGGCGCGCTGGCCGGCCGGCACGTTCTCCGCCTTGCCGGACCACGCCTGCTGCGGCGCCGCCTGCAGCGCGCGGCCATAGGAGAAGGTGAGCTTCCAGGGCAGATGACCGATGCGGTTCATCGCGTCGAGATGCGCGGTCGCCTGCTGGTCGGACTGTCCGCCGGACAGGAAAGCGATGCCGGGCACCGCGGCTGGCACGCATTCCCTGAGCAGACGAATGGTCTTTTCCGCGACTTCGCCGACCGGCGCCTGCTTTGGACACTTCATGCCCGAGATCGCCATGTTCGGCTTCAGGATCATGCCTTCGAGCGCGACGCGCTGTGCGCTCAGTTCCTGGAATACGTGGTTGAGCACGCGGTGCGTGACCTCATAGCAGCGATCGATATCGTGATCGCCATCCATCAAGACCTCGGGCTCGACGATCGGCACGATCTGCGCGGCCTGGCACAGCGCGGCATAACGCGCCAGCGCATGGGCGTTGACATGAACCGCGGTCGTGGTCGGGATGTGCGCTCCGATATCGATCACCGCCCGCCATTTGGCGAAGCGAGCGCCGCGCTCGTAATATTTTGCCAGCCGCTCGGCGAGCTTGTCGAGGCCCACGGTGACGGTCTCGCCGGGACAGGCTGAGAGTGCCTGCGTGCCCTCGTCGACCTTGATGCCGGGGATGGCGCCGGCCTGCTCGATCAGCTTGACCAGCGGCGTGCCATCGGCAGCATTCTGCCAGATCGTTTCGTCATAGAGGATGACGCCTGAGATGTGCTGCATGCCATCCTTGGCGCGGAACAGCATCTCGCGATAGTCGCGCCGGCTCTCCTCGGTCGAGGCGACCTTGATCGCATCGAAGCGCTTCTTGATCGTGCCGGTGGATTCGTCGGCCGCCAGCAGCCCCTTGCCCGGCGTCACCATGGCGGTCGCGACTTTGTTGAGATCGGAAAGGTTCATGACGGCTGCTCCAGCTGCACCTGCCCTGCCTGTGAAAATAGACGGTTCTCGGGCAGTTGCCGAGATAACATTGTTCGGGGGAGAGGTCGCGGAGGCGTGAAAGAATGCTTGCCGGCAAATCGAAGCAAGCTGCCGACGACGCGCGAGATGTACCCTCTCCCACAAGGGGAGAGGGTGCACCGCCATTGTCGTTCCAGATTGCTTAAGTCAGGGCAGCTATTAAGCCACCTTCGGGGCGAGCTCGCCCTGGGCGTAGCGCTTGGCCATCTCGGCGGTGGTCAGGACCTTCTTGATCTTGCTGGCCTGCCCCGCGGTGTTGAACTCCTGCAGGCGCTGCTTGCAGAGCTTGGTCATTGCTTCCATCGCCGGCTTCAAATATTTGCGCGGATCGAACTCTTCCGGATGCTGCGTAAGAATTTTCCGGATCTGCCCCGTCATCGCCATGCGGTTGTCGGTATCGATGTTGATCTTGCGCACGCCGTGCTTGATGCCGCGCTGAATCTCGGAGACCGGGACGCCCCAGGTCGGCTTCATCTTGCCGCCATTGGCGTTGATGATCTCCTGCAGATCCTCCGGCACCGACGACGAGCCGTGCATCACCAGATGCGTGTTCGGCAGCTTGCGATGAATTTCCTCGATCACGCCCATGGCGAGGATGTCGCCGTCCGGCTTGCGGGTGAACTTGTACGCACCGTGCGAGGTCCCCATCGCAATGGCGAGCGCATCGACCTGGGTTTCCTTGACGAACTTCACGGCTTCATCGGGATTGGTCAGCAGCTGGTCGTGCGACAGCTTGCCTTCCGCGCCGTGGCCGTCTTCCTTGTCGCCCATGCCGGTCTCCAGCGAACCGAGCACACCGAGCTCGCCCTCGACCGAGATGCCGCCGAGATGCGCCATGGTGGCGACGGTCTTGGTGACGCCGACATTGTAGTCCCAGTCGGCCGGCGTCTTGCCGTCGGCCTTGAGCGAGCCGTCCATCATGACAGAGGTGAAGCCGGACTGGATCGCGGTCATGCAGGTGTCGGGGCCGTTGCCGTGATCGAGATGCACACAAACGGGAATCTGCGGATGGATCTCCGTGACCGCATCCATCATGTGCTTCAGCATGATGTCATTGGCATAGGACCGCGCGCCGCGCGAGGCCTGGATGATGACAGGCGCATCCAGCGTGGACGCCGCCTCCATGATGGCAAGCGCCTGCTCCATGTTGTTGATGTTGAACGCCGGGACGCCGTAATCGTTCTCCGCCGCGTGATCGAGCAATTGCCGCAACGTGATCCGCGCCATGATCAAATCTCCTCTGCAAAAGGTCCTAAATCAGCGCGGTCAGATACGCGCGTCGAAACTTCCCATCGCTCATAACGCGGCGACCAGCGGATGCCAAGGGAGATACTAACTGAGATAGCACGGGCCGCCTGCCGAGGGGCGCCGCGCCCAGTCGCCCGCTGCACATCCGACCGATTTTTGGTTTTCAGACCAAGCCCAAACGTCTGACCGCCTGATCGGTTTCAGGTCGCCTTGGCCTCGAGAGCGGAAAGGCGTTCCTCGACATCGCTGACGCGTTCGTCGAAATCGCTGGCGGTCGCCCGCATCATCACCAGCATTCCGGCCGCGTCGCGGCGCTGCTTGCGGATCAGCGTTTCCACCCGCTCGAACCGCGTCTCGGTCGACTGCCTGAACTGCCCCATCTCCGACCGGAGCGCGGCAATGCTCTCCTGAATCTTGATCAGGATTTGCGGGACAGCGTCTGTCGGTGCATCGGCCATGATTGGAACATAACAGAAACATTCGAGACCGGCAAGCTGAACGTAACCGCGCTTTAGGCCTTGAGGACCTCGACGCCGGGGAGAGGTTTGCCTTCCATCCATTCCAGGAAGGCGCCGCCGGCGGTCGAGACGTAGCTGAACTGGTTGGCGACGCCGGCCTGATTCAGCGCGGCGACGGTGTCGCCGCCGCCGGCGACCGAGATCAGCTTCTTGGCCTTGGTGCGCTCGGCCGCGTGCTTCGCCGCCACCATGGTGCCGCGGTCGAACGGCGTCAGCTCGAAAGCGCCGAGCGGACCGTTCCAGACCAGGGTCGCCGCATCGTCGATCGCGGCATGGATGCGCGCGGTCGATTGCGGGCCGACGTCGAGGATCATGCTGTCGGCCGGAATGGCATCGAGGCCGTAGGCGTGCGAGGGCGCATTGGCCTGAAAATGATAGGCGATGGTGGCATCGACCGGCAGGATGATGGCGCAGTTCGAGGCTTCCGCCTTCTCCATGATCCGAAGCGCGGTGTCGGCCAGGTCCTTTTCGGCCAGCGATTTGCCGACCTGCACGCCCTGCGCATGCAGGAATGTGTTGGCCATGCCGCCGCCGATCACCAGCGCATCGACCTTCGTGACGAGGTTTTCCAACAGGTCGATCTTGCTCGAGACCTTGGCGCCGCCGACGATCGCGATCACCGGCTTGGCCGGACTCCCCAGCGCTTTCTCCAGCGCGTCGAGCTCGGCCTGCATGGTGCGGCCCGCATAGGCCGGCAGCTTGTGGCCGAGGCCCTCGGTCGAGGCGTGCGCGCGGTGGGCCGCCGAGAAGGCATCGTTGACCCAGATGTCGCCAAGCTTGGCGAGTTCGGCCACGAAGGACGGATCGTTCTTCTCTTCCTCTTTGTGGAAGCGGGTATTCTCCAGGCACAGGATGTCGCCGTCCTTCATCGCCGCGATGGCCTTGGCGGCCGGCTCGCCGACGCAGTCCTCGGTGAAGGCAACGGGCTTCTTGATGACGTCCGCCAGCGCCGCGGCGACCGGCCTCAGCGAGTCCTTCTCGTCGCGGCCCTTGGGCCGGCCGAAATGCGCGAGCAGGATGACCTTGCCGCCCTTGCTGGAAATCTCCGTGATGGTCGGCGCGACGCGCTCCAGCCGCGTGGCGTCGGTGACGCGGCCATTCTCCATCGGCACGTTGAGGTCGACGCGCAGCAGCACGCGTTTGCCTTTCACGTCGACGTCGTCGAGGGTGCGGAAGTGCTTCATGTCGCGTGCTCGCTCGTTCGCTGATATCAGGCGCCGGGCGGCGGCTCCGGCGAGGAGTCCTGCCTGGTCGTTACCTTGCCGCCCTGGCGGAAGCCGTACACGATCAAGCCAATCAGCAGGATCACGCCGGGAATTCCGAGCCAGTGCGGCAGGCTCATGACGGCAGCGTCTTACAGCAGCTTGCCCATCACGACGGCGGTGTCGGCCATGCGGTTGGAAAAGCCCCACTCATTGTCGTACCAGGACATCACGCGCACCAGGTTGCCGTTCATGACCTTGGTCTGGTCCATGTGGAAGGTGGACGAGTGCGGATCGTGGTTGAAGTCGATCGAGACGTTCGGCGCGGTGGTGTAGCCGAGGATGCCCTTCAGCTCCTGCTCGCTGGCGCGCTTCATCGCCTCGTTGATTTCCTTCGGATCGGTGTTGCGCTTGGCAACGATCTTGAGGTCGACCACCGAGACGTTCGGCGTCGGCACGCGGATCGCGACGCCGTCGAGCTTGCCCTTCAGCTCCGGCAGCACCAAGCCGATCGCCTTGGCGGCGCCGGTCGAGGTCGGGATCATCGACATCGCGGCGGCACGGCCGCGATAGAGATCCTTGTGCATGGTGTCGAGCGTCGGCTGGTCGCCGGTATAGGCGTGGATCGTGGTCATGAAGCCGGTCTCGATGCCGACCGTGTCGTTCAGCACCTTGGCGACCGGTGCCAGGCAGTTGGTGGTGCAGGAGCCGTTGGAAACGACGAGATCATCCCGGGTCAGGGAGGTGTGGTTGACGCCGTAGACGATGGTGGCATCGGCGCCCTCGGCAGGTGCCGAGACCAGCACGCGCTTGGCGCCGGCGGTCAGGTGTGCCGAAGCCTTGTCTTTCGCGGTGAAGATGCCGGTGCATTCCAGCGCGATATCGATGCCGAGCTCCTTCCAAGGCAGCTTCGACGGGTCACGCTCGGCGCAGACCTTGATCTTGCCGTTGCCGAGGCTGATCGAGTCGCCATCGACGGTCACGGTGCCGGGGAAGCGGCCATGCACGGAGTCGTAGCGCAGCAGGTGGGCATTGGTCTCGACCGGGCCGAGGTCATTGATGGCGACGACCTCGATATCCCTGCGGCCGGACTCGGCAATGGCGCGAAGCACGTTGCGGCCGATACGGCCAAACCCGTTGATTGCAACCCGAACTGCCATCTGCGTCTCCTTCAATGCCTTTTGTCATCCCCGCACGAGACCTTGCCAGGTCCCATCACGAGGGGGGTGAGGTGTCTGCGCCCGGTTCTGCCGAGCGGAAAGCGACAATATGGTTCCTTGGTAATCCTTTTTTCAGGGTATCTCAACCATCTGTGCGGTCGGTCTGACGCTTTAGCCTTGCGTAGGCGGCATGCGGTTAACCGGGCTTCCAACGGCGGCTGAACCAATCCCGCCCTGCCGCGTTAGTCCCTCCGCGTCTCAGGATAGCGAACTCGCCGCCGCGACCAGCGCCAGCAATTCGTCGCCGTAATGTTCGAGTTTCTTGTCGCCGATCCCGGGGATGTCGCGGAGCTGTCCAAGCGTCGTCGGACGCGCGCTCGCGATGCCGTCGATGGTGGTGTCGTGCAGCACCACATAGGCCGGCACGCCGCGCTCGCGTGCGACGTTTGAACGCCACGCCCGCAAGCTCGCGAGCAGGGTCGCATCGCCAGCCGCGCCCGGACCAGCCGGCCGGGGAGCCAGATCGCCGCGCCGCGATCGCGTCCTGCTCGCCCGTGCGTTAGCGGTCTGCTCGCGCAGCATCACCGCGGTCTCGCCTTTCAGAACGCCGCGCGACGTTTCCGTCAGCTTCAGCGCGCCGAAGGCTTCGCTGTCGGGCGCGAGATGGCCCATCGCGACCACCTGGCGCAGCGCGGCGCGCCACTGCTTCTCGTTGAGTTCGCGGCCGATGCCGAACACCGACAATTTGTCATGCCCGAACTGCTTGACGCGCTCGGTCATGCGGCCGACCAGCACGTCGATCAGGTGCATCGCGCCGAAACGCTGGCCGGTGCGATAGGCGCAGGACAACAGTTTTTGCGCGATGACCTTGCCGTCGGTCACACGCGGCGGCGACAGGCAGTTGTCGCAATTGCCACAGCTCTCTGCCGTTACGGTCTCGCCGAAATAGCCGAGCAGGCGCTGACGCCGGCAGCCGGCGGTCTCGGTCAAGGCAACCAGCGCGTCGAGCTTGCGGATCGAGACCCGCTTGTACGCATCAGAACCGTTCGACTCGTCGATCATGCGGCGCTGCTGCACGATGTCGGAGAGCCCATAGGCCATCCAGGCGGTCGAGGGCTTGCCGTCGCGGCCGGCGCGCCCGGTCTCCTGGTAGTAGGCCTCGATGCTCTTTGGCAGATCGAGATGGGCGACGAAGCGCACGTCGGGCTTGTCGATGCCCATGCCGAACGCGACCGTGGCAACGACCACGATGCCGTCCTCGTTGATGAACCGGTCCTGATTGCGGGCGCGCACGCCGGCATCTAACCCGGCGTGATAGGGCAGCGCCGTGATGCCGGCCTTGCTCAGGGTATCAGCGATGTCCTCGACCTTAGCGCGCGACAGGCAATAGACAACACCGGCGTCGCCGGCATGGCGTTCGCTGATGAAGGTTTTCAGCTGAGCCGGCCCGTTCTGCTTGTCGACGATCTCGTAGCGAATGTTGGGGCGGTCGAAACTCGCGACGAATTGCGGGCTGTCTGCAAGCCCGAGCCGCTCGGCGATCTCCTTGCGGGTCAAATCGTCGGCCGTCGCGGTCAACGCGATGCGCGGCACCGCGGGAAAACGCTCCGCAATGACCGACAGGCCGATATATTCGGGGCGGAAGTCGTGCCCCCATTGCGACACGCAATGCGCCTCGTCGATCGCAAACAGCGCGATTTGCGCACGATCGAGCAGGGCGAGGCAGCGCGGGGTCAGAAGTCGCTCCGGCGCGACATAGAGCAGATCGAGATCGCCTGTGATCAGCCGTTTTTCGACCGCGTCAGCTTCCTCCCGCGACAGCGTGGAGTTCAGCACCGCCGCCTTGACGCCGGCCTCGAGCAGGCCCGCGACCTGGTCGCGCATCAGCGCGATCAGCGGCGACACCACGATGCCGCAGCCTTTGCGCAGCAGAGACGGCAGCTGATAGCACAGCGACTTGCCGCCGCCGGTCGGCATCAGCACCAGGCAATTGCCGCCGTCCGTGACATGCCTGACGATTTCTTCCTGCTTGCCGCGAAAGCCTGACAGGCCGAACACCGAATTGAGCACGGCCAGCGCGTCGGCGGGCGTCTCGGTGGTGGCGTTTTGGGGTGAGGCCATAGTGGGTCAGATGCCAGTCGTTTGGGAAGAATTTGGCTGTCGCCGTCTCCACCGCTGTCATCGTCCGCACAGGCGGACGATCCAGTACGCCGTGACCTCTCGGTTCAATCACTGCCGCATCGGAGTACTGGATGCCCCGCCTTCGCGGGGCATCCGTTGTGTATATGGCGCGTGCGTGGCCTTGCCGCGCCGGCCGCTCAGCCCAGCTTCTTCACGGCGAGCTCGACCGCGGCTTCCGCGGTGATGCCGAAGTGCTTGTAGAGCTCCTTGGCCGGGCCGCTCTCGCCAAAGCCGTGCATGCCCACGAAGCCGCCGTCGATGCCGATCACCGCGTCCCAGCCCCAGCGCACCGCGGCCTCGATCGCGATCTTGACCGGGGCGTTGCCGATGATGGCGGCCTTTTTGTCGTCAGGCTGCGCCAGCAACAATTCCAGCGACGGCACCGAGACCACCCGCGACGCAATGCCGCGCTCGGTCAGCTGCTTCTGGGCGGCGACCGCGATCTCGACCTCCGAGCCGGTGGCGAACAGCGACACCTTGGCCTCACCTTGGGCGGCGACCAGCTCGTAGCCGCCATGGCTGCACGGATTGTCCGCCGGGGCGCTAGTGCGCAGTTGCGGCAGGTTCTGGCGGCTCAGCACCAGGATGGTCGGGCCGTCGATGCGGTTCAGCGCCAGCTCCCAGCATTCCGCGGTCTCGACCGCGTCGCAGGGGCGAAACACGCGCATGTTCGGGATCGCGCGCAGCGCTGCCAGGTGCTCCACCGGCTGGTGGGTCGGACCGTCCTCGCCCAGCCCGATCGAGTCATGGGTCATGACATAGACCACGCCGGTGCCCATCAGCGCCGAGAGGCGTATGGCCCCACGGGCATAATCGGTGAAGCACAGGAAGGTGGCGCCGTTCGGTGCGAAGCCGCCATGTAGGAAGATGCCGTTCAGCGCCGCGCACATGCCGTGCTCGCGGACGCCGTAATGCACGAAGCGGCCCTTCGGCGTCTTGGCGGTGAACGAGGTCGCTTCCTTGGCCTTGTTGTTGTTGGAGCCGGTGAGGTCGGCCGAGCCGGCCAGGAATTCCATCGGCATGGCGGCGTAGATCGCCTCGATCGCGGCTTCGGAGGATTTGCGCGTGGCGACGTTGAGCGGCTTCTCCAGCAGCGCCTTCTTGTGGTCCTTCAGCGCCTTGGCAAGTCCCGCCGGACGCTCATGGCGCAGCCGGCGCTCGAATTCGGCGCGCTTGCGCGGGCCCATCTCGCCGAGCCGGCCTTCCCATTCGGTGCGGGAATTGGCGCCGCGCGAGCCCGCCTCGCGCCACGCTTTGAGCACGTCGCCCGGCACCGAGAACGGCTCCAGCGAAATGCCGAGCTTTTCCTTGGCGCCCTTCAATTCCTCGGCGCCGAGCGCCTCGCCATGCGCCTTGGCGGTGCCGGCCTTGGTCGGCGCGCCATAGCCGATGGTGGTCCTGCAGGCGATCATGGTCGGCTTGCTCGACTTTTGCGCCCGGGTGATCGCCGCCGCGATCGCGGCCTGATCCTGACCGTCGATCAGCTCCGCGGCCCAGCCCGCCGATTTGAAGCGCTTCACCTGGTCGACGCTGTCGGAGATCGAGGTCGGGCCGTCGATCGAGATGCCGTTGTCGTCATAGAGCACGATCAGCTTGTTGAGCTTCCAGACGCCGGCCAGCGCGATCGCTTCCTGCGAGATGCCTTCCATCAAATCGCCGTCGGAGGCGATGACGTAGGTGTGGTGATCGACGATCTTCTTGCCGTATTCGGCCTGCAGCATCTTTTCCGCGACCGCCATGCCGACCGCGGTGGCGATGCCCTGGCCGAGCGGGCCGGTGGTGGTCTCGATGCCTTTGGTGCGGAAATTCTCAGGATGGCCCGGGGTGAGCGAATCGACCTGGCGGAAATTCTTGATCTGGTCGAGCGTCATCTCGTTGTTGCCGGTCAGATAGAGCAACGCGTAGAGCAGCATCGAGCCGTGGCCGGCCGAGAGCACGAAGCGATCGCGATCAGGCCAGGTCGGATCGGCGGCGTCGAATTTCAGGAACTGCGTGAACAACACGGTCGCCATGTCGGCGGCGCCCATCGGCAGACCCGGATGGCCAGACTTCGCCTTCTCGACGGCGTCCATCGCGAGCCCCCGGATTGCGTTGGCCATACGGGTGTGATCGACCTGCGTCATGATGAAATTCCGTCTGAAATGAGATGCTTGGTGGGTGGTACGCCGCCGACGACAGCGGAAGGTAGGGTTTCGAGGGGGGAATAGCACCTCGGTTCCTCGAGTCCAAGGCGGTGAAACGCCAAAACCGGGGAGCACGTTCCCAAGCCGGCTCCACGCAAGGCTGCCATCTGGCTGTTCCTCGTTCGATCTGTCCGCCCCGGAGCGGATATGGGGCAGAACGCTCGCAACCCCAATCCGCCAGACAGCGGTGCATAGTTTCGACACAGCGTTGCGCTCGGTGGCGCGCGCACGTAAATTTCCTCGTGTAACCGCTTGCCGGACAGGGGCTTTTGTCCCGTACGGCCGGCAGAGTTTGAGGGCCTGAGTTCGACCATGTATCCGGTCCAATGAGCGATCAGACAGCCACGTATCCCGGCCAGATGGAACCCGCTGCCGCGGATCTCGAACTGGCGACCCGTCGTCTGATGGCGGCGCTGGACGCCCTGGAGAGCGCGGTCGAGCGTCGGCGCGAGGCCGATCGCGATGAGGACGAGCTGGCCACCCGCATCCAGGCGCTCGGCGCCGACCGTTCGCGGCTGGCCGACGAGCTCGACGGCTCGCTGATGAAATCGCGCAAGCTCGAGCGCGCCAATCGCGAGATCGCCGAACGGCTCGACGTCGCGATCGGCAGCATTCGCACGGTGCTGAGCAGCGCTGCCACGGCGCTGGTCGAAGAGGAAGCTGAAGACGAAGCTGCCGAAGACGAGGATGCCGAAGACGAGGATGCCGAAGACGAAGCTGCCGAGGACGGAAAAGTCGAAGAAGACGAAGATGCCGAGGACGAAGACGAGGACGCTGAGGAATGAGCCACATCAACGTCACCATCAACGGCCGGCAATATCGCATGGGCTGCGAGGAAGGCCAGGAGCTGCGGCTCCTGAAGCTCGCGGAGACGCTGGAGCAGCGCATCACCAATCTGCGCGGCAAGTTCGGGGAGATCGGTGATGCCAGGCTGACAGTGATGGCCGCGCTCACCGTGTGCGACGAGCTGCTCGATGCCGGGGCACATGTGCGCAAGCTCGAGGAAGAGGTCGAGAGCCTGCGCAGCGTGCGCAACGCCGCGACCGATCGCGCCCGCGCCACCCAGACCGCAGTGGCCAACGCGCTGAACGCCGCCGCCGAGCGGATCGAGAAGACGACGCAGGTGCTCAACCGCACCATCGGCGGTGGGGTGGCGATCGGGTGAGAGCGTCGCGAGCGCCCATTGTTGCCCTTGTCCACCGTCATTGCGAGAGCGAAGCGACGAAGCAATCCAGGCTTGTCATAAAAAGACTCCTGGATTGCTTCGCTTCGCTCGCAATGACGCCGAGTGAGTACGTAGTTATTAGGATGGGTTGAGCGAAGCGATACCCATCATTTGCACCGATTGCTCTGCGAGACGATGGGTATCGCTACGCTCAAGCCATCCTGCGATGCTCATCGAGCTGCGCCTCGATCGCGGCCTTGTCGATGACCGACCACACATGCGCGATCTTGCCATCGCGAAATTGATAGAACACGTTTTCGGTGAAGGCGACGCGCCTGCCGTTGACGCCGAGGCCGAGGAATCTGCCCTTCGGCGTGCAGTCGAAACGCAGCCGGCTCGCGACATGAGGCGGGTCCACGATCAGCAGATCGATGTTGAACCGCAGGTCAGGGATCTCGGAAAAGTCCTGCTCCAGCATCGCGCGATAGCCGGACAGGCCAAGCGGCCGGCCGTTATGGGACGCGTCGTCGTGAACGAATCGCGCGAGTTGCGGCCAGTCCTGCGCGTTCAGGCAGGCGATGTAGGCGCGGTAGACGTCCGCAAGGTCAGCTCCGGTCACGGCGATGATCCTGTGCTTCGAGGCGGGACGGGCAGGGTAACATCGGAAAAATCATATAGGTTCCCATTGCCGATCAAGGTCGCCGAGATGTTCTGCGAACGCAGGTCCGTCGTGCAACAACGCAACGCACGAATTCCGCGATTCATTGCCGCCAGCGATTCTGCTAAAAGCGCGCGCCGTGTCCGACCCTCGGAGACCTTCCATGCCGAAATCAAGCTCCTCGACCGAACTTCGTTCTCGCCTCGTCGACCGTCACGCCCTCGTCACCGGCGCCTCGCAAGGCATCGGCCGCGCCGTCGCGATCCGTTTCGCGCAGGAGGGCGCGCATGTCGCCATCAACTATGTCGGTTCGTTCGGCAGCGCGGAGGAGACACTGCGTGACGTGCGGGCGGCCTCAGTCGAACATGGCCACGATAAGCGCGATCACTTCGTCGTGCACGCCGACATCGGCGTCGAAAAAGATATCGACGCGATGTTCGCAACGCTGTTCAAGCGCTGGAAGCGGCTCGACTGCCTGGTCAACAATGCCGGTTTCCAGCGGGAATCGCCCAGCGAGGCGCTCGACATCGAGACCTATCGCAAGATCATCGATGTCAATCTGACCGGCGCGGTGCTGTGCGCCCGCCACGCGCTGGCGCATTTCGTGAGCCGTGAAGGCGGCGGCAACATCATCAACACCTCGAGCGTTCACCAGATCATCCCGAAGCCCGGCTATCTGGCTTATTCGATCGGCAAGAGCGCGTTTGCCGGCATGACGCGCACCTTGGCGCTCGAGTTCGCCGGCCGCGGCATCCGCGTCAATTCGGTCGGTCCGGGCGCCATCGATACGCCGATCAACGCCGCATGGACGCATGACGCGGAGAAGCGCACGGCGGTCGAATCGCACATTCCGATGGGCCGCGTCGGCACCGCGGAGGAGATCGCCGGCGTGTTCGCCTTCCTCGCCTCCGATGAGGCGGGCTACATCACCGGCCAGACCATCTATGCCTGCGGCGGCATCACGCTGTTTCCAGAATTCCGCGAGAACTGGGCGAGCTGACACGGAAGTATCTACGCGCACGCGCCGTCATTGCGAGGAGCAAGGCGATGAAGCAATCCAGATATTCTTTTTGATTCTGGATTGCTTCATCCGTCGCCCTTCGGGCTATGGCGGACAAGTCGCTGCGCGCGCAATGACGAGGTCGGAGCAACAGCCATGCACCCGTCTGCCTTGCAGCCGTCACCTCCGCCTGTTCTAATTCCCTCTTGAGGCGGAGGTTGTCCGAGATCGCACCATAAGCGAACCTGATCCGCCGCTCGGGAGGACATAAAATGAGAACAACAACGCTCGTGATGTCGGCGGCTGCGGCCGTCTTCGCGTGTCATGCCACGATCGCAGCACCCTTGCCCGAGGCCAAGCCCGACGATGTCGGCTTCTCGCAGGCCGGCCTAGTGCGGATGGATGATTTCTTCGCGCGCGAGATCGCGGCCAGGCGCGTGCCCGGTGCGGTGGTCGCGATCGCGCGCGACGGCAAGCTCGTGCACTACAAGGCCTATGGCAAGCTCGATCCGGCCAAGGATGCCGCGATGCCGCTCGATGCTGTGTTCGCGCTGGCCTCGATGACCAAGCCGATGGCCGCCGTCGCAGGTCTCACCTTGATGGAGCAGGGCAGGCTGCCGCTGCAGGCCAAGCTGTCGGACTATTTCCCGGGCTTTGCCGACATGAAGGTCGGCGTCGCGCAGCCGGATGGCTCGATGAAGCTGGAGACGCAACTGTCGCCGATCCATATCCACGATCTTTATCGGCACACTTCCGGCCTGATGTATGGCGGCCGGCCCGACAGCGCGAGCCCTGTCGCACGACTCTATCCCGATGGCATCGCTCCGGCGATCGAGGGCGACACGGCGGCCTTCATCGAACGCATCACCAAGCTGCCGCTGGCGCACCAGCCCTCGACCGAATTCGAATACGGCTTCTCGATCGATGTGCTCGGCGCTGTGATCGAAAAGGTCACCGAGCAGCGGCTCGGCGATTATCTGTCGAAGACTGTCTGGCAGCCGCTCGGCATGAATGATGCGACGTTCTCGCCAACGGACGCGCAGCGTGCGCGGCTTGCCCATCCGTTCACTGAGGATCCGCTGACCGGCAAGCCGCAGTCGATCAAGCTGCTGGACACGCCGACCAAATTCGACTGCGCCGGCGCCTGCTCGTTTGCGACCGTCGGCGATTATCTGCGGTTCGGCCAGATGCTGCTCAATGGCGGCGAGCTCGACGGCCAACGCATTCTGAGCCCGATGACCGTGCACCTGATGACGTCGAACCATCTCGGGCCGGAGATAAAGAACAACGTCGCCAATATCGAGCCGCATCGCGGCGGCTATGGCTTCGGTCTCGCGGTCGCCGTGCGCACCAGCGACGGCTTGGCCTCGGTACCTGCCAGCGCCGGCGAGTTCACCTGGAACGGCGCCTTCGGCACGCAGTTCTTTTGCGATCCCAAGCAGCGCCTGGTCGTCGTGGTCGGCACGGCGGCACCCGGAGAGCTGCGGAAATATTATCGCGAGCAGGTCCAGGACATCGTTTACGGCGCGATGGTGAAGTAGCGACTCCCGTCGGACCGAAGCCCGGGCGAGCGCAGCGACCCCGGGTCAACTATCCCGCATGTCGCTTGCGCTCATGCGGATACGGCTCACGCAGCAACTTCATAACTCCATCGGAGCCAACCATGCTCACCGTCCATCATCTCGGCCGATCGCAGTCCGAGCGCATCGTCTGGCTCTGCGAGGAACTGGACATTCCCTATGAGCTGAAGACCTACGCGCGAGACGCCAAGACCATGCTGGCGCCGGCGGAATACAAGGCGCTGGACCCGATCGGCGCAGCGCCGATCATCAGCGATGGCGTAGTCGTGCTGGCCGAATCCGCTGCCATTGTCGACTACATCATTGCGAAGTACGGGCAGGGGCGACTGACCGTCGGCGTCGACGATCCGGCCTTCGCATCCTTCCTGTATTGGTTTCATTTCGCCAACGGGACGCTGCAGCCAGCGCTAGGCCGGCTGATGATCCTGAGCCGGCTGAACCTGGCCGACGACAATCCGATGCTGCTGGCGATGAAGGCACGGCTCGATCGCGCGTTCGATGTCGTCGAGGCGCGGTGCGGCGAGGCGCATTATCTGGCCGGCACCGCCTTCACTACCGCCGACATCATGATCGGCTTCTCGCTGACCACGATGCGCTACTTCCAGCCTTATGATTTCGGCCGCCTGCGCAACATCCGCGGATATCTCGCCCGGATCGGCGCGCGGCCCGCCTATCAGCACGCGATGGCCAAGGGCGATCCGGGCATGAAGCTGCTGCTGAGCTGAGCCCCACCCCTGCTGTCCTGACGCGTCGTTACGCTTGCCCCTCGTGGTGAGGAGGTGCGATGCACCGTCTCGAACCATGAGGCCCGCTGTGAATCGGGAAATTCGTGCCGCCAATGCCGTGCGCGCCGCTGGCGGAACGGCGTTATCGTTGCTACATTGCCTTAGCGAAGCTGTGGCGCGCGTCAGGAGCCATAATATCCCCGGGGCCTTATCGATCCTTTAGGGAACTGTCCCTGGCCGGGTCCGTGGATCCGGACATATGGTGCCCACCTACTTTCGTAGGGAACTCCGGGATCGAGTGCTTCAACGGCGACCGCGGCTTCGCGCTTTATTTCCCTCGGTCGTCAACCCCGCGAAAGCGGGTATCCAGTACTCCGTGTCAGTTGGTTTCAGCCGTGCCGCGAGTGGATACTGGATCGCCCGCCGTCGCGGGCGATGACAGCCGATGGTGACGTAACATGGCGCTCCAAATTGCCCAGCAGTCCAAGCAGCAACTGCGCGCGACGGCGCTCGCGGCGCGCGACACCCTTGACGAGGACACGCGCATGGACGCAGCCCAGGCGGTTGCCGCATGCGGCCTGCCGTTTGTGCTGGAGGCCGGCGCGGTGGTGTCGGGTTATGCGCCGATCCGCAACGAGCTCGACCCCATGCCCTTGATGCTGCATCTGGCCGGGCTCGGCGCGCGGCTGGCGTTGCCGGTTGTGCTGGCCCGCGGCCATTCGCTATCGTTCCGGGCCTGGTCGCCGGACGACAGGCTGGTGCTGGGGCCGCTCGGCATCCCCGAGCCATCACCGGCCGCGGCCGAACTCGTTCCCGACATCATGCTGGTGCCGCTCGCCGCCTTCGATCGGATCGGCCATCGCATCGGCTATGGCGGCGGCTACTACGATTACACTTTCTCGCATTTGCGAAAGACGAAGCATGTGATCGGCGTAGGGCTGGCATTCGCGGTGCAGGAAATCCCCGCCGTTCCGGCTTTGGCGCACGACGCGGCGCTGGATTATGTGCTAACCGAGCAGGATATGTTCGACTTCCGGAGCACGTGACTTGCGCATTCTCTTCGTCGGCGACGTGGTCGGGCGCGCCGGCCGCACCGCCATCTCGGACCATCTTCCTGGCATGATCCGCGACTGGTCGCTCGATCTCGTCGTCGTCAACGGTGAGAACGCGGCCGGCGGCTTCGGCATCACCGAAGCGATCTATCAGGAGCTCGTCGACGCCGGTGCCGATGCGGTGACGCTCGGCAATCATTCCTGGGACCAGCGCGAGGCGCTGGTGTTCATCGAGCGCGCGCCGAAGCTGGTGCGGCCGGCGAACTATCCGAAGGGTACGCCGGGTCGTGGTGCGGCGCTGGTCGACACCAAAAAGGGCGCCCGGGCGCTGGTGGTCAACGCGCTGGGGCGCGTCTTCATGACGCCGTTCGACGATCCCTTTGCGGCGATCGGGCGCGAGCTCGAGGCCTGCCCGTTGCGCGAGGCGGCGGACGCGATCGTGGTCGACGTGCATTGCGAGGCGAGCAGCGAGAAGCAGGCGCTCGGCTATTTCTGCGACGGCCGCGCCAGCCTGGTCGTCGGCACGCATACCCATGTGCCGACCGCCGATCATCAGATCCTGCCCGGCGGCACCGCCTACCTGACCGACGCCGGCATGACCGGCGACTATGACTCCGTCATCGGCATGCAGAAGGACGAGCCGCTGCGCCGTTTCCAGTCCGGCATTCCCTCGGCGCGCTTCGAGCCGGCGGGCGGCGTGGCGACGCTGAGCGGCGTCGCGGTCGAAACCGATGATGCCACGGGGCTCGCCGTCAAGGTCGCGCCGGTGCGGACCGGCGGCCGGCTGTCTCAGGCGACGCCGGCATTCTGGGCGTCATGACTCCGGCCGTCAGGTCTGACGGAAGCCGATCCGGAATGCGCCCCAATGCCGGCCCTTCACGATGATCGGCGCGGAGAGATCCTTCATCAGTACGAAATTGCCGCCGCCCATGTCGCGCCGGTAGGTCTGCAGCAGGAACGGCTTAGAGGCGTTGGCCGCGACCTTCGTCACGGCGCGATCGTTGAACAGCCGCCGGTTGCGGCAGTTCGCATTGTTCCAGACCGGGTCCGGCCCCTGGGGGAGCCGATAGTTCGGGTTGTGGGTCGGCAGATAGCCGCCCTTTGCCCACGCCACGGAGAACACGATGCGCGGATCGGATTTCTGGACCGGGTCCTGGATCGGCGGCAGGATGCGATCGGTGAAGCTGACGTAGTTGGTCAAATATTGCGCGGGGTCGGTACCGGGGATCTGGCGATAGGCCTCGTCCATCAATTGCGCGAGCTGGATCTCGCCGCGGTCGACGGCGCTTTCGAATGCAGCCGAGATCGCCTTCGCGGTGTCGACCACGGTGCGGATCAACGGCGCGTCCGAGGTCTCGACGCCGCTCTCGGCGATCAGCGCGATCAATCCTTCCGAGAGGTCCAATAACTTCGTGATGCGGTTGTCGGCCTGCTTCAGCTCGACCGAGGAGTGGTCGACGCCTTGCGCAAGCTCCGCCAGCTCCGTGATCACCATGTCGCAATGGGCGAGGTTCGACGTCGCGGCGCGGGCGACCCCGTCGATCTCCTGACCGACATTGGTGAAGCCATCCTGCACGCGCAGGATGATGCCTTCGATCTGCTGTGCTCCGTTGCCCGCGTTCTTGGCACGAGACGAGGCTTCGCCGCTCTCGCCCAACAGGCTCTTGATCTGGTCATCAAGGCCGCGAAGCGTGTCGCCGATCTGCTGCGTGGCCTGGCGCGTCGCTTCGGCCAGGCTTTTCACCTCGCTCGCCACCACCGCGAAACCGCGTCCGGCGCTGCCGGCGCGGGCGGCCTCGATAGTGGCGTTGAGCGCGAGCAAATTAGTCTGCTTGGCGATCGTCTCGATCGCGACCGACACCTTTGCGACCTGCGACAGGGCCGAGCCGACAGCACCGAGTCTGCTTTCGATCCGTTCCACGGAGTCGATCAGTTCGCCGATATGCCGGACGGCATTTTCGACCACGCCGCGAGACTGGGTGATCTCGCCGACTGCGGCCGATGTGGCGGACTGCACCGACGCCGAGGCGACCGCGATATTGTGGTTGGCCGCGACCATGGTCTGCGCGGTCCGCTGCAGATGCCCGAGGCGCTCCGATTGAAGGCCGACGCGGCTCGCGACTTCCTGGACGTTGCCGGCAACATCGGCGAGCTCGACACCGAGGCCGCCGATCCTGCTCGCCAGCTCCTCGATCAGGTTTTCGGCGCCCGTTCGCGCATTTGCATTCTCCAATATTGCGCGCTGCGCGAGCGACATCTCAATCTCCTCGATCAGGCCGCGAACGCAGCCGTTTGCTGATTCTGTACGTACTCAAAGCTTATAGGCCGTGCGAAAGCCGCCCCAATGCCGGCCCCGCACGCGGATCGGCACATCGATCTCGCGCATCATGACGGTATTGCCGTTGCCCATGTCGCGGGCGTAGCTCTGGATCAGATAAGGCCGCTGGTTGCGGCCGGCCGCGAGCCCGGCCGGATCATTGAAGATGCGGCGGTTGCGGCAATTGGCGGTGTTGAAGGCGACGTCGCCCGGCCGCTGCGGATGCGAGTAGATGCGGTTGTGCACTGGCAGATAGCCGTTGCGGTCGATGGTGACGCAGAACGCCATCCGGCTGTCCTTGGCTAGGAACGCCTCCTGGAACGACGGTAGAGCACGGTCGGCCCAGTCGAGGATTTTGGTGCGGTGCTGCTGCGGATTGGTGCCGGCGATCTCGACATAATCAGTGTCGAACATGTCCTCCAGCGTGATCTCGCCCCTGATAACCGCACCCTCGAAGATCCGAGTCAGCTCGGTGCTGGCCTCCATGGCGCGGGCGACGAACTCGTTGTTCTCCTCATGCAGCGCCCACAGCCGGTCCTCGATTTTCTCGCGCAGCTCGGCATTGGGCGCATCGAAGCGGGCGCGCGCGCCGGTGCCGATCTGCTCGGTGATGCGGATGCGGCAGGGGCCGACACCTTCCAAAGTGGCGTCGACGCGCTCGTTGACGGCGAGCCGTGCGGCATCGGGACCGGTGATCAGGATGTCATCCGCCGAGATCTCATAGACGGGCGCGGCCATGCTGCGGCCGCTGGTCTTCAGCTCGATCTTGAGATGGCAGGGCAGGCGCTCGTCGAGACGCTTATTGCTGCGGTCGCCCTGGCGCAGCAGCACCGCGCAGCGCGCCTTCAGCTTCTCGGCATGTATCGTCACCGCGCGACCGGCGCTGGTGACACGCTCGCCATAGGCCTCGGCCTGCTCGGTCGCCTGGTTGATCTCGGCCGCGCTCTCGACCACCGAGGCGATGAAGTCGGAGGCCTGGGCCGCACTGCCGGACATCTCGCCGGTGGTCTGGTTCTGCTCGGACACCGCGCCGCCGACATTGGCGAACACAGGACGGATCGCGTCGATTGCCTGCGCGATCCGGTGCACGGCATCTGCCGAGCCGTTGGCGTCCTTCTGCAGCGCCTCGATCTTGCGGCCGATCTCCTCGGTGGCATGTTGGGTTTGCACCGCGAGCGCCTTCACCTCGGTCGCAACCACGGCGAAACCGCGTCCGGCTTCGCCGGCGCGGGCGGCCTCGATGGTGGAATTCAAGGCGAGGAGCGTGGTCTGGCGGGCAATCTGGGAGATCAGATTGACGACATTGTCGATCGCCGCCGAGGATTCGCGCAGGCGATCGACATTGGCCCGCGCCTCGTCGGCGGCTGCGCTCGCGGCGTCGGCAAGCTGGCCTGCATCGCGGACCTGGGCGCCGATGCCTTGTGCCGATTGCGTGACCTTGTCGGCGGCCTGCGCGAAGGTCGCAGCCGTCTCCTGGGCCGCGCTCGAGCGGCCGCTCAGGGCCTCAGTGCGC
>NZ_JBARGP010000460.1:0-4565 GCF_049798375.1 Bradyrhizobium sp.
TTGCGGCAGGCGCCGTTGTTGTTGCACATCTCGACCGCGCCCTGGAAGCCGCGGCCCTTGCCGGGATAGGCCGACCAGTCGAGCACGGTCTTGATGTCGCCGACGCGATAGTCCGGCGCGTAGCGAAACAGCGAGCGATCGTCCATCCTGGGCGGATCGACCACGCGGCCCGGATTGAGCACATTGCCCGGATCGAAGCGGTGCTTAATCTCGCGGAAATCCGCGACAATGCGTTCGCCGAACATCTGCGCGTGGAATTCCGAGCGGACGATGCCGTCGCCATGCTCGCCGGAATGCGAGCCCTTGTATTCGCGCACCAGCGCGAAGGCTTCTTCGGCGATCGCGCGCATCGCGCGCACGTCCTTGTCGAGCTTCAGATTCAAGACAGGCCGCACATGCAGGCAGCCTTCGGAGGCGTGCGCATACATGGTGCCGCGGGTGCCATGCTGGGCGAACACCTCACTCAGCCGCGCGGTGTAATCGGCAAGATGCGGCAGCGGTACCGCGCAATCCTCGACGAAGGAGACCGGTTTGCCCTCCTGCTTCATCGACATCATCACGTTGAGGCCGGCCGCGCGGAATTCGGCGACGCCTGTTTGAAGCGCGGGCTCAACGATCTCGACCACGCCGCCCCATTTGCGCGGCTCGTTGCTCCAGGCGAAGCCGAGATCCCCCATCAGCTCGCCGAGCTGCTTCAGCCTGGCGAGGTTCTGGTCCTGATCCTCTTCGGCGAACTCCACCACCAGGATGGCGTCGGGATCGCCGCGCACGGCGACGCCGATGATCGGCTGGAACATCGCGATCTCGCGGCCCAGTGCGATCATGGTGCGGTCGACCAGCTCGACCGCGATCGGCTTCAGCTTGACCAAGTGCTGGGCGGCATCCATGGCCTCGTAGAAGC
Organism: Bradyrhizobium sp.; assembly: GCF_049798375.1. GTDB lineage: Bacteria > Pseudomonadota > Alphaproteobacteria > Rhizobiales > Xanthobacteraceae > Bradyrhizobium. Next base: position 902 of record NZ_JBARGP010000460.1, read on the forward strand.
TGCCGAAATGGCAGACACCGAGCACCTTGTTGCGGATCAGCGGCCACAGCTTGAGCTCGATCCTGGTGGAGAAGGCGAGCGTGCCTTCGGAGCCGACCAGCAGATGCGCCATGTTGTTGGCAGCGTTGCGCGGGGTCAGCGCATCGAGATTGTAGCCGCCGACCCGGCGCTGCACCTTTGGGAATCGTTCGGCAATCTCGGCGGCCTCGCGCTCGCCGAACGCCAGCATGTCGCGGAACAAGGCGCGGCCGCCGTCGGGCGCCTCGATGTCGCTGAGGTCGCGCGCCACCTCGCCGAAATGCAGCTGGGTGCCGGAGGCGAGCGCGGCATCGATCGAAATCGTGTTGTCGCGCATCGTCCCATAGCGCAAGGACCGCCCGCCGCAGGAATTGTTGCCGGCCATGCCGCCGATGGTGGCGCGCGACGCCGTGGAGACGTCGACCGGAAACCACAGGCCATGCTTCTTGAGCTGGCGATTGAGGTCGTCGAGCACGATGCCGGGCTCGACCACGCAGGTCCGGTTCTTGACGTCGAGCGAGATGATCTTGTTCAGGTGCTTGGAGAAGTCGACAACGATGCCTTCATTGACGGTCTGGCCGCATTGCGAGGTGCCGCCACCACGCGGGGTGACGATGCGGCCGTCGTCGCGGGCGATCGAAAGCGCCCGCAGCGCCTCGTCGATGGTGCGCGGCACCACCACGCCTGCCGGGACAATCTGGTAGAAGGAGGCATCGGTGGCGTAGCGGCCGCGATTGAAGCGATCGAACAACACGTCGCCCGTGATCTGGGCGCGAAGCTTCTGTTCGAGCCGCGACAGGGCGGCTTGCGCTTGAGACATGGGATTCCTCGCCCGGCTCCATCAACAGCAGGGACGCCAACCCGCCTGATGTTCATTCATTCGCTGCAAGACGTAAATAAATTTTGCATGCAAGTCCAGCGCGCAGCGGGGTGCGATACCGGTGTCAGCCGATCTTGGCGAGCTTTGCGGATGTCACCGAAGCAGGGGCGGCGTTGAGCTCATCGAGGTAGGTGATGGCAGCCGCGCCCTTGTTGCGCAGGTGCTGGAACAGAATGTCTGAGAGCTCGCTGCCGGCGCGGCGGCGCAGCGCCTCCAGCATCAATTCGTGCTCGCGCATCGCCTCGCTCCAGCGCTCGCGCTTCTGGGCAAAATTGGCCGAGAAGCGCACCCGCCTGATCCGACCGGCCAGGTTCTCATAGGTGGCGCGCAGCGCCGCATTGCCGGCGGCTTCGACGATGGCGTGATGGATGAGCTGGTTCATCCGGAAATATCCCTGCATCTCCCTGCGCATGTAAAAACCGTACATATCGTGATGCAATTGCTCGATTTTTCGGATCTCTTCATCCGCAATCCGCTCGCAGGCGAGGCGGCCGGCGAGACCTTCGAGCCCGCCCATCAGGTCGAACAATTCGCGGATGTCGTCGGCATGCAGCGGGCGCACCCGGGCGCCGCGGTTCGGCAGCAGTTCCACGAGTCCTTCGGACGCCAGCACCTTCAAGGCCTCGCGCAGGGGCGTGCGAGAAACCTTCAGCATTTCACAGAGTTGCCGCTCCGAAATGCGCGCGCCGTCAGGGATGTTGCCCTCGACGATGTAGTCGCGCAACCGCGACAGGATCTCGTCATGCAGCGAGACCTCATCGCGTCCTGGCGCGTCCTTGCCATTGGCATCGGTCGACGCGGCGACCGCGTTATCTGGAATCGCTGAGTTCATCAGAAAACTCTAGCGGCCGGCGCCATCGCCGTCGACCGCAGAATTGAATGCATTATCATCTTGCCGTTATCAAAATTGAATGCAATTCTGTCGTACCAAGACGCTGCTTCGAGGAGATTGCCCGTGACGCGCCACCAAGGACGCCACTTTCTGCAGATTCCGGGACCTAGCCCGGTGCCGGATCGGGTGCTGCGGGCCATGGACATGCCCGTGATCGATCACCGCAGCGCTGAATTCGCCGAGCTCGGCAAGGCCGTGCTCGAGGGCTCGAAGACCATCTTCAAGACCACCAGCCCCGTCATCATCTATCCGTCCTCGGGCACCGGGGCCTGGGAGGCCGCGATCGTCAACACGCTGTCGCCAGGCGACAAGGTGCTGATGGTCGAGACCGGCCACTTCGCCACCTTGTGGCGTCAGATGGCGGCGCGCTGGGGCATCGAGGTCGATTTCGTGCCCGGCGACTGGCGCCGCGGTGTCGATACCAATGTGATCGAGGAGAAGCTGACGGCGGACAAGAGCCATCAGCTCAAGGCGGTGATGGTCGTGCACAACGAGACCTCGACCGGTGCCACCTCCGGGATCGGCGAGGTGCGGGCCGCGATCGATAGCGCCAAGCACCCGGCGCTCTTGATGGTCGACACCATTTCCGGCCTCGGCTCGGCCGATTTCCGCTTCGACGAGTGGGGCGTCGACGTCGCCGTCTCCTGCTCACAGAAGGGCTTCATGCTGCCGCCCGGCCTCGGCTTCAACGCCATCTCCGACAAGGCGCGCGCAACTGCGAAGACCAACAAGCTGCCGCGCTCGTTCTGGGACTGGGAGGAGATGCTGAAGCCGAACGCGAACGGCTTTTTCCCCTACACGCCGGCGACCAATCTGCTTTACGGCTTGCGCGAAGCGATTGCGATGCTGCTTGAAGAAGGGCTCGACGCGGTGTTCGCGCGGCACCAGCGGCTGGCCGCCGCCGCCCGCGCCGCTGTCAATCATTGGGGCCTGGAGGTGCTGTGCCAGGAGCCGAAGGATTTCTCACCGGTACTCACCGCGGTGCTGATGCCGCCGGGCTATGACGCCGACGCGTACCGCAAGCTGGTGCTGGAGAACTACAACATGTCGCTCGGCTCCGGCCTGTCGAAGGTCGCCGGCAAGGTGTTCCGCATCGGCCATCTCGGCGAATGCAACGAACTGACCCTGGTCGGCGCGCTCTCCGGCGTCGAGATGGGCTTTGTGGCCGCGGGCGTGCCGCATCGCGCCGGCGGCGTCGATGCCGCGATGAAGGTGCTGGAAGAGCACCCGCAAGGCAACGCGGTCTCACATCTCAAGGTGGTCAAGACCTGATCGATCGTGAGACGCGGCTCCGGTCACCGGCGCCGCGTTTTTGTTTGATGTGCCAACACCTTCAATAAAATTCCAAACGTCGGGAGTGAAAATGAGATCGCGCTTCAAGGCCACGCACGTCGTGCTCGCGATGCTCTGCATGATGTATTTCATCACCTATATCGACCGGGTGAACATCAGCACGGCCGCGAGCGGGATCCAGAAGGATCTCTCACTCAGCAACACTGAGCTCGGCTTCGTCTTCTCCGCCTTCGCCTATCCCTATTTGCTATTCCAGGTGGCCGGCGGCTGGGTCGGCGACACCTTTGGCCCGCGCAAGACGCTGTTCTGGTGCGGCATGATCTGGGCGCTGTCGACGATCGCGACCGGCTTCGTCAACAGCCTGCCGATGCTATTCCTGGCCCGCTTCGCGCTTGGTTTCGGCGAAGGCGCGACGTTCCCGACCGCAACCCGCGCCATGCAGTACTGGACGCCGGAGAGCAGCCGCGGCTTCGCGCAGGGCCTGACCCACGCCTTTTCGCGGCTCGGCAATTCGGTGACCCCGCCGCTGGTGGCGGCGTTGATGGCGTGGCTGACCTGGCGGGGCTCGTTCGTGGTGCTCG
>NZ_JBARGP010000461.1:0-8725 GCF_049798375.1 Bradyrhizobium sp.
TAGCAGGGGGAATGAAGATGGCGGTTGATTTGTCGATGACGGTGCTGGTGGTGGACGATTACAACACCATGATCCGCATCATTCGCAATCTTCTGAAGCAGCTCGGCTTCGAGCATATCGACGACGCCAGCGACGGCTCGGCTGCGCTGAACAAGATGCGCGGCAAGAAATATGGCCTGGTGATCTCCGACTGGAACATGGAGCCGATGACCGGCTATGACCTGCTCCGCGAGGTCCGCGCCGATCCCAATCTGGCGACCACGCCCTTCATCATGATCACGGCCGAATCCAAGACCGAGAACGTGATCGCGGCCAAGAAGGCCGGCGTCAACAACTACATCGTCAAGCCGTTCAACGCCGCGACCTTGAAGACCAAGATCGAGGCGGTGTTCCCGGATCTGCAGGTCGCCTGATTTCCCGAGGCTTCGTTTCCAAATGCCCGGCTTTCAGCCGGGCATTTTCATTTCACCACTTCAGCTCGCGCATCAGCGCCCGCGGCGGATGGCCGAACAGCTCCTTCACCGAGGCGGGGTCGAGCTGCTCGACGCCCTCGAATTCCTCCGAATGGATGCCGCGGGTGACGAATAACAGGTCGATGCCGAAGCCGTGCGCGCCGGCGAGATCGGTACGGACGGAATCTCCGATCGCGAGCACCTTGTCGCGCGCGATCGGGTGGCTGACATGGGCCGCAGCGAGCTCCATGGCGCGCTCGTAGATCGGCCGGTGCGGCTTGCCGTAGAAGATCACCTCGCCGCCGAGCTCGCGATAGAGTTCGGCAATGGCGCCGGCGCAGTAGATCAGCCGGTCGCCACGCTCGACCACGATGTCCGGATTGGCGCAGATCAGCGGCAGCTTGCGCTCCAGCGCCTGCTGCATCATCGAGCGGTAATCGTCCGGCGTCTCGGTCTCGTCGTCGAACAGGCCGGTGCAGATGATGTAATTGGCCTCGTCGAGTGGCGAGATCGTCAGGTCGATGCCGCGATGGATCGAATTGTCGCGCTCGGGCCCGAGCCAGAATACCTTGCCGCCGGGATGACCGGCGACGTATTGCCGGGTCAGGTCGCCGGACGAGACGATGGCGTTATAGACCTCGTCCGCGACGCCGAGCTTGCGCAATTGCCGCTGCACGGAATCGGCCGGCCGCGGCGCGTTAGTGATCAGGATGACGGTGCCCCCCTGGCTGCGATAGCTATGCAGCGCCTCGCAGGCCTCGGGGAACGATTCCAGCCCGTTATGGACCACGCCCCAGATGTCAGAGAGCACGACCTCCTTGCCGCCGACGAGGTCGCGCAGCCGCTCGACGAAACGCAGCGCGGTCATCGGCTGCGGCCTATGAGCTGACGTGCGAGGACGGATCGCAACTCAGGCCGTGCCGCTGACACGACGCGCCAGCGCGGCGTTGCCGACGGAGCGCGGCGGAGCGGCGGAGCTGGCGGTCTGAGGTGCGGTATTGCCGGCATCGGAATCCTGAATCTTGATGTCTTGCCCGGTACTTGCGCCGGCAGCGGCCCCGCCGGTAGCAGATGCGCCCTCCGGCCGCAATGGCCGGGGCGGTGCGAACAGGAAGCCCTGGCCGAACCGAACGTCGTAGTCGAGCAGGTCGACGACCGAGCGCTCGCCTTCGATGCGCTCGGCGATCAGGTCGATGCCGAAGCGGCCGAGCAGGTCAGAGAGGTCGGACGGATGGATGTCGGAGCTCGAGCTCTGTCTGGGATCGAGCAGCAGCGCCGCCGGGACCTTGATGTAGCGCACGCCGCGGTCGGCGAGGTCGCGCGGCTCGAAGCGCAGATCGGTGACGTGATCGATCGAGAAGCGGTAGCCGCGCTGCGCCAGCGCCGCGAGGTGCTCGGTCTCCGTCGGCCCGAGGCTGCGCAGGGTGGACTGCTTGAATTCGAGCACGAAGGAGGAGGCCAGCGCCCGGTTCGCTTCCAGGAAATCCAGGCATTGCCCAAAGATCGTGGGGTTGCTGAGCGTCACCGACGACAGGTTGCAGAAGATGCCGACGTCCTTGTTGCGGACCATCAGCCGGCGCAGCACCTGCACGCAGCGCTGCATCACCATGCTATCGATCCGTCCAATCAGCCCGCCAGCCTCGGCAATGCCGATGAAATCCTCCGCGGTCAGCATCTGGTCGCGCGCGTCGCGCAACCGCGTCACTGCCTCGTAGAAGCGCACTTTGCGCTGGGGCAGGGTGACGAGCGGCTGCAGATAGATATCGACGCGATTTTCCTCGATCGCGGTCCTGATCGCTGCGAGGACCTGCGACTGGTGACGCGCGCCGCCGGGCTCGCTCATGACCGGTGCCGGAGCGGGCGCTGAAACAGGTGCGGGAACTGAGGCCGGCGCAACCGGGGCGGCCGAGAGCGGCCGCGATCCGATCTGGTCCCGCGGATCCGGTGGCCGGACCGACGGCGCCTGTCGCGCCGGCGCAGATGCCGGGACTTCGGGCTGGAGGCTTGGTGCCACCGCCTGCTCGTGATGCAGCTCCAGCACCGGCTCGGGGGTGATAGGCTCGATCGCTTCATCGTCCAGAGCGGTCGCTTCCGGCACGCCGACGAGCATGTCCTCATGCTGGGCCACCGAGGTGGCGAGCTGCTTGACCAGGCCGCCGAGCTCGTTGATCTCGCCGATCACCGCCTGCATCCGGTCGGCGCCGACCGAATTGGACGATACCACGCGCCCTTCGATCGTCTGCAAGCGCCGGCCGAACTCGGCGACCTGGCGGGCGAGATCGGCGGTGCCGCGGGACAGATCGGCGATCTGGTTGCCGATGTCGGTGCGGTCGCGCAGCCGCATCGAGATCGCATTGTAGAGGATCAGGAAGGTCAGCGCCGTGAGCGACACGATCGCGGATTCCGAGCCTGAAATGCCGGCGGCCGAATAAAGAATCAGCCCCAGCGATGCTGCGACTAGTACCATGCAGATGGCGACGAAAATCGTAGAAATGCGGATCATGCTGCGCGACGCTCCCAACCGTCGCAACTCTTATCACCGTTGGTGATTCGCGAGGATAGCCGGCGCCTTGCAAAAGCCTGAATGAAGCGACGATTTCCAGCGATTCGTGTCATTTGCGCACGTTCCATGAGGTGTCTTGACGCGCCCAATGCCGACGGGTTGTGCCCATGGCCTGCAACGTCAAATCATGACCCGATTTCGCAATGTTTCTGAAGGGGTCAAGATGCAGGCTTGGCCTGCCGCTCGATTTCCGAATTGAGCTCGGCCCCGAGCAGGATCGTGATCGTGGACATCCACATCCATGTCATCAGGCCGATCGCCGCGCCCAGCGACCCGTAGGTCGCGGTGTAGTTGGCGAAATTGGACAAATAGAATGACAGCAGCGACGAGCCGCCGATCCAGAGCAGGGCCGCGGTGACCGTGCCGACCGCAAGCCAGCGCCATGGCGTGGCGCGACGGCTCGGGCCGAGTCGGTAGAGCAGTCCAAGGCCGACCAGCAGCGCCACGAGCAAGAGCGGCCAGCGCGCTAAGCTCGCGATCAGTTGGCTGTCCGGTTCGAGCCCAACGTGATCGAGCGCGAGCGGAAAGGCGACGACTGCAGCGACCATCACCAGCAGCGCCGCGATGCCGCTCAGCGTGAATGCCAGCGAGATCGCATTGAGGTGGATGAAGCCGCGCTGCTCCTCTTCCTCGTAGGCGACGTTGAGCGCGTCGATCACCGCCTTGACGCCGGAATTGGCGCTCCACAGTGCCAGCAACAAGCCGAGCAGGAAGGTCACGCCGAGTTCGGTATTGCCCTTGGCGAGGACGCGCGCGATCTGGTCCTGCACGATTGCGAAGGTGCCCGCCGGCAGCATCATGGCCAGCCTCCGCAGATTGTCGCCGATGGTGTGGGGATCGGCGTACAGGCCGTAGCACGAGACCAGCGCGGTCACAGCGGGAAACACCGCGAGCAGGCCAAAGAAGACCACGCCAGCCGCATTGGCGAGCAGCCGGTCCTTGCTGGTACGCAGGCAGGTGCGCCACAGAATGCTTCGCCATGCGGCGAGCGAAAGATGAAGCGGGCTCGTGACGGCCGAAAGGGGGGAACGCGGCACGATCGCGGTCGTGCTCCGCCCGGGCCCCTCCGATTGTGTCACCCGTTCAGGGGCGGCCAGCTCTCGCGCGGCCCGCTCTGCCGTGAGCATCAGAACGGCGCCCGCTGCGATCAGGATGATGCTGTTGGTCGTCTCGGCCGCCCGTGGCATCGGTCATTGCCCTTGGGGCGTTCCTTGGTGGGGCGTTTCTTGCTGCCTGCCATGCTGCCGGCGCCGTGCGGCGGCCCAGCCGAGCAGCAGTGCAGCGACGCTCAAGCCGACAGGCACAGTGATGGCGCCGCGGTTGCGCGCGGCGCGGCGTGACGCCGATGGTGGGAGCGGAATGGTGTCCGGATCGACGTCGTCCTCTGCCGGCTCTCGAACAATGGGAGCGGCGATCGCGACGCGCAGCCGGCTGGTCAGCGACGGAAACTTCGGTGCCGGCCGGCGCAGCTTGAACATGGCGAAGCCGGCGCAGACGATGGCGACCAACACCAGAATGCCACCGATCACGCCGAAGGCCGGAAACAGCCCATATTTGATTTCGACCCAACGAAACAGCGCATCCAGGCCGACCAGGCAGGCCGCGACCAGGAAGATGCCGGCGACTGCGAACAGGCCTGCTGCGACGGCATAGGACGTCACCGTCCCCGTCGCCTGGCGGGCGCGATCACGCATATAGGAGCGCGTAGCGCGCTTGACCCGGTTGATCTTCATCTCCAACCCGGCCCGCAACAAATCACCTGGTGGCGCGAGCATGCGCGTGACCCTCCGACCATCATCGCTTTGGCGCGCCGCCTGTGTTCGCGGCGCGCCTTGCGGGATGAACGTGGCCGGATTTGGAATGTTCCGCCGGCGTTCAGGCGGCGCGAGCTGTTCGTTTCAGCCAGGTATCGAGCGTGGTCGCGCCGATGCGTGCGTCCGGCCCGGTCGTCAGCGACTCGTCGGTCAGGACGGCGCCGAAATAGCGCGCGGCGGGATCGCCGATCACGGTGCGGCGGTCGCCCTGCGCGGCGAGGAAACGCCGTGCGAAGGCATCCATGCCGGCGCGCTCGGGGCCTCCGACCTCCGTCGTGCCGTTCTGCGGCGTGCCGACGACGACATCGGTGAGCGCGGCGACGACATCGTCCGATGCGATCGGCTGGAAATGCGCCGAAGACAGGCGGATGATGTCGCCCTCCGTGCCGCCTGCGATGATAGCGGGAAGAAACTCCAAGAACTGGGTTGCACGCAGCAGGCTGCAGGGAATTCCGGATTGCTTGATCAGGGTCTCCTGCGCCAGCTTGGCACGCAGATAGCCGCTGTCCGGCAGCCGCTCGAGGCCGACGATTGACAGCGCGACATAATGCGAGACGCCGGCGGCCGTACTCGCCGCGAGCAAGTTGCGCGTGGAGCGGTCGAAGAACTCCATCACCGGCTTGTCCTCGAAGGACGGTGAGTTGGAGACATCGACGACGGTGTCTGCGCCGAGCATCGCCGCGGCGAGCCCTTCGCGCGTGATGGAGTTGACGCCCGTGCTTGGGGATGCCCCGAGCACGTCATGGCCGCGCTCGCGCAAGCCGTTCACGAGCTTGCGACCGATCAGGCCGGAGCCTCCGATGACGACGATCTTCATGATGTTCTCCTTGCGACAATCGACCGCGGTCATTGCGATCACGTGCGGAAGATGTTCTGGAATCGCACGGCGCGCTTTGCGGCTGGCTTGGATTTGTCTTGATTTTACCTTGTCGCGACGTCCAATTGCTGTCCGATGACGCAGGCGAGGAGGGCGGTGATGCAATTCTTGTTCACCGATCACGCGCTGGATCTCGAGCGCCGTGAGCTCAGGCGCGCTTCCGAAGCCATTGCGGTCGGTCCGCAGGTGTTCGATCTGCTCGCCTATCTGATCGAGAATCGCGCCCGTGTGGTCAGCAAGGATGATCTGTTCGATCACGTCTGGCACGGCCGCCTTGTGTCCGAATCCACGCTGACCAGCCACATCAACGCCGCGCGCAAGGCGATCGGCGACAGCGGGCAGGATCAGCGCCTGATCCGCACCGTCACGCGCAAGGGATTCCGTTTCGTCGCTGATGTCACCGAGGTCGTCCCATGCGAGGAGGCCGAGCCAGTCGAACCGGCTGCCGGCAGTGTGCCGCCGACAGCGGGGCCAAGCCTGCCCGACAAGCCGTCGATCGCGGTGCTGCCGTTCGACAATATGAGCCGGGATCCCGAGCAGGACTATTTCGCCGATGGCGCCGTCGAGGACATCATCACCGCGCTGTCGCGGGTGCGCTGGCTGTTCGTGATCGCGCGCAATTCGAGCTTCGCATTCCGTGGCCGGACCATCGACATCCGCCAGGTCGGACGCGAGCTCGGCGTGCGCTATGTCGTCGAAGGTAGCGTACGCAGAGCCGCAAACCACGTGCTGATCACAGCGCAGCTGATCGATGCGACGACGGGGGCGCATCTCTGGGCTGAACGCTTCGAAGGCGCGCTCGACGACATCTTCGAGCTGCAGGGGCAGATCGCCGCCAGCATCGCTGGAGCGATTGCGCCGCAGCTCGAATTGGCCGAGATCGAGCGGGCCAAAGGTAAGCCGACCACGAGCCTGAGCGCCTATGATTGCTATCTGCGCGGCGTCGCGCAAGTGCATCAGGGCAGCCGGGCGGCAATCTCGGAGGCGATCGCGCTGTTCCGCGAGGCGATCGCACGCGATGACCGGTTCGGTGCGGCCTATGGGATGGCCGCGTGGTGCTATTTCTGGCGCAAGGTCTCGGGCTGGATGGAGGATCGCGAGCAGGAGATCGCCGAGGGGATTCGCCTCGCGCGGCGGGGCGCCGAATATGGCCGCGATGATGCGGTGGCGCTGGCGCGGAGCGGCCACGCGCTGTTGCAGCTCGCCGGCGAAATCGATGCCGGCATCGCGCTGCTCGACCGCGCGCTGGTGCTCAATCCGAACCTCGCCTTTGCCTGGGCGCTCGGCGGCTATGCGCGGATGTGGGATGGCGACATCGACGGCGCGCTGACGCGCTTCACGCAGGCGATGCGACTGTCGCCGCTCGATCCCGAGATGTACCGCATGAAGGCCGGCATCGCCGCGGCCCATATGTTCGCCGGCCACTATGATCTCGCCTCGTCATGGGCGGAGGAAGCGTCCCTCGAGATGCCGAGCTTTCTGATGGTGCTCGCCGTGATGGCGGTCTCGCACGCGCTGGCCGGCCGCGAGAGTCGGGCGCAGCAAGCGGTGGCGCGGCTGCGCGAGTTCGATCCGCATCTGCGGGTTTCGAATTTATTGGACTATCTCGTGATCCGCCTGCCGGAGCATCAGGATATCTTTATGAATGGCCTGCGCAAGGCCGGCCTGCCGGAGTGATGCGGGGCGTGAAATGAAAATGGCGGCCGCGAGGGCCGCCATTTATCTGAGACCTGTAGGGTGGGCAAAGCGCGGCGTGCCCACCAATTAGCTCAGCGTGAATGGAGAAGCGGTGGGCACGCTTCGCTTTGCCCACCCTACGTTCCTGTCGTTCAATCAGCCGTCATTGCGAGCGAAGCGAAGCAATCCGGAGCCGGGAAGAAAAGCCTGGATTGCTTCGTCGCTTACGCTCCTCGCAATGACGATGTCGCAGCGGCTTACGCCACCGCCTTGATAACCTTGCCGACCTTGTCGATGATCTCGCCGATCTGGTCCTCGCTCATGATCAAGGGCGGGGTCAGCGCCAAGGTGTCGCCGGCAATGCGCAGCATTAAATCGTTGTTGTGGAAGGCGGCGTCCATCGCCTGATAGCCCCGCTTGCCGACCGCCTCGGGGAGCGCCGCGAGATCGATGCCGGCGGTGAGACCAACGGTGCGGATGTCGAGCACATTGGGCAGGCCCTTCAGGCTCATCACGGCATCGGCGAATTTCGGCTCCAGCGCCTTGGCGCGCTCGAACAGCTTCTCGTCGCGATAGATGTCGAGCGTGGCGAGGCCGGCGGCGCAGGCGATCGGGTGCGCCGAGTAGGTGTAGCCGTGGGTGAACTCCACCACATGCTCCGGGCCGTTCATGAAGGCGTCGTGGATGGTGCCGCTCGCGATCACGCCGCCCATCGGCGCGGCACCGTTGGTGACCCCCTTGGCGAAGGTGAGCAGGTCAGGCGTGACGCCATAGCGTTCGGCGGCAAAGGCGTGACCGAGACGGCCGTAGCCGGTGATGACTTCGTCGAAGATCAGGAGGATGCCGTGCTTCTGGGTGATCTCGCGCAGGCGCTTGAGATAGCCCTTCGGCGCCGGGATCACGCCGGTGGAGCCGGCCATCGGCTCAACGATGACGGCGGCGATGGTGTTGGAGCCGTGCAGGTTGACCAGGTTTTCCAGCTCGTCGGCGAAGTGCGCGCCATACTCCGGCTCGCCCTTGGTGAAGGCCTGCTTCTCACGGTCATAGGTCGCAGGAATATGGTCGGTGCCGGTCAGGAGATTGCCGAACAGCTTGCGGTTATTGACGATGCCGCCGACCGAGGTGCCGCCGAAGCCGACGCCGTGGTAGCCGCGGACGCGGCCGATCAGCCGGGTGCGGCTGCCCTGGCCGTTGAGCTGGTGATAGGCGAGGGCCATCTTCAGCGCGGTGTCGGCGGCTTCCGAACCGGAGTTGCAGAAGAATACGTGGTCGAGGCCTTCAGGAGCCAGAGCGGCGATACGGCTGGCGAGCTCGAAGGCCTGCGGGATGCCGAACTGGAACG
>NZ_JBARGP010000462.1:0-11522 GCF_049798375.1 Bradyrhizobium sp.
GATCTCGGCATGCAGCAGCCGCCGCCGCGCCGCGTGGAAGCGCCGCCGATGGGTCCGCCGGCCGATCAGGGCCGCGACAATTGGCTGTCCGACCTGTTGAGCCGCGCCGACAATAGCGGCAATGCCGGACGCGAAGCGCCGCGCAACCGTGGCCCGGTGCCGCAGTCCGGCAATCCGCTGGAATCGCTGTCGCTCGACATCGCCCGGCTGATGGACCGCGGTCTTGCGGCCGAGATGTGGGATCGCTACCAGCGCGGCGAGACCAAGGCTTTCTCCAAGCGGCTCTACACGCCCGCCGGCCAGAAAGCGTTCGACGAGGTGGCCCGCAAATATCGCGCCGACCGCAGCTTCAAGCAGACGGTCGACCGCTACATCACCGAGTTCGAGCGGCTGCTCGACGAAGTGGCGCGCGACGACCGCAATCCGCAGGCGCTGCGTAACCAGCTCACCTCGGAGACGGGCCTCGTCTACACCCTGCTCGCCCACGCCGCCGGACGGCTGGCGTGAGGGAGGCGAATGGCGAGTAGCAAATGGTGAGTAGTGAACCAGCTCATCGCGAATCGAAAACGGAGGCCTCACGGCCTCCGTTTTGTTTTCAGGGATACTTCTTTGGCTGTCGCGTGGCGTGGTGGTGGAAACTGATCAACGCCCCTACTCGCAACTCCTTATTCGCCATTCGCCCCCTCTCACCGCCGCCTCTCGCTTGCGGCCGGCGGGGGCTGCGAGGCCTGCGCGTTGCTGGGGCTCGGCGAGTTGCTGGCGCCGAACAGCACCCGGGTCGGATTGCGATCAAAATTGTTCACGGCGCGGCTGATATCACCCAATGTCCGTCGGCTATCGGTCATCAGCGCGCCGGAGCGCTTGTCGAAATCCTCCGCCAGCTCGCGGATCGACTTCACCGTCAGCGTCAGCTCGCCGCCATCCTTGCCGCCGGCGAGCGAGTTGAGGCCCAGCATCAGGCTGTCGGCCTTGCCCAGCACGCCGTCGACCCGCGCCATCACGTTGTCGACGCGCTCGGAGTTGCGGGCCAGCGACTGGGTGAAGACCTCGAGATTCTTCAGCGAATTGCGCACCGCCTCCTGGTTGTCGGCGACGACCCGGTTGATGTTCTGCAAGGTGCCGCGGATCGCTTCGGTGACGTCCTGCAGCTTGGTCGGGTCGGCGGTCAGCACCGGCACGCCGTCCTCGTCGAGCGGCGCCGGCGGCGCGGCTTCCTCGCCGCCCTTCAGCGCGATCGCCGCAACCCCGGTCAGGCCCTGGAACTCGAGACCCACCAGGGTGTCCTTGCGAATCGGGGCGGTATTTTCGACCATTGCGAGCGCGACCACGCGGCGCGGATTGTCGAGCTTCACCGAGATGACCTCGCCGACCCTGATACCGTTGAAGTTGACGCTGCCACCGTTGCGCAGGCCCGCCGCGGGACCCTCGAAGATCACGCGCAGCGGACCGCGCTGCTTGGTGGTGTGCAGGCTCTGAAACCAGAGGACGAATCCGATGGCCGCCGCGATCACCGCCAGCGTGAACGATCCGATCAGGACGTAGTTCGCCCGCGTTTCCATCACAAACTCCGGTAGCCGCGCCTGCGCATTCGCTTATCCCATCACGGCGCGCGCGCGTTTGCCGTGGAAATATTGCCGCAGCCAAGGGTGTTCCGAGGCCTGCATGTCGGCCATCGATCCTGCCGCAATGATCTTACCGTTCCCCAAAACGGCGATCCGGTCACAAGCCGTATAAAGGCTGTCCAGATCGTGCGTTACCATGAAAACGGTCAGGCCCAAAGTGCGCTGCAGGGTCCGCACCAGCTCGTCGAAATCGCCGGCACCGATCGGATCGAGGCCGGAGGTCGGCTCGTCCAGGAACACCAGCTCCGGATCGAGCGCCAGCGCCCGCGCTAGCGCCACCCGCTTGACCATGCCGCCCGACAGCTCGCTCGGGAACCGGTCGGCGACTTCAGGCTTCAGGCCGACCATCCCGAGCTTCGCCACCATGATCTCGTCGAGCAGCCGCTGCGACACCTTGAGATATTCGCGCACCGGAAACTGGATGTTCTGCCGCACCGTCAGGGACGAGAACAGCGCTCCCTGCTGGAACAGGATGCCCCAGCGCCGCTCGACCGCGCTTCGCGCGGCCGAATCGGCTGCATCGAGATCGACGTCGAACACCTCGATGCGGCCCGAGACCTTGGGCACTAGCCCGATGATGGTGCGGGTCAGCACCGACTTGCCGGCGCCGGAGGGGCCGACGAAGCCGAGGATCTCGCCGCGCCTGACGTCAAGATCGAGTCCGTCGAGCACGCGGGTGCTGCCGAACTGCACGGTGACGTCGCGCACACGGATGATGGCGTCGGGAAACTGCTGCGGCGTCATGACTACATCCCGACCGCGGCGAAGAAGATCGCAAACACGCCATCCATCACGATGACGAAGAAGATGCCTTTGACCACCGACGAGGTGGTATGGCGGCCGAGCGACTCGGCGCTGCCCTGCACGGCCAGTCCCTCGACGCAGGCGACGATGCCAATCACCGCGGCCATGACAGGGGCTTTGATCAGGCCGACGGTGAAATGATTGATCGAGATCGCATCCCGCAGCCGCAGCAGGAAGGCTTCAGGATCGACGCCGCCGTAGAACCAGGCCACCAGCCCGCCGCCATAAAGCGCGGCAATGTCGCCCAGGAAGGCGAGGATCGGCAGTGCAATCACCAGCGCCAGCAGCCGTGGCAGGATCAGCACCTCGATCGGGTCGAAGCCCATCGTGCGCAGCGCGTCGATCTCCTCGCGCATCTTCATCGAGCCGAGCTCGGCGGTGTAGGCGCTGCCCGAGCGCCCCGCGATCATGATCGCGACCAGCAGCACGCCGATCTCGCGCAGCACCAGCACGCCCAGCATGTCGACGACGAAGATGTCGGCGCCGAACCTGCGGAAATGAAAGATGCCCTGCTGCGCGATGATGCAGCCGATCAGGAAGGTGATGAGCACCACGATCGGCACCGCGCGCCAGCAGACCTGTTCGAGATGATGCACCGTCGAGGTCAGGCGAAAGCTTCGCGGACGGATGAAGACCTTGGCCACCGCGACCAGCACGGCACCCAGCATGTCGATCAGCGCTGCAACGGTACGGAAGATACCGGCCACGGTGCGGCCGATCTGCTCCAGCATGCCGGTGATGGTGATCGTCGTCGCCTCAGCCGCCGGCGCCGCCGTGACGCGGCGAACCTCGTCGACGAGAGACGAGTAGTTGGCGGAGAGCCCGTTGATCCTGGCCTCGCTCGGGCCTTGCGAGAAGCTGCGGCGCAGCCGCTCGATCAGCCAGGCACCGAAAGTGTCGAGCTTCGAGACCTCGGAGACGTCGATCGACACGTCGGGTTTGCCACCGGCGAGCTTCTCGGCCTCGGCGACCAGCTTCTCCAGCATCGGGGCAAACGGCGCGGTCCAGGCACCACCCGCCCGCAACGACAATGCATTGCCCTGTGCAGTCCGTTCCAATGTCGGGCCAGCGTTCACGAATCCCGTCCCCAGGCCGACGGACCGTCGCCTCTCAAACCAGAAAGTTCCACCGCGCCATTACACCTTGTCGAATCCGGGGCCAGTGCAGGGATTTGACGTTTGCATCCCTTCGCCGCAAGGAGACTGTTATACCGACGTCGAATCCGCCGCTGCTCTAGCAAGAATTACTTAACCAATGTTCCTCTACCGCGAACGTCAGCTGAAGTGGGGCCTGGACAAAGCGCAAATGTCAGTCGGGGCACACGAGGCCGTGATAGTGGGTCGTATCCCCCATAGTCCAGGTTCAGAAATCGTCTGACTTTCACATGACCTTGCTCAGTTCTCCCATGTTGATCGGAAAAATCGAGCGCTGGCCGATCGCCGGCAGCTTCACAATCAGCCGCGGCGCCAAGACCGAGGCCATCACCGTCGTGGCAGAATTGCGGCAGGGCACTGTGCGCGGCCGCGGCGAATGCGTGCCCTATCCGCGCTATGGCGAGACGCCGGAGGCGACCCTGGAGGCGTTGCTTGCCATGCAGATCCCGGTCGCGGATGGGATCGATCGGGAAGCCCTTCAGCAGGTCATGCCATCAGGCGCGGCGCGCAATGCGCTCGACTGCGCCATGCTGGACCTTGAAGCCAAACTCAGCGGCAAGCGCATCTGGGAGCTGCTCGGGCGACGCGCGCCGGCGCCTTGCGTCACTGCCTACACCATCTCGCTCGGCCCGCCCGACATCATGGCGGCTGCCGCCGCCAAGGTGGCGCACCGGCCGCTGCTGAAGGTCAAGCTCGGCGGCCCCGGCGATCCCGCGCGAATCGCGGCGGTCCGCAACGCGGCTCCGCAGTCACAATTGATCGTCGACGCCAACGAGGCCTGGACCGAGGCCGATCTCGAAGCCAACCTCGCGGCCTGCGCTGCGGTCGGGGTCACCCTGGTCGAGCAGCCGCTGCCCGCCGGACAGGACGGGGCGCTTGCGCACATCAAGCGTCCGCTCACCGTTTGCGCCGACGAGAGCGTGCATGACCGTGCGTCGCTCGAGGGGCTGCGCGAGCGTTATGACGCTGTGAATATCAAGCTCGACAAGACCGGCGGACTGACCGAGGCGATGGCGATGGCCGATGCCGCGAAGGCGCTCGGCTTCGACATCATGGTCGGATGCATGGTCGCGACGTCACTGTCGATGGCACCGGCGATACTGCTGACGCCGGAGGCGCGCTTCGTTGATCTCGACGGACCGTTGCTGCTCGCCGAGGACCGCGACAACGCCCTGCTCTACGACGACAGCCTCGTCTATCCGCCCGGTCCGGCGCTATGGGGATAAAGCGCCACCCTCCTGTGCACCAGCCACATCAGCGCGCCACCTAACGCCGCCATCAGTGCCATCAAATAATAGATGCCATGACCGTATTGCGCGTAGATCGGCCCTGACACGACGGAGGCGGCCGAGCCGATGATTCCGCTCGACGCAGCATAGTAGCCCTGGCCGCGCGCCGTCATGTGCGCCGGCACGTAGCGGACCAGCAGGCCCATCGTACCGATCAGGGTCATCGCGAAGGTGAAGCCATGGCTGAGCTGGACCGCCGCAAGGCCGATGGCATGCGGCTCCTGCGCAGTCAGCAGCCAACGCAGCACCGCGGCCACAGCGCCGATCATAACTAGGTTCGCCGGCGCCAGCGTGAATCGCGACGCCAGCGCGAACACGGCGATCTCGGTCAGCACACCGAGCGTCCAGAGCCAGGCGATGGCCAGTCCGGTGAGGCCCTGGGCCCGCCAGTCGATCGCGGAGAACGTGTAGTAAGCGGCATGGCTGCCCTGGATCAGTGCCGCCGCCACGATGATGCAGAGAAAGCTGGGATCGCGTAGCAGACCGCGACCATCTTTCGTGGCCACAGCCGCCCGAGGCGATACTTCGAGCGGCTGCAGCCAAAGGCTCACGACCGCGCCGAGCAGCCCGACCGAGACGATGACCCAGATCAGCCGGTCAGGCGCGACGATGTCGG
Organism: Bradyrhizobium sp.; assembly: GCF_049798375.1. GTDB lineage: Bacteria > Pseudomonadota > Alphaproteobacteria > Rhizobiales > Xanthobacteraceae > Bradyrhizobium. Next base: position 5,486 of record NZ_JBARGP010000462.1, read on the forward strand.
CCAGGCCTCCGCACAGCAGCGTTCCGATGATGAAGGCGGCCGATCCCCACAACCGCAGGCGACCGTAATCGAGCCCATAGAGCAGCACGCCGCGGAGTGCGTAGGCGTCGGTGAGCGGCACCAGCGGCGTCCACAGGCAGCAGATCGCCGCATAGATCACGAAGACGAGCACGGGCCAGTGCTGGAGGCCGAGCAGGGCGAAGCCCAATCCCGCTGCGGCGGTCGAGAGCCGCATCGCGCCGCGCAGCGCATGATGACGCTCTGCCAGTGCCGTGATGAAGGGCAGCACCGTGAAGCGGGTCACGGCGGGAATGGCGATGATGATGCCGACCCAGGAGGCATCGAGGCCGATCGCCCGTAGCCATACGGGGAAGAACGGCAGATGCGTGCCCGACAGCGCGAACATCGCACCATAGAAAAGCCCCAGCCGGCGCGCGAATCGCCGGGCCGTACCACGTGATGCAATGGGGATTTGTCCGCCTGACAGCATCAATTCAATTGCGATTCGGTCAATATCATGGTGATCGTTATGCCAACGCGCAGCGATTTGCGCGACGAGTTTGCCATGGTCGATGACGTCTTCGCTCTCTCGCCAATCTCCGCCCGCCCGGCCCAGCCGGGCGAGGCTGACTATGAGGCGATCCGGGATGCATTCATGGAGACCTCGCGCGGCCGCTGGTTTCTCGGCGAATATGCCAAGCGCAACCGCAACGCCGACACCAGCATGGTGCTCGATGCGGTGGCGCGGATCGAGCAGGCTCTCGCCGCGCAACAGCGCCTGCAGCAGCAGCAGGAGATGCAGGCGGCCCAGCAGGCCGAAGCCAGCGTGCTCCCCGAAGTGCTCGCTGCGATCCGGCATGCGGTCGCAGGCGCAGAAGGGGCAGCGGCGACCGCGCTCGACAGCCTCGCGATCGAGCTGAATCTGACACCGGTGCGCAAGGGCATTCGCATCATCAAGGAAATCTCCTGGCGTTGGCGCGAGATCGGCGCGGACTCCCGGATCTGCGACCTGATCGATTCCCAGGTCGCAGCTATCGAGGCCGCTTGCGACCAGCTCGCCGGCACCGATCCACGCCCCGCGCTGGTTGCAGCATTCGACGTCATCAAGGCGCAGCTCGACGGTTTCGATCAGCCCGCCTCTCCTGCACGTGCTCCCGACATCGACGCGCCTGTGGCAACCTCGTCGCCCGAGCCGGGTGAAACGAGCGCGGACGTAGGCGCGGAGATTGCGGCAGCATCCATGCCAATCGAGACCCCTGCTCCCGTGGCGGCGCCAGCCATCGAAGCCGCTGCATCGGCGGTCGAAAGCGCCATCGCGGCTGTCTTGGCCGAATCGGTTGCCGAAATCGCCGCCACGCGGGCTCTCCATGCGCGAGAAGCCGCAGCCGAGACGTCTGTCAGGGCACCCGAGCCAGTGCAACCGGCAGCGCCGGTACGGGCCCAGGATGAAGCCCGAACGGTGCCTGCGCCAACGCTATCTGAACCGATCGGCGAACGCGCCGAGGTGGCGGATGACCTTGCCGCGCTAAATGCTGCGGATGACGATCTCGACATCGTGGTCGTGACCAATGCCGAAGCAGACGCGCATGACGAGGCGGTTCTCGACCTCGTCGCCGCGGAAATGGCCGCGCTCGATTCCGGTGATGACGCGGAATTCGGTCCGAGCAGCTCGCTCCAATACGGGATCGAGGAGCCGGCACCCGTCGATGACGACGTCGTCGCCACCTTCGCTGAGCCTGTCTCGCCGGAGCCCGAGCCCGCCCCGGCTGCTGCGCGACCCGCATCGGTCGCGACCATCGCACCATCAGCCGCCGCGCCGTCCGTCGTATCGCCCCCACCTGCACCCGTTCCGCCGAGCCCTGCCCCGGCGCCCCGTCTTGCGGTTGCGCCGATGCCAGAACCTGCACCCATGCCCCCGGCACAGCCCGTGCTGCACGAGCCAGTCCGGCCGGCGCCGGTGGCGCAGGAGCAACCGCGGCCCGCGGCCGCACTTCATCCATTGCCGCGGCCCCTCCCGCAGCCGTCACTGGGTTCGACGCTGCTCGCGAGCGGCCTGCTGCAACGGCCCGTGGCCGCAAATGACCCGCTGACGCCGATCCGGCGCATGACGCAGCCGGAGAAGATCGCGTTCTTCTCGTAAGCGCGCGCGGCCGTTCCTGACGGCGCGCGGCGCGTATCGGCCCGTCAGATCAGGCGATCAGCTTGGCGTAGAGATCGGCATCGACATTGCCGCCGGAGAGCAGGATCACGACGGTCTTGCCGGCGATGTCGAGACGGCCGGCGAGCAGCGCCGCAAGGCCCACGGCCCCGCCGGGCTCGACGACCAGCTTCAATTCGCGGAACGCAAAGCCCATGGCGCGGCCGACCTCCTCATCGGAAACGGAGACCGCGCCCGACAACAGCCGGCTGTTGACGGCAAAGGTGATCTCGCCGGGAATCGCCGCCATCAGCGCGTCGCAGATGGTTCGCCCCTTGGCGTCATGCGCCTCGCGGTGGCCCGATCGCAGCGAACGGGCATGATCGTCGAACCCCGCCGGCTCGGCCACGATCATCCGCGCCTGCGGAAAGCGCGCCTTCACTGCCGTCGAGACGCCGGCGATCAGGCCGCCGCCGGAGGCCGGCACCACCACCACATCGGGCGCGACGCCGAGCGCCTGCAGATCCTCGGCGATCTCGCGCCCCGCAGTGCCCTGGCCGGCGATAACAAGCGGATCGTCATAAGGCGGCACTACGGTAGCTCCGCGCTTGCCGGCGATCTCGCGCGCGATCGCCTCGCGGTCTTCCATGTCGCGGTCATAGAGCACGACCTCGGCACCATAGGCCTTGGTGCGCTCGCGTTTCGCCGCCGGCGCATCCGACGGCATCACGATGGTCGCGCGCATCTTGAGCAGCTGCGCCGCGTGCGCCACGCCCTGAGCGTGATTGCCGGAGGAGAATGCGACCACCCCGTTGCTGCGGGCGTTCTCAGGGATCGACGACAGCTTGTTGTAGGCGCCGCGGAACTTGAACGATCCGGTTCGCTGCAGCACCTCGGGCTTCACGAACACCCTGGCGCCGAGTACCTCGCTCAGGACCGGCGGCGACAACAGCGGCGTGCGCACCGCAACGCCAGCGAGCACTGTTGCCGCCGCGTCGATGTCGGCGGTGGTGACGGGAAGGATCGGCGATTGAACTGTCATACCCTTCTTGTATCGCGCGCGGCTGCGCCGAGGCAAGCTAGGCCACGCAGCTCGGCTGTCCAGCCAGCAGGTCAACCGGCTGGGACGCCGCCGTCGGAGTGGGCAGGATCGCCATATTCGCGATGAACGCGCGGGTCGATGCGTCCCAGGTATGTTTGGCGGCAAAGGCCACGCAATCCGCGCGCGGGATCCCGAGTGCGGCAAGGCATGCAGAATGCAGATCCTCATCGAGCACGCCGACCTCTGCGGTGCCGATCACATCGCGCGGACCGGCGACGGGAAACGCCGCAACCGACAGGCCTGAGGCGAGCGCTTCGAGCAGCACCAGACCGAACGTGTCGGTGCGGCTTGGAAATACGAACACGTCGGCGGCCGCGTAGATCTTCGCCAGCGCCTCACCCTGCAAAGCGCCGAGGAACAGTGCGTCCGGATAGTCGCGCTCCAGCTCGGCGCGGGCCGGTCCGTCGCCGACGATCACCTTGGTGCCCGGCAGATCGAGCGCGAGGAAGGCCGCGAGGTTCTTCTCCACCGCGACGCGGCCGACGCAAAGAAACACCGGCTGGGGCAGGCAGAGATCGACCTCGCGCGGCCGAAACAGAATAGTATCGACGCCGCGCGGCCACAGCACGACATTGGCGAAGCCGCGCTGCTGCAATTCGCCTGATAGCGCCGGCGTCGCCGCCATCACCGCCTGGCTCGGCCCGTGAAACCACCGCAACGTCGCCCACACCCACGCCTCCGGCACCGGTGCGCGGGCCGCGACATAATCGGGAAAGCGGGTATGGAAGCTGGTGGTGAAAGGCAGACCATGCTTGCGGCAATGCCGCCGCACCAGCAGTCCGATCGGTCCCTCAATAGCGATATGAATGCTGTCCGGCCGGCTGTCGGCGATCAGTTTCGCTACCTTCGCCGGCCACGGCAAAGCCAAGCGCAGATCGCGATAGCTCGGCATCGCAAAGGTACGGAACGATTCCGGCGTCAGGAACACGACCTCATGGCCGAGCGCTTCCGCCGCCTGCGCCATCATGGCCAGCGTCCGGACCACCCCGTTGACCTGGGGATGCCATGCGTCCGTCGCGACCAGGATCCGCATCGATCAGGCGGCGGCCCGTGTCGCCACCTGCGACACCGGCGTCTGCTGCTTCAGAGGATCGGCCCAGGTGATGATCTCGAAGCTGCCGTCCTCGTTCTCGGCAAGCGCCGTGCAACTCTCGACCCAGTCACCGCAGTTCATGTAGCGGATGCCCTGCTCGTCACGGATCGTCGCGTAATGGATATGGCCGCAGATCACGCCGTCGGCGCCATGACGGCGCGCTTCCGCCGCCAGCGCGGTCTCGAACGCGCCGATATAGTTGACCGCGTTCTTGACCTTCTGCTTGGCCCATTGCGACAACGACCAATAGCGCACGCCGAACATGCGCCGGAAGAAGTTGACCAGCCGGTTCATCTGGATGGCGAAGTCGTAGGCCTTGTCGCCAAGATGGGCGAGCCAGCGCGCGTTCTGCACGACGAGGTCGAAGATGTCGCCGTGAATGATCAGATAGCGTTTGCCGTCGGCAGCGGTGTGGACGATGTTTTCGACTACATCGATGCCGCCGAAATGCGTGCCGTAATAGCCGCGCAGGAACTCGTCGTGGTTGCCGGGCACGTAGACGACCTTGGCGCCCTTGCGCGCCTTGCGCAGCATCTTCTGAACCAGATCGTTGTGCGACTGCGGCCAGTGCCAGTTCGACTTCAGCGCCCAGCCATCGACGATATCGCCGACCAGATAGATGGTGTCGGCATCATTATGGCGCAGGAAGTCGACGAGGAGATTGGCCTGGGAGCCACGGGCTCCGAGATGAACATCGGAGATGAACAACGTGCGAAAGCGGCGATCCGGGCTTTCGTCACCAGCAGTTTCAATTCCCATGTGCGCCACCTAACAGCTTCTCGTGACATTGCGATGACGAGCAACATATCCTCCGCGGCGGCTCGACCGGCCGCACGCTGCTTCCGCCGCTCATTCAAGGCGACTCAGGCCCCCTAAGTCTCAAGCCGCGATAACAGCGCGTTACGACAGGCAGGCGACAAAAGCGGCGCTTTCTCGGGGAAATGCCGCTGTTCCCGTGCATAGGAACCGGGCTTTCAACATCCGGGCGGCACCGATGGGCCGTTCCGGCTGGAGCCGATATGCCGACGGCACCCTGTCGGTGCTGGCGGGCACCGAGCATCATGTGGGCCGAACCGGCACCTGGCGCACCAATGACCGCGCCCGCTATTGCCGAACATTGAACGACGGCGATCGCAATCCCGGCGAGGACACTTTGCACGAGCGCTGCTTCGACGCCGTCGTCAAGGACCGCGCGTTCCAGTTCTTCGATGCCGACGGCCTGATGCAGTTCGACACGCTGATGGAGTAGCCGCTCTTACCGCGGCACCGTCACCACGCGCAGATTGTTGGTGGTGCCCGCTTGCGCGAACGGGATGCCGGCGATCACCACCAGAAGCTCGGTCGGCTTGGCAAAATCCTCCTCGACCGCGAAATGCGTGGCGCGCTCGACCATCTCCTCATAGCTGTTGATATCTTCCGACAGCACGCTGTGCGCGCCCCACAACAGGCACATGCGACGGGAGACGTCTTCGTTCGGCGTGATCGCGAGGATCGGCAGGCTCGGCCGCTTGCGGGCGACGCGCGAGGCCGAGGTGCCGCTCGAGGTGTAGGCCACAATCGCCGTGGCGTGGATCGCAGAGGCCAGGTCGGCGGCGGCGGTCGCCACCGCATGCGGCGGCGTCTGCTCCTCGCCCGGCTGCGTCGCCTCGATGATCGAGCGATACATCTTGTGGCCCTCGGTCGCCTTGATGATGCTATCCATCAT
>NZ_JBARGP010000463.1:0-7630 GCF_049798375.1 Bradyrhizobium sp.
CGACGTTGACGAGGCCGATGAAGTGCACGCCGTCGGCGTCGAAGGAATACCAGCCGGCGCCGCGCGTCCCCTTGCCGTAGCGGTCCTTGTAGAACTTGACGTCCTCGTCGAGGAAATCGTGCTCGCCTGGTACGTAATGCACGTCAAGCTTGGCCTGCGAGATGATGCGGTCGGCATCGTCGAATTCGGAGGCCTTCGACAGATGCGAGATGTCGCCGGTGTGGATCATGAAGGACGGCTTGACCGGCATGGTGTTGATCTTGCCGATGGCCTCTTCAAGGGTCCCAAGCGCGTTGGGATTGGCCGGCTTGTCGAAGCCGACATGGCTGTCGCTGATCTGCAGGAAGGTGAGGCCGGAGGCTTTCTTATCGGCGGCCTGCGCGGCATCAACCAGGCCGAGCGAGCGCGGCACGCCGCCGGAAATGGTCCAGAGCACACCGGTGCCGGCCCAGGTCATGCATTCCAGCACTTTGCGGCGGCTGACGCCGTGATCGTCATGGTCGTGATGGCTCATCGCGCTTCTCCGTGGCACCCGTTTTGGGTTTGCAGGCGAGGAGACTGGCGAGGGGCCGGGTTTATTCCCGGCTCGGAATGAATCGGCTGCGGGTGACAGATGTGTGACCCTCGGATTTGATCCGGTCCAGAAGGGCTGCGCCGAACGGCGCCATTGCCAAACGGTGCGGAATCGCAAACGATCGGCAGAACGGGCTGGCGTCGCGACGCAACATGGCGCAGAACGGCGTTCTGGAACCAACTTAGCTGGGCTGCGTTTTGCGTTGCGACGTCAGCGCCTGACTTCGCCGCACGAGGGGATGCCGCGTGTCCGTTCGACTCACCTATGCCTGCCTGATTTCTGCCGTCGCGCTTCCGACTTTTGCCGTTTCGTCCCAGACGCTTACTCAGCCGCCGGATACCATGGCGGCACGTGTCGAGGCGTGCACGCCTTGCCATGGCAATAAGGGCGAGGGGACCAGCGACGTCTATTTCCCGAGGCTTGCCGGCAAGCCATCGGGCTATCTCTACAATCAGCTGCTCGCCTTCCGCAGCGGCCGGCGCAAATATCCGCCGATGAACTATTTGCTCGAATTCCTGCCCGATCCGTATCTAAAGGACATGGCCGACTATTTCGCCAGCCAGCATCCGCCATTGCCGACGCCTGCCGCCAGCGATGCGAGCGCAGACGTTCTGAAGCGCGGAGCGGCGCTGGTGACCCACGGCGACGTCGCCGCCCAGATCCCGGCCTGCGCGAGCTGCCACGGCCCCGCTTTGCTGGGCATGGAGCCGGGCATTCCGGGGCTGCTTGGCCTGCGCCCGAACTATGTCAGCGCGCAACTCGGTGGCTGGCGCTATGGCACCCGCACGGCCAAGGCGCCGGACTGCATGCAACAGGTCGCCGCGAAGCTGACCGAAGCTGACGTCACCGCGGTCGCGGCCTATCTCGCGACGCGGCCTGCACCCGCTAATGCGGCGCCGCTGCCGAAGGGCAGCTATGTCCTGCCGTTTGCCTGCGGCAGCGAGCCGGAATGAGGAGTGCGCCGATGAGACAGCTGTTCACCGCGCTCCCGCGCATCGCGGCATTGTTCGCGGGAATGCTGGCGGCTTCCGCCGTACACGCGCAGACCGCTGCCACCAATGATATCGTGAAGCGCGGCGAATACCTCGCGCGCGCCGGCGATTGCATCGCCTGCCACACCGCGCCGGAAGGCCGGACGTTTGCCGGCGCCCGTGCCATGCCGACCCCGTTCGGCACGCTCTATTCGTCCAACATCACGCCCGATCCGGAGACCGGCATCGGCAAATGGAGCGCGGACGATTTCTACCGGACCATGCATTCCGGCCGCTTCCCGGACGGTGGGCTGATCTATCCGGCAATGCCGTTCGCGTCCTACACCAAGGTGACGCGGGCCGACAGCGATGCGATCTTTGCCTATCTGAAATCGATCCCGCCGGTTCGCCAAAAGAACCGCGAGCATGATCTGCGCTTCCCCTACAACAACAGGCAGCTCATCCTCGGCTGGCGCACGCTGTACTTCAGCGAGGGCGAATTCAAGAACGACCCGGCCAAGTCGGCGGAGTGGAATCGCGGCGCCTATCTGGTCGAGGGGCTCGGCCATTGCGGCATGTGCCATTCGCCGATCAACGCGCTCGGCGGCACCTCGCAGTCAGACGCCTTCAAGGGCGGCCTGATCCCGATGCAGAACTGGTACGCGCCCTCGCTGACATCCAATCGCGAGGCCGGGCTCGGCAACTGGAGCATCAAGGACATCACCGACCTGTTGCAGACCGGCGTCTCCGCGCGCGGCGTGGTCTATGGCCCGATGGCCGAGGTGGTGCACAACAGCCTGCAATATCTCAGCGACGAGGATGCCCGCGCCATGGCGGTGTATCTGAAGGGCATCGCCGAAGGCTCTGCGTCATCAGCACCGGTCTCGACCCTGCCGAACACCGAAAGCAGCCTGCTGATCAGCCTCGGCAAGACCGTCTATGACAAGAATTGCGCGAGCTGCCATGGCGCGCAGGGCGAGGGCAAGCCGCCGCATTGGCCGCCGCTCGCCAACAACCAGTCGATCGAGATGCAATCCGCGGTCAATCCGATCCGCATGGTGCTGAATGGCGGCTATCCGCCGGGCACCAAGGGCAATCCGCGGCCTTACGGCATGCCGCCCTTCGCCGGCGTGCTGTCCGACAACGAGGTCGCCGCGGTGGTCTCATACATCCGTACCGCCTGGGGCAATCGCGGCACGCCCGTCTCGGCCCGCGATGCCAACGAGTTGCGCTCCGCTCCGCTGGATTGAGGATTTCATGATCAATTCCGAACATCCCGCCTCAGCCGACGAGCAGGCGCTTGACCGCGCGGTCGCCGAAGGTCCGCATGGCGCGCTGACGGTCGCCGGCATCGCCACTGTGATCGTGGTCGCGCTGTGGCTCGCCTTTTACCTGTTCGTGTTCCTGCCGCGCGGGGCGCTGCAATGAGCGTGCAGGCGGACAACCATCACGACAGCGCCGCGATCGCCGTCCGGACCGAGCGCCGCTGGGCGATCATCTCCGTCATCATCATCGTCGCGATGACCTTGCTCGCCGCACTCGCCGGCCTGCATCGGACCACCATGCCGCAGGCGCGCGTCGAGACCACCGATCCGTCGCGGCTTCATCTCGCTGGCGAGTTCGTGGAATCCAATCTCGGCACCGAGGTCGCCGCCGACGGCGCAGTCACGGTGCGCGCGATCGGGCAGCAATATTCCTTCACGCCGGCCTGCATCCTGGTGCCGGTGGATACGCCGGTCACCTTGCGCGCAACCAGCGCCGACGTGGTGCACGGCATCCTCGTTCAAGGCACCAACATCAACACCATGCTGGTGCCGGGCTACATCTCCGAGCAGTACATGCGCTTCTCCGCGACCGGCGAACATCTGATGCCGTGCCAGGAGTTTTGCAGCTTCGGCCACGAGGGCATGTGGGGCAAGGTCAAGGTGATCGACAAGGCCGCATTCGCGGCGCGGGCCAAGGCCGGGGGGAGACTGTCCTGTGTTGGTGAATAGACGGCTGATCCTGGCGCATTTCTGGCTCGCCTTTGCGGTGTTCGGAGTAGCACTGCTGCTCGGTGCCTGGCAGATGTTCGTGCGCAGCCCGCTGCACACCTGGCTAAGCAATCCCGAATGGTACTACCGCTCGCTGACCGCGCACGGCACCGTCATGGGCTATGTGTTCCCGACCCTGGTGGCGATGGGCTTCGGCTATGCGATCAGTGAGTCTTCGTTGCAGCAGCGGCTGGTCGGCGCGCGCTGGGCATGGACCGGCTATGTCCTGCTCGCGATCGGTGCCGTGATGGCGATGGTGCCGGTGGCGCTCGGCCGCGCCTCGGTGCTCTACACCTTCTACCCGCCGCTGATCGGCAGCGCCTTCTACTACATCGGCGTCGTGCTGGTCGTGGTCGGCTCGTGGATCTGGGTCGCGCTGATGTCGATCAACCTCTACGTCTGGAAGAAAGCCAATCCGGGCGCGGTGGTGCCGCTGCCGATGTTCGCCAATGTCGCCGGCTCCTATCTCTGGGCCTGGACCGCGGTCGGCGCCGCGCTGGAATTGCTGCTGCAGATCATCCCGGTCGCGCTCGGCCTGAAGAGCACGATCGATGCGGGACTGGCGCGGGTGTTCTTCTCCTGGACCTTGCACGCGATCGTCTATTTCTGGCTGATCCCGACCTACATCGCCTATTACACCATCGTGCCGCGTGCGATCGGCGGCCGGCTCTACAGCGACACCATGGCGCGGATCTCCTTCATCCTGTTCCTGGTGGTGGCGATGCCGATCGGCATCCATCACGTCTTCGCCGATCCGATGGTCGGTGCCGGCTTCAAGTTCGTCCACTCCGCCTTTACCGCATTGGTGGCGGTGCCGACCCTGCTGACGGTGTTCACGATCTGCGCCTCGGTCGAGATCGCAAGCCGCCTGCGCGGGGGCAGGGGCGCGTTCGGCTGGGTTCGCACGCTGCCATGGGACAACCCGATCATGCTGGCGGTGACGTTCTCCTTCATCATGCTCGGCTTCGGCGGCGCTGGCGGCCTCATCAACATGAGCTACCAACTCGACGCGACAATCCACAACACGCAATGGATCACCGGCCATTTCCACCTGATCTTCGGCGGCGCCATCGTCATCATGTATTTCGCCATCGCCTATGACCTGTGGCCGCATCTCACGGGGCGCGCGCTGACCGATCTCGGGCTGATGCGCACCCAGCTCTGGCTCTGGTTCATCGGCATGATCGTGACCACCTTCCCGTGGCACTATGTCGGCATCCTCGGCATGCCGCGCCGGATGGCTTATTACGACTACACCAATCCGGCGCTGGCGCCGGAGGCGATCCAGGTCTCGATCTCGGTGATCGGGGCGGTGATTCTCGTGATCTCAGGCGCGCTGTTCCTGGCGGTGCTGATCCGCGGCCAGCGCGCTCCGCTGGCGGACAGCGGTCCGTATCGCTTCAGCGTCGCGCTGCATCCGCCTGTCACCGTGCCAGCAGTGCTCAATAGCCACGGGCTGTGGATCGCACTGATGATCGGGCTGACCATTACCAATTACGGCTTCCCGATCCTGAACCTTGCGGTGCGGTCGGATACCTCGGTGCCGGCGGTCTATGTGGGAGCGCAATGATGAGCGCGCGCGAGCTGTTCTCGTTCCGCAACCCCCACACACGTACCGCGGTTGGCGTCACGGTGTTCGTGTTCCTGCTGTCGGCGCTGACCGGCTTCATCCTGCTACCTTACGCCCAGCCGCAGCTGAAATTCACCGGGATCTGGGACGCGATCTGCAGCGCCGCTGGCCTGCCGAGCGGCAACGCGACCACTGAGGCACCACCGGCCGGGGCACCGGGCTCGAAAGTGGTGCTGACTTCGGCCACGCTGGCGCATCCGAGCCAGCAGTCGATCGGCCGCGGAGCGACCTTGGCGCAACGCTGCGCCATTTGCCACGGCCCAACCGGCATCAGCCGCGCCGACTCGCCCAATCTCGCCGGGCAGTATGCCGCTGTCATCTACAAGGAGCTGTCGGACTTCCGCTCCGGCGCGCGCGTGAACGCGGTGATGACGCCATTTGCGCTCGACCTGACCGACCAGGAGATCGTCGATCTGGCCGCTTATTACGCCTATTTGCCGCGGCTGCCGGCCTTTCATCCGGAGCCGCCGCGAGCGCCTGGCACCATCGTGGTCTACGGCGCGCCGACGCGCGGCATCGCGCCCTGCGGCTCCTGCCATGGCAGCCTCGACAACAAGACCGGCAGCCCCTGGCTGGAAGGCCAATCCGCGGTCTATCTGAAGGCGCAGCTCGAGGCTTTCGCCTCGGGCCAGCGCCGCAACGACATCAGCGCGCAGATGCGCAACATTGCGCGCGCGATGACGCCGGCCGAGATCGAGGAGGCTGCGGCCTACTACGCCTCGCAGCCGGCTCAGATCGTCAAGGCGGTGCAGTAGGGCATCAACCGCTCCCGTGAAGAACAGGGAGAGGAGTGCACCTTTCCCGGCGCGATAGCAGAGCGCTCACTCGACTCATTTGCATAAACGCGGGCTCTCGGGCTAGCTGGGCCATTCGTCATTTGAGCCCAAGCCATGTTTCGAAAATCCATCAGGCAGAAGATCATCGGCATCGCCGCCGGGCTGATCGTCCTCGCGGTGATCACCTCCGCGCTGTCGATGGTGCTGGCCAGCCGGGTCGGCCATCTTCTGGATGAGCTGACCAATCGCTACATCCCCGCCTATGGCCATCTGGCACGGGTCAACATCCGCTCCCTGGAGCGCGCGGTCGCGATCCGCCGGATGATGGGCATGCGGATCATGCAGCCGACGCTGGATCAGGCGGCTTATGCGGAGCAGCTGAAGAATTTCAAGGAGCTCGACGCCGCCGTCGAGCAGGAGGCCGCAGAGGCGCGCCGGCTCATCAACGCGATCATCGACGATAACTCGACGCCGTCGGACAATGCCGCCCTGGGGCGTTTGGACGACCGCATCGAGAACGCGATGGACGATCTGCGACGGCGCCTGGAGGAGGAGAACGACAGGGTGCTCGAGCAACTCGAGGCCAATAATTTCCCGGAAGCCAGCCGCATCATGGTGCATATCGACCAGCTCAGGAGCGAGCTGAACAGCCGGATCGACGGCATTCGCGCCGACATGCTGCGCCAGGTCGAGGCGGGTGCCGCAATCGTGGTCCGCCAGCAGCGTCAGACCATCGTGATATCAGCGGCCGTGACCGGGATCGCCGCCGTGCTCGGTTTCTTCTTCGCGATGCTGGTCGGCTCAGGCATCACCCGGCCGGTGCTGCGGCTGCTGGAAGGCACGCGCGAGGTCGAGGCCGGCCGGCTCGACCAGTCGATCAGCATCACGACGCGTGACGAGATCGGCCAGTTGTCGGCCGCGTTCAACCGCATGGTCGAGCGGCTGCGCCAGAACCAGCGCGTCAGGGAGACGTTCGGCCGCTACATCGATCCGCGCATCGCCGACGGGCTGCTCGACCAGCCTGCGCTGGCCGCTGCCGACGGCCAGCGCCGCATCATGACGGTGCTGTTCTGCGACATGAAGGGATTCACCGCGCTCAGCGAAGGCGTGACGCCGCAAGGGCTGGTCAAGATCATGAACCGTTATCTGTCGACCATGTCGGAGCCGATCCATGCGCATCGCGGCATCATCGACAAATATGTCGGCGATGCCATCATGGCCTATTGGGGGCCGCCCTTCATCGACGAGGCGGAGCAGGCGGACGCTGCCTGCCTTGCGGCGCTGGAGATGGTCGGACGCGTCGAGGGCCTGATCAAGGAGCTGCCGGAGCTGCTCGGCGTGCGCGCGATCCCGGCCGACTGCGACATCCGGATCGGCATCGCCACCGGCGAGGCGCTGGTCGGCAGCATCGGCTCGGCCTTCATGATGAGCTACACCGTGATGGGCGCGACCGTGAACCTTGCCTCGCGCCTGGAAGGCGCCAACAAGCTCTACGGCAGCCGCTGCCTGATCTCGGAGGCGACCGCGGCGGCCTGCGTCAATTCGGTCGATGTCCGGGAGATCGATTGCGTGATTGTGCTCGGGCAGACGCAACCCCAGACCATGTTCGAGATCATGGGCGCCAAGGGCGCGCTGTCAGCGGAGCA
>NZ_JBARGP010000464.1:0-4914 GCF_049798375.1 Bradyrhizobium sp.
GGCGGATTCAATCGGTCGTCGCAACACTCCTGGATCTGGAGGTTGCGATGACTATTCGAAGGAAGCGATCAACTCGGGCGGCCCTGGGTTCGCTGGGACGCCCGTCTGTTGCGGGGCGTGCTGAACAGGAGCTGTTCTGGCGGGCGATCGCGACGGGTTTGAGCATTGAAGGTGCCGCGCTGAAGGCCGGCGTGTCAGAAGTCATCGGAAGCAGATTGTTCCGAAAGGCGGGCGGCATGCCACCATCGAAGTTCAGGCCTTCGGCAAAGCCGCTGTCCGGGCGGTATCTGTCGTTTAGGGAGCGTGAAGAGATCGCGCTCCTGCTTGTGGAGGGCCATTCTCTCCGAGAGATCGGGCGTCGTCTCGGACGGGATCCCTCGACGATCTCTCGTGAGTTGGATCGCAATGCATCCACTCACGCGGGCAAGATGGCTTATCGGGCGACCGCCGCCCAGTGGCATGCCGATCGATCGGCCTGCCGTCCCAAGCCGACCAAGCTTGCACGGAATACGGCTTTGCGTACTTATGTCGAAGACCGGTTGGCTGGGGCCGTGGCGGCCCCGAGCTGCGCTCGCGTTCGCCGGCCTAGCCGGGGCAAGGATCGGCGATGGGTAAAAGCCTGGAGCCCGGAGCAGATTGCCGGACGGTTACCGATCGACTTTCCGGACGACGAGACGATGCGCATCAGCCACGAAGCCATCTATCAGGCCCTTTATGTGCAGGGCCGTGGAGCTCTGCGCCGTGAACTGGCGACCTGCTTGCGAACAGGACGTGTGCTGCGGGTGCCAAGGGCGCGCTCGCGAAAGCGAAGCAGAGGTTTTGTCTCGCCGGAGATCATGATCAGCGAACGCCCTGCCGAAGTTGCGGATCGAGCGGTGCCCGGGCATTGGGAAGGAGATCTGATTCTCGGCGCCGCCAGCTCGGCAATCGGCACGCTCGTCGAACGGACCACGCGCTTCACGATGCTGCTGCACCTTCCGCGGCTGGCCGGGTATGGCGAAGGTCCGCGCGTAGACAACGGGCCTTCGCTCTCAGGACACGGAGCCGAAGCTGTACGCGACGCGATCGCGCGCACCATCATCACCTTGCCCGAAGAATTGCGTCGTTCGCTGACCTGGGACCAGGGCGTCGAAATGGCTCAGCACAGTCGTCTTAGGATCGACACAGGAATCCAGGTCTACTTCTGCGATCCAAGAAGTCCCTGGCAGCGCGGCACGAACGAGAACACCAATGGACTGCTGCGGCAGTACTTCCCCAAGGGTGCCGATCTCAGCATCTATGATGCCGATGAGATAGCCGCGGTTGCGGCCGCTCTCAACAGCCGTCCGAGAAAGACACTCGGCTGGAAAACGCCAGCCGAGGCGCTTGACGCCTTGCTGATCCCGGTGAAAAGAAAACGAACCGGTGTTGCGACGACCGCCTGAGCCCAAGGGATGTCTTGGCCGAACCTGTGGTTCTGCCGCGTGCTTTTTCTGCACGCGGGCCATGGGAGCGGCGAGCTCCCGGCCTTCCCTGCGCCCTCTGTTTAAAGAGGGCGGAACGACATCATCATGGCTCGGGCAGATCATGTCGCGAGAACGGAATGGCATGTTCGCGACGCTCGCACTGCATCCTCAACCGTCATCATCCGCGAAGGCGGATGATCCCGTACGCCGCGGCAGTCATGATCGAGCCGCGTCGCCTCTGGAATATTGGATCGTCCGCCGGAGCCCGTCATCGGGCTCCCGGAAGCCAAGAGCCGGTAACGGACGATAATAGCGGTGGGATATTTGTTGGTCCAACTCCGTCATTGCGAGGAGCACCTGCGACGAAGCAATCCAGAATCTTTGCTTGGCCCTGGATCGCTTCGTCGCCAAGGGCTCCGCGATGACGGAGCATGAGGCGATGTCGCGAGCAGAACTACGACCCTACAACGGCGCCTCGCCATACTCCCGGTTGGCGAGGCTGGCTTCCTCGAGGTCGAGGTCGCGCTCGATGCGCCGGCGGGTCTCGTCGGTGATCTTGCCGTTGCGAAGCATCTCGTGAATGAACTCGCGCTCGGTCTTGATCAGCTCGCGCGTCAGCTCGATGCCGAGCGCGGAGGCGTCGTACTCGTCGCAGTCGAGGGCAGGCGGCAACTGGCTGGTGCGCACTTCCTGGCGGGCGCGCAACAGTTTCACGACCTCGTCGGACAGGTCGCGGTCGTCGGTGATGGCGTCGAGCTCCCGCAAGGCCGCGTCGAGCGCTTCGCGCCGCGCTGCGATCTCCTTGGCGTGCTCCGCGACGATCTCGTTGCGGCCTTCGTCCGCCACGCCGAGCCAGCGGACCACGCGCGGCAAGGTCAGGCCGAATCCGACCAGCGTGACGAAGATGACGCCGAAGGCGACGAACTGGATCAGGTCGCGCTCGGGGAAGGCCGCGCCGCTCGCAAGCGTCAGCGGCAGCGCCAGCGCGGCGGCGAGCGAGACCGCACCGCGCACGCCGGTGAAGCTTATGATGAAGGCCCACTGCCAGGGCGGCGCAGGATCGCGCCTGCGCAAGGATCGGCTCAGCCAGCGCGGCGCGAAGATCGCGGGGAACACCCAAGCGAAGCGCGCGATCACGATCACGGCGATCACCAGCGCCGTCGAGGCCAGAATGTCCTCCAGCGGGAACGCCTTCGATCGCTCGTACAGATGCCGAAGCTGGAACCCGGTGAGCAGGAACAGCAGCCCCTCGGTCAGGTAGATCACCAAGTTCCAGAAGAAGACGCCCTGCAGCCGCGTCGCCGCGGAAATCAGCAGCGGGCCGTTCCAGCTCATATAGAGGCCGCAGGCGACGGTCGCGATCACGCCGGAGCCGCCGATATGCTCGGGGATCCAATAGGCGATGTAGGGCGTGATCAGGGACAGCGTGATCTCGATCTGCGGATCCCGGCTGCGGCGGCGGGCGCGCAGCATGACCCAGCCGACGGCGATACCGAAGGCGATCTCGCCGACCACGATGATGGCGAACTCGCCCGTTGCCGTCGGCAGCGAGAACGCGCCGGTCGCGATCGCCGCCACCGCGAAGCGGTAGAGGATCAGCGCGGTGGCATCGTTGGCGAGCCCTTCACCTTCCAGCACCACCAGGATCCGGCGCGGGATCGCGAGCCGGCGGGCGATCGCCAGGGGCGCCACCACGTCGGGCGGCGCGACGATGGCGCCGAGCACGAAGCCCGTGCTGAAGGACAGGCCGATCAGATAATGCGTGGCAAGGGCGACCGCGCAGGCGGTGAAGATCACGCTGCCGACCGCAAGCAGGCTGATCGACCGCAGATTATATTTGAACTCGCGCCAGCTCATGGCGACGCTGGCCGAATAGATCAGCGGCGGCAGCACCAGCAGCAGCACCACCTCCGGCGGCAGCGTGAAGGCCGGCATGCCCGGTAGGAAAGCGAGTGCGATGCCCACCAGCATCAGCAGGATCGCCGGCGCCATGTTGGTCCGCCGCGCCAGCAACGAAGTTCCTGCCAGCACTGCCAGCAGGATCAGAAAGATCTGAAAATGAGCCGCCATGTCGCCCGGTCGTGCGCCTCAGTTGCGCAGATCGTAGCGGTAGGATTTGGAGACGATCTGCCAGCCGTCGGCCAGCTTCATCGCCACCAGATAGTCGGTGAAATAGCGCGGCGGCAGCTGGCAGCGCACCTTGATGAAGGCCGTGTTGTCATCCGAACGGTCGATGGTGACGATGAAATCCTCGCGCGCCTTGCCTTCCGCCTTTGCGGACGGGCGCTTGCGCACCCAGGCGAGCCAATCCGGCACTGTGAGGACTTTCAGCTCGCCCTTCTCGGTCCACCTGAGGTCGGCGGTCGGATGGAAGATCGCGCCGAGCTTGTCCGCGTCACCCTCATGGAGCGCGTCAAAGTAGCCTTGCACCACGGCTTCAACACTGGAACGGTCGGCACTCACGGCGATCTCCTCAGGACGGAACAGCGAGACTGCATTTTGAACGCAAACGCAGGCTTGGCAAGGTGCGAACCTGCAGCGGCCGCCCGCGACAAAGTATCATCAGCTTCATCGCGTGGAGGCGGAACAGCGCTCCGTGACCTCGATCACAAGCCAAATCGGCTGCATTCTGCTAGCGAAGGGCGCAACAGGTTCTCCCAACAGGGGGTATTCAAATGTTTTGTCGGATTCCTTGGCGGCGATTTTTTCGACTGCCGCGCCTTTTCATCGTCATCGCGGCAGCCCTGCTGTTCGCGCAGCCGGCCTTCGCGGAGAAGCGGGTCGCGCTGATCATCGGCAACTCCGCCTATCAAAACGTTCCGCCGCTCGCGAATCCGGTCAACGACGGCACGGTCATGAGCGCGACCTTCAAGGCGGCGGGCTTCGACGTCGTCGACTACCGGCACGATCTCACCGCGCGGGACACCAGGCGCGCGCTGCGCGAGTTCGCCGATTCGGCCCGCGATGCCGACATCGCCGTGGTCTATTATGCCGGCCATGGCATCGAGGTCGAAGGTGCAAATTACCTGATCCCGGTCGATGCGCGGCTGGAGCGCGACACCGACGTCTATGACGAGACGCTGTCGCTGGACCGCATCCTGGTCGCGATCGAGCCGGCGCGGAAGCTGCGGCTGGTCATTCTCGACGCCTGCCGCGACAACCCGTTCTCCAAATCCATGCAGCGGACAGTGGCGGCGCGCGGCATCGGCCGCGGCCTCGCCAAGGTCGAGCCGAACAGCCCGAACACGCTGATTGCCTATTCGGCCAAGGCCGGATCGACCGCCCAGGACGGCGACGGCAAGAACAGCCCGTTCACGGTCGCGCTGTCGCACCACATTACGACGCCCGGGCTCGACGTTCGCAAGGCGTTCGGCTTCGTCCGCGACGATGTGCTGAAGACCACCGGAAACAAGCAGGAGCCGTTCGTTTATGGTTCGCTCGGCGGCGACGACATGCCGCTGGTTCCCGG
>NZ_JBARGP010000465.1:0-17845 GCF_049798375.1 Bradyrhizobium sp.
CGCTTCGCGATCTTGAGCCACCCTCTCCCACAAGGGGAGAGGGTGCAGCGGAGTTTACGGCGGGAGCCACGCCTCACTGCAAGTTGACGTTGAACTCGTAGGCCTTGTCAGTGCCCACCAGGGTGAATTTCAACGCTGCGCCGTCGGGCTTGGCGCCGGGCGGCAGGCCGTCGAGCGCGAAGCTGAAGCGCTTGACGCCGGGCGGGCTGTGCGCATCCGGCATCGGGATCGGCAGCGCCCAGTCCGGCGTCGGGCCTTCGACGAACAAATTGACGTCGCGCGCATCCGGCGTCGCCACGTCGACCACCACGGACTGGCCGTCGCGCTTGACGTCGCGGATCGTCAGCGGATTGGGGTCGCCGATATTGGCCGGCTTCGGCACCGTGTCGAGTGCCGCGAACAGCGTCTGGTCTTCGGTCGAGGCGACGCTGGTGAAGGGCAGCTCGGCCTTGGCATCGACGGGAATACAGATCTTCTCGCACACCGCGTAGCTGATATCGGCGCGGAGGATCACCGGCTTGTCGGCGTTCTTGGTCACGATGCGTAGCGGCAGCACGATCTGGTCATGATAGCCGAGCGAATGGCCGCCGGCGCCGTCGTCGAACTTGGTCGGCGCCGGCCACAACACCGTCACCGCCTCGATATTGTCCGACTTCGAGAAATCGAATCGCGGCGGCACGCCGGAATCGCCCGGGTTGCGCCAATAGGTATGCCATCCCGGCTGCAGCTGCAGCACGATGCCGCCGAGCAGCACCGTTCCGCTGCGCGATCCCGCCAACAGGCGCAACTGCGAATGGCTGTCCTGTTGCCACGATGACGCGTCCTGCGCGCAAGCGGGCGTCGCAAACCACGACGATGCGCACAGAGCGGCAAGGAGTGCGAAAGCGAGATGGGGAGGAACCAAGGTCTTCATGAGACGTCTTTAATCCGGGATAGACGCGTAAACCATTGAATTGCTTGTGAGCGATATCGGCGGCGCGAACCTTGATTGACAGATGCGCATCCCGATATCAGGATGCCATGACGCATGAGAGTCCTCGCGGATGAATCCTGAGGGAAAAAGGCACGGCGACGTCGGTCGCAGGATAATCGGCATCGGCAGCGATGCATCCAGCGACGATGTCTCGGGCCAAGGCTACCTTGACGGACGCTTGCTGGTCGCCATGCCGGTGATGGGTGACCCGCGTTTCGAGAGATCGGTGATCTATCTCTGCGCCCATTCGGCCGAAGGCGCCATGGGTATCATGGTGAACCGACCGGCCGGCAGCATCGATTTTCCGCAGCTGTTGATGCAGCTCAACATCATCAAGGAAAGCGAAGAGATCAAGCTGGCGGGCAGTGCCGAGATCATGAAGGTGCTGTCGGGCGGCCCGGTCGACACCGGGCGCGGCTTCGTGCTGCATTCCAGCGACTATTTCATCGCCAATGCGACGCTCAAGATCAATGACGGCGTCTGCCTGACCACGACCGTCGATATCCTCAAGGCGATCGCCAACGGCAACGGGCCGCAGCATGCGATCCTGGCACTCGGCTATGCCGGCTGGCGGCCGGGGCAGCTGGAGTCCGAGATCCAGGACAATGGCTGGCTGCACTGCGATGCCGATGCCGAGCTGATTTTCGGCGACGATATCGACGATAAATATGATCGCGCGCTGCGCAAGATCGGCATCGATCCCGGCATGCTGTCGAACGAAGCGGGGCATGCGTAGCTCGCTCGGTAATGCCCTGCGCAGGCGGGGCATTCAGTATGCCACAGCTTCTCGACTTATTACGATGCCTGTGAAGACTGGATCGCCCGCCTCGCGGGCGATGACGGCTCAGTGCGTGCCTACTCCGCCGCTTGCTGCGCCACCGTCGGCTCGGTGCCCGCGACCGTGGCGCGGCGCATGTCGCGTGGCTGCGATTGGTCGTAGCGGCGGACGCGGTGCATGGTCTGGCGATTGTCCCACATCACGAGATCATGCAGTGTCCAGCGATGGACATAGACGAATCGCGGCTGCGTCGCGTGCTCGGTGAGGTCGCGCAGCAGCAGCCGTCCTTCCGGCACGCTCATGCCGCTGACGGCGCCGGCATGCGATGACAGATACAGCGACTTGCGGCCATGTGCCGGATGCGTGCGCACCAGGCGCTGACGGACCGGCTTGAACATCCGCTTCTCCTCCTCGCTGTAATCGAGGAAGCCGAGCGCGCCGCGCGAATACATCAGCGAATGTTCGCAGACGAGATCCTCGATCTCGCCCCTGATCTCGTCGTCGAGCGCATCATAGGCCGCGCGCATGTCCGCGAACTCGGTGTTGCCGCCCTTCGGATTGACCACGCGCGCCGACAGGATCGAGTACTTCGCCGGAATCGGGCGGAACGAGCTGTCCGAGTGCCACAGGCAGTTGCCGAGATTGAATAGATGGCTGCGGTGGTCTGCAGGCAGCGGCTTGCCATCCTTGCCGAGATTGGAGACGTCGTTCAGCCCGGTGCTCAGCCGATAATCTTCGCGCTTGGTGACGGTACCGCCGCGGGCCTTCTCCCGCTCGCCGAAATTCAGTGCAAATGCGAGCTGCTGCTCGTCGGTGATGTCCTGGCCGTGAAACACCAGCACCCCATAATGGTCAATCCCAGCCTGCAGCTGCGCGACCTCATCGCTCGCAAGCGGCTTGCCGAGATCGACGCCGGACACTTCGCCGACGAAGCAGGGATGCAGCTGCCGGATTGCAATGGCCATGGCACGTTTCTCCTGACGGCGGGATTGATCCCGCTCTGTTGCCAGCAACGCTACTACTGAATAGCGCGATGTCAACGCGCGCAAACATGCCCTGTCATGCGTTGCGCGCCATCAACCCGCCATCGACCGGGATCACCGCGCCGGTGAGAAACGAGGCCGCCGGCAGGCACAGGCTGAGCGTCATATGCGCGACCTCTTCCGGATCGCCGTAGCGGTTGAGCGCGGTGCGGCGCCTGGCATAAACGGCCTTCTGCTCGTCGGGAATGCGTGCCGTCATCGCGGTGGTGATCGGTCCGGGGCAGATGCAGTTGACGGTGATGCCATCGCGGCCGAGCTCGACCGCAAGCGAGCGCGTCAGACCGGTGACGCCGGCCTTCGCGGCGGAATAGGCGCTGTGCAGCGCGGTCGCGCCGAGCGCCTCGGTGGATGCGATGTTGACGATGCGCGGGCTGCCCGACTTGCGCAGATAGGGCAATGCCGCGCGGATGATGCGCTGCTGGGCCGTCAGCATCACGCTGAGCCCGCGCGTCCAGGCATCATCATAAGCGGGATTATCGATCGCCGCGCGGACCGAGATGCCGGCATTATTGACCACGATGTCGAGGCCGCCGAAATGTGCGGCGACCGCATCGACAACGCGCGGGATCGCATCGCGATCGCCGATATCGAGCTGCCAGGCTCGCGCTGTTCCACCGTTGGCCTCGATCTCACCGGCGACAGCTTGCGCCGCCTCACTGTTGACGTCGGTGACTGAGACGTGCGCGCCTTCGTCGGCGAACACGCGTGCGGTGGCGCGGCCCATGCCCGAACCTGCGCCCGTTATCAGCACGGTCAGACCTTGCACCGAGCGGCTGAGCCGCTTGTAGTTCTGCATTGTGCGACTCTCGGAAAATTTGAGACACGAGGGCTTACGTTGACAACGCTCGCACCGATCCGCACACAGGTCAAACAACGAACGAGAAAACAAGCGAGAGGAGGCGGGACATGAACGAGCTCGACTTCACGGACAAGCAGGTGCTGGTGGTCGGCGGCTCCAGCGGTATCGGCAACGGCATTGCACAATCGTTTCGCAAACGTGGCGCGCGCGTCACGGTCTGCGGCACGCGGGACAGCGCGCGGGATTATGCGGCGGAGGAGGGCTCGGATCTGGAGGGGCTCGATTACGCGCGGCTCGACGTCAGCAGGGCGAGCGCGATCGAGGCTTTCGCGCCATCATTCGACCGGCTCGACATCCTGGTGCTGGCGCAGGGCGCGGTGCTGTATCGCCGCGGTGAATTCGAGATGGATGGGTTCCGGAAGGTGCTCGAGGTCAACCTGATCAGCCTGATGGCTTGCGCGACCCGATTCCATCCGATGCTCAGCGCAGCGAAAGGCGCGCTCATCATCGTCTCCTCGACCGCGGCGTATCATTCCACTATGGGCAATCCGGCCTACAACGCCTCGAAGACGGGGGCGGTCGGCTTGACGCGCACATTGGCGGAGGCGTGGGCCGAGGACGGCATCCGCGTCAACGGCATCGCGCCCGGTCTGGTCGACACCAAGATGACAAAGGTCACGACCGCGAATCCCAAGCGGCTCGAAGGGGCGCTGGCGCGGATTCCGCTGAAGCGGCTCGGCACGCCGCAGGACATGGCGGGCGCGGCCGTGTTCCTGGCATCGCCGCTGTCGTCCTACGTCATCGGACAGACCATCGTGGTCGACGGCGGACTTATTCTTTGAACGGAACCCGCGCCGTCCTCGCCGGTTAGCTGAGCATCAAATTCCGGGCAGCAAAGGGAGTGCGGCGATGGACACCGATCGGATTGCAGGGACGGCCAAGGATGTCGCGGGCAAAGTGGAAGGCGGCCTTGGCGACTTGACCGGCGACAAGGAAACGCAGGCCTCTGGCCGCGTGCGCGAAGCCTCGGGCGTGGTGCAGAATCTCTATGGCCAAGCCAAGGATGCGGCGCGCGACGCCAGCGATGCCGCGATGGATTTCGCCAAGGACAAGCTGGGCAACAGCACCGACACCGTGCGCGACGGCACCCAGGCCTTGACGCAGAAGGTGCAGGACAATCCGCTCGGCGCGCTGCTGGTCGCCGGAGGCATCGGCTTCGCGCTGGCGCTGCTGATGTCGCGCCCGGCGCGGCGTCCGCCGCCGTCGCGTTGGCGCTATTAAAGCTGAGCGCGTCATCGACGCGACCCAAAGGTGGTGAGGCACGGCCTGCTTTCGGCTCTCTGTAAGGAGAGACGAAGGCGGGCCGCTTTGCTTGGGACTCAACTTAAAGCCCGAAGCCGCTCAACGCGTCGGCTGATCCTGCGCCGCGGCTGCGCGGCCGACCGGCCGAGGTCCGGTCGGCGAAGGGTTATGCGCGGCCGGCGGCTTCTGCGGCTGCTGCTGAGGCCCACCGAAGCCAAAGAATTCACGAATGCTCTGCCCGGCTCCGGACGGCTGCGATTGGCTTGGCGCGGTCGGCGCGGTCATCCGCTTTTGCTTCTGCTGTGTCGGCGCGGCGGCGGGCGTAGCCGGGTTTGTCTCGCCCGGCGTGGTCGCGGCGACAGGCGTGTCGGGCTTGCCCTGTTCCTTGCTTGGTTCTTTCGGCGGCTCCTTGGCCTGCTCGCGGCCGACTTCGCGGCGTGGCCAGACGTAATCATCGGCACGGCCGGCGGGCGGGCTCAACGCCTCACCCTTGACGAGGGTTCGTGCGGCCAGTGCATCGACTGCAGCCGGCCTACCTCCAGGGCCGCCGAGCAGTTGATCGGTGCCGACCGAGGAGGCGACCAATGGCAGGATCGGACCGGCGATCGGGCGCGGCGCCGGCTGGCCGGGCGGCGCATTGGCATCCGGCGTCGCCGGCTCGCTCGGCAGCTCGATCGGAGCCGACCGTCCCGCTAGCGCGCGGGTGATCTCGCGCTCGACATAATGGGCGAGCTTGCGGGCACCGGCGCGGGTGAAATAGACGCCGTCGGGCGAGCGCAGCGAGCGCGGCTGGCCTTCGAAGTCGGGTCCCTTCTGCATGAAGCGGCCGCCTTCGTCGACGAAGCCGTCCCAGACGTCGACATAGGTGATGCCGGCCTTGCCGGCGGCGTCACGATAGAGCGAGTCCAGGAACAGCGCATCCGCCGTGCCCTTGGGGCCGCGCACCGCCGGCAGGCCGACCCAGATCACCGGCACGCCCTTGCTCTTGAGGACGCCGATCATCTCCTCGATCTTCTTGGTGTAGAGCTCGACCCAGCGATCGTCATGGAATTCAGCGATGCCGTTCGGCGAACGCACCGTCTTTTCAGGCGCCGCCACCCCGTCGTCATTGTCGGCATCATCCTGCGGCAGATCGGTGTCGGCCGGCTTGTCATCGGGTTTGGCGGCGGTGTCACCCGGCTTCTGGTCCTTGGATTGTTCTTTGGCCTTATCTTTTCCCTGATCTTTTCCTTTGGCGTCCTTCTTGGCCTTGTCCGCCTTCTTGTCGTCGGTCTTCTCGACGGCAGGCTCGTGCAAGGAGACGCGGTCGTTGAGACCGAGCATGACCACGATGGCGTCGGCGCGATCGGCGGCGAGGATGCCCTTGGCCGCGGCCGCCCAATCGGCCGGCTCGCCCTTCGACTGGTACTTGATCAAGCCGGAGCCGTTCTTGCCCTTCCGGACCACGCCCATGTCGGGCTGCTCGGCATAGGCGTCTTCCAGGCCGTAAGCGAGCCAGTCGGCCATGGCGTCGCCGAGCACCAGCACATAGCGCTCGGGCGCGTTGGCATTGTCGTGGTGCTCAGGCGGCGGAGCCTTCGAATAATCCTGGTAGACCCGCTTGGGCTGCTGCGGCTGGAACGGTTGGAAGAAATCGCTGCCGAACCAGCCATGGCCGCCGCCGCCCTGGCGCGGCGGGGGGGACGGCCGCGAGGCGAACGGATTGAAGAAGAACTGCGCCGATGCCGGGCTGACGATGCCGACCAGCATCGCGATCGCAACCGTCAGCGCGACCAGCAGGCCGGGCTCGGTGATGAGCTTGAAAAAGGACTTCAGCTTGGTCATGCGCACCTGTCGCGCGGCAAATTCGTCAGTCACCTTATAGTAAGTGCGGAAAAGGGCCGCAAACAGGCATTCGCGGTTCCCGTCTGGGCAGGCATCCACTCATTGCAGGCAGGGTTGCTTTTGGGCGGAATCGGGCATTGAGATTGTGCGGGCGGTATCGGCGGTGTGCTCCCTCTTCCCGTGTCTTTATGAGGAGAGGTAAAATCGGCTGTTACCGTCCCCTCAGCCGCTCCAGCACGTCCGCAGAGGCGAAGCCATCGGCCGGCGTGCCGATCGAGGCTTGGAAGTTCCGCAGGGCCTCCCGGGTCTGGCCGCCGAACTGTCCGTCCGGGGTGCCGCGGTAGAAGCCGCGCTGGGCGAGAAGCTGCTGCATCTCCAGCCGCTCTGCGCGCGCCAGCGTGCGCTCATCGCGCGGCCAGGGTTGCACGAACGGCGGCTCGCCGCGCAGCCGGTCGGCGAAATGGCCGATCGCCATCGCATAGGCCTCGGCCGGGTTGTATTTCATGATGACGCGGAAGTTCTGCGCCATCAGGAAGCCGGGCCCCTGGGCGCCGGCCGGCGCCAGCAGATAGACCTTTTCGTTCGTGGCGGGGAACGGCTGGCCGTTGGCGCGCTTCAGGCCCATCTGCTGCCATTGCGCGAAGGTCATGGCCTTGGCGCGGTCGGCCAGCATGTAGTTGAAGCCTTGCGGGACCACGACCTCATAGCCCCAGCGCTGGCCCTGCTGCCAGCCGTCCTTCTTCAGATTGTTGGCCGTCGAGGCGATCAGGTCGGCCGGATCGTCGACGACATCGCGACGGCCATCACCATCGGCGTCGACCGCGAAGCGCTTGAAGGCGGTCGGCATGAACTGGGTCGGACCAAAGGCTCCGGCCCAGGAGCCGTGCAACTGTTCAGGGCGCAAGTCACCGCGGTTGAGGATCTCCAGCGCCGAGAGGAACTCCTCCTTAAAATAATCCTGGCGGCGGCCGATACAGGCCAAGGTCGCGGTCGATTGCAGCACGCTGCGGTCACCGACCTGGGTGGAGTAATTCGACTCGATGCCCCAGATCGCCGCGATGATGGTGCGGTCGACGCCATAGGCGCGCTCGGCGGCATCGAACTGCGCCTTGTATTTGGCCAACACCTCACGGCCCTTGGCGAGGCGATTGTCGTTCACCAGGATGTCGAGATAATCCCATATCGACTTGGTGAACTCGGGCTGCGCATCCATCAGATCCATGATGTGAAGGTCGGGCGTGAGGCCGGCCGTGAAGCGCTGGTAATTCTCCTGGGAGATGTTGCGGCGTGCGGCATCAGGCCACATGCCGGCGACGCAATTGTCGAAATTTGCGGCTGCCTCGCGGATCGCGGATGCGGTCATCAGCGGATGGCCCGAGGCGCCGTCCTCACCGCTCCATTGCCCCGGCAGGCCGGGAGCGGATTGCGGCGACGGCGTATTGCCGGTGCCATTGCCGAAGCTGCCGGTGAAAAGATTGTCGAGGAAGCTCAGCGGGCCGCTGCCCCCCTGGGCCCGGGCGGGCGCGGCGCAGGCGATCGCAGCGGCGGCGGCGATGGCCGCTACCTGCCACATCTTCAAGGGTTCCCGTCTTGCCATGGCTTACCCCTTTGCCCGCAAATCAGGCTTTCAGGAGGCCCGTTCCTGGTTACCAAAGCCTTACCAGACATCTAATTTCACAATAGGGACATTTGACGTCCCTTATGAATGAGACTGGAACTGCCGACCAACATCCGCCTTTGTTCTCGGCTGCAAACCCGCTACCAAGATGCGATCCTTTTCGCATTCATTATCGCTATAAGGTTTAGTGCCATCCCATGAAGATCCGCAAAGCCGTTTTTCCGGTTGCCGGCCTCGGCACCCGCGTCCTTCCCGCCACCAAGGCGATGCCGAAGGAGATGCTGACCATCGTCGACAAGCCGCTGATCCAATATGTGTTCGACGAGGCCAGGGAGGCCGGCATCGAGCATTTCGTGTTCGTCACCGGGCGGAACAAAGACGCGATCGAGGACCACTTCGACCTCATGTACGAACTCGATGCGACCTTGGCGGCGCGGGGTAAGAAGGCCGAGCAGGAAATTCTGGCGCGCGACCAGCCTGCGGCCGGCGCGGTCAGCTTCACCCGCCAGCAGTCGCCGCTCGGGCTTGGCCACGCGGTGTGGTGCGCGCGTGACATCGTCGGTGACGAACCATTCGCGGTGGTGCTGCCGGACGAGCTGGTGCTGAACGCGCCGGGCTGCCTGGCGCAGATGATCGCGGCCGCCAACAGGCTGCCGGAGAAGTCGAACGTGCTGGCGGTGCAGGAAGTGCCCGCGGACCAGACCCATCAATACGGCATCTGCGGCGTCGGCAAGCGCGACGGCAGCATGTTCGAGGTCGACGGCATGGTCGAGAAGCCGGCCAAGGGCACCGCGCCTTCGAACTTCTCGATCACCGGCCGCTACATCCTGCAGCCGGAGATCTTCAAGATCCTGGCGACGCAGCAGCGCGGCGCCGGCGGCGAGATCCAGCTCACCGATGCGATGATCGGCCTCTCGAAGACGCAGAAATTCTACGGCGTCGAGTTCGAGGGCGAGCGGCATGATTGCGGTTCGAAGTCGGGCTTCCTGCGCGCCAACATCGCCTTCGGCATGGCCCGCTCCGATCTCCGTGACGGCCTGCGCGAGGACATGAAGAAGTATCTGGCGGGGTAGGGCTGAGCTCTCGACGTCATTGCGAGCGAAGCGAAGCAATCCAGAGCCAGGAAGGAAGTCTGGATTGTTTCGGTCGCTTTGCTCCTCGCAATGACGAATTTGGCGTGTGAGCCTAAGCCGCCACCGGCTGCGCCGGCACCGCGGTGACGATGCAGCGGTTGCGGCCGGCGGCCTTGGCGGCGTAGAGCGCTTTGTCGGCGGCCTGCAATAGATCGGCCCAGTCGCTGTCGCGTGCGGGCGTCACGCCGGCGACGCCGACGCTGACGGTCGCCGGTGCGGCCTCGTCGGACCAGCTCTGCACCTTGAGGCGGATGGTCTCGGCCACGCGGAGCGCATAGGTCTCCGACAGTCCGGGCAACAGCACCGCGAATTCCTCGCCGCCATAGCGGACCGCGCAATCGCCGGCCCGGCGTACCGAATCCGTGATGCAGATCGCGATCCCGACCAGCATCTGGTCACCGGCCTGATGGCCGTGGTTGTCGTTGTAGCTCTTGAAGTGGTCGGCATCGATCATCAGCAGCGCGAGCGGCGTATGATGACGCATGGCGCGACTCCATTCGCTCTCGATGGTGGTGTCGAATTTGCGCCGGTTCTTCAGGCCGGTCAGCGCATCGGTGGCCGCAAGTTCCTCCAGCCGCGCCTCGGCCTCGGTGCGGCGCATCATCTCGCGCGCGGCGATCATGGTGGCTGCGACCACGAAGACGATCAGCGCCAGCATCGTCGCGCCGATCCGGATCGCTTCTGTCCGCCAGAGACGGTAGATCTCGCGCCACGGCTTGCCGGCCAGCACCACCAGCGGTTTGGTGCCGTCGCGCCAGACCATCAGCCGCGGGACATTGTCGAGGGTTCCGGCGCTCGCATACCATCCGCTGGGTTCGGTCAGTGCCCGCGCCACGCCCGGCACCCGGGCGAGATTCTTTCCGATGTCATCGAGATCGAACGGGGTGCGCATGATCACCGTGCCGTCATGACGCAACACGGTGATGCTGTCGCCCGGTCCAAGCGTGAGGCGGCCGAACAGCTCGTGGAAATAGCTGAAGCGGATCGAGCCGACCACGACGCCGAGAAACCGTCCGTCAGCGGCCTGGATGCGGCGGCTCAGCACGATCGCATAGGTGCTGCGATACAGGGTCGGGCGGCTGATATAGAGGCCGACATCAGGGTTGTCGCGATGGACCTGGAAATATCCCTCGCCGCTGCGATCCTCGGGCTGCGGATCGAGCGAGGCGGAATCGACCTTGAGATGGCCGGTCGCGTCATAGACCTGGATCGCGCCGAAATGCTTGGCGGTGGCGGCGTGGTCGAACAGGATCAACTGCCGGATCGGCTTGCTGACCTCGTCGATTTCGGGCAGCAACATGTTGCTGGCAACGTTGCGCAGCGACAGGTCATAAAGCTCGATGTTTCGGCTGATGTCGGCGTCGATGCTGGTGGCGAGGTTCTCGAGCGACTGATGCGCCACCACTTCCTCGCCGCGACGCAGGTCGAGCATGACGCTGGCGCAAATTGCGGAGAAGCCGATGACGGTGGAGATCGCGGAGATGATGAGTGTTTTCGCGGAGAGCCGCGATGGACGCTTGGCCGGAACTGGTCGACCTGCCACTCGCATCGGCGCGTCCGTTTCTCCGTTGATCTGCACCTGTATAAATTCGGGCCGCGGAGTACCAAGCATGGCTGAGTTAATGCGCGGTTGCGATGGCGGTGTATTGGTCGCGTAAGCTGCACAAAGCGGACGCTGGTGGTATGATGGGATATGATGGAGCGGCAATTTGAACGACTATGATGCCCTGCGGGACTACCTCAAGCAGCAAACCGCGATCGAGCTCGTGCTCTCTTTCGAGGCGATCGAGGAGATCATCGGCGCCAGCTTGCCGCGCGCCGCGCACCGCGCCTCCTGGTGGGACAGCCTGCGCAGCCCGCAGGAGAAGATGCCGCAGCGTGAGGCCTGCCTCGCGGCGGGCTATGTCGCGACTCGAATGCCGGATGTCGGCCGCGTCAAGTTCAAGCGGATGAAGAAGGAGACCGCGCGGCGGAGCAGCATCCCCGGGACCTAAGGACGGCCGCAGAACTTTAGCGCAGATCGTTATAACTTCCTTGCCAGGCATCGTATTCGTCGAGGCGATGCAAGGCTGCAAAGAGATTATTCGCTTCAATCGAAGGACGCGCAGATGAACCAGCCGATGCTTCCCCGCGAACGCTGCGAATTTTCCGCCATCGTCGATCGTCCGCCGTTGAAGTTGCCGGGCAACAACCGCGTCGTGGTCTGGACTATCGTCAACTACGAGGTCTGGGACATCGGCAAGCCGATGGCGCGGCAGATCCTCCCGGCTCCGACCGGCGTGCCGCAACTGCCCGACGTGCCGAACTGGAGCTGGCACGAATACGGCATGCGCGTCGGCTGCTGGCGCTTCTTCGATCTGTACAGGAAGCTCGGGATCCGGCCGACGCTCTCGGTCAACGCACGCGTCTGCGACGATTATCCGCGCGTTGCCGCGGAGGCGCGCGACCTTGGCTGGGAATTCATGGGGCATGCCTTCGAGCAGGGGCCGATCCACAAGGAGACCGACCAGAAAGCGATGATCCATCGCAGCATGGACCGGCTGGAACAGTTCACCGGCAAGCGGCCGGTCGGCTGGCTCGGTCCCGGCCTGACGCAGACCCTGGAGACGCCGGAGCTGCTGGTCGAGGCCGGCGTCAAGTATATCGGCGACTGGGTCTATGACGACGAGCCGACGGTGATCAAGACCGCGGAAGGGCCGCTCGTCACGCTGCCTTATACGGTCGAGCTCAACGACATTCCGATGATGATCGTGCAGCATCATGACAGCGATCATCTGTACAAGCGCGCGGTCGAGACCTTCGACCAGCTCTATGAGGAAAGCGCACAGCGGCCGAAATTCATGGCGATCGCTGTTCACGCCTATATCAGCGGCCAGCCGTTCCGCATCAAGCCGCTCACGGCGATCTACGACTATGTCAACCGCTTCGACGGCGTGCTGCATTGGAACGGCGAGCAGATCTACGATTGGTATCGCAGCGTCACGCCGGAACTCGGCGGCGGACCGTCCGGCAGATGATGGTCTGTCCCGCCGGCGCCGAATGATCTAGAGTCGGGCAAAGGAGATCATCCATGGCTCTCGACATTCTTGCCGGTCCGCGTGACGGCGTGCGCTTGGCATCGGTCGCGCCGCGGCATGCACCGCTGTTCTGCTTCGCGCTGCTCACGGGGGCATGCGCATTGGCGAGCCTGGCGCTGGCCTGCGCTACGCCGTTCGCGGCCTTCGCTGTCATCGCCGCTGCACAGCTGCGGCTACGTCAGGCGTTGCTGGTGGTGTTAGGCAGCTGGCTCGTCAATCAGGGCATCGGTTTTGGCGTGCTGCATTATCCGATCGACGTGACGACGATGATGTGGGGTCTGGTGATCGGTGCTGCAGCCCTCGTTGCGACGTTTCTTGCCTCAGGCGTACTACGCGCCTCGTTGCGCTTGTCCGCGCCGCTCGCGCTGACCTTGGCGCTGCTCTGCGCCTACAGCGGCTATGAGCTGGTGCTGCTGGCTGCGACGCCTGTGCTCGGTGGCGCCGCGAGCTTCACCGCCGCGATCATGACAAAGATCGGCCTCACCAGCATGGCTTGGCTGATCGGACTGGTCGCGATTTGCGAGATCGTCCGCTTGCTCAATCCGGCTCGATTGCATCACACGGTCTGATTGCGGCTATTTTTATTGCGACCTCGCCGGGCCATCCGTCGCGGCGGGCGTCGCAGTTGTGCACGTGTTCCTTCGCAAGCGCGAACGATTCGATGTGTCGTCTCCGTCCAAAGTTGGCCCGGATTCTGCTTTGACACTGGCTCGGAAGGCTGATCCAATTTCGTGCTCCTCCAAGGATGGTGCGGGGAGTTCGCGATGGGCATTCAGCGCCACCTTGGAGCCGATGGGATGAACGAGCGGGACCTTCGAGACCAGATCGCGGACGTCAAAGCGGGGCGCCTGTCACGCCGCGCATTTGTGCAGAGGATGATCGCCGTTGGGCTCACGGCGCCGATGGCCGGCGCCATGCTCTCACATTCCGGCGTCGCGATCGCCGCAGAGCAGATCGAATACAAGCCGACCAAGGCCGGCGGCGGCGGCACGCTGAAGCTCTTGTTCTGGCAGGCGCCGACCCTGCTCAATCCGCACTTCGCCATCGGCACCAAGGATCAGGAGTGCTCCCGGCTGTTCTATGAGCCGCTCGCCGGCTGGGATAAGGACGGCAATCTGGTGCCGATTCTGGCCGCTGAGATTCCGAGCAAGGAAAACGACGGGCTCGCCGAGGACGGCCTCACGGTGATCTGGAAGCTGAAGCAGGGCGTCAAATGGCACGACGGCCAGCCGTTCACAGCCGACGACGTCATCTTCAACTGGCAATATTCGATCAACCCGGACACCGCTGCGGTTTCAATCGGAAGCTACAAGGGCATCAAGTCAGCCGAGAAGGTCGACGATCACACGGT
This sequence comes from Bradyrhizobium sp., assembly GCF_049798375.1. Taxonomy (GTDB): domain Bacteria; phylum Pseudomonadota; class Alphaproteobacteria; order Rhizobiales; family Xanthobacteraceae; genus Bradyrhizobium. Next base: position 13,899 of record NZ_JBARGP010000465.1, read on the forward strand.
GAAGCTGACCTTCACGCAGCCGACGCCATTTTGGGCCGACGCCTTCGTCGCCGCTTATGGCCTGATCATTCCGAAGCATCTGTTTGCCGACTATATCGGCAGCAAGTCGCGCGATGCGCCGACCAATCTGAAGCCGGTCGGCACCGGCCCCTATCTGTTCGTCGACTTCAAGCCCGGCGACACCGTCTCGGCCAAGCTCAATCCCAACTATCATCAGCCGAACCGTCCCTATTTCGACACGGTCGAGGTCAAGGGCGGCGGCGACGCGGTGTCGGCGGCACGCGCGGTGCTGCAGACCGGCGAATACGACTACGCCTATAATCTGCAAGTCGAGGACGAGATCCTGCAGAAGCTCGAGGCCGGTGGCCAGGGCAAGGCCCAACTGACGGTCACCGGGCATATCGAATACATCGCCCTCAACGTGGCCGATCCCTGGACCGAGGTCGATGGCGAGCGCGCCAGCGTCAAGACCAAGCATCCGTTGTTCTCCGATCCGGCGGTGCGTAAAGCCATCAATCTCCTGATCGACCGCGCCTCGGTACAGAAGTTCATCTACGGCCGCGCCGGTGTTGCCACAGCGAACTTCCTCAACAACCCCGAGCGCTTCCGCTCGCCGAACAACAAGTTCGAGTTCTCGATCGAGAAGGCCAACCAGATCCTGGAGGCGGCCGGCTGGAAGAAGGGCTCGTCCGGCGTGCGGGAGAAGGACGGCAAGCAGCTCAAGCTGGTGTTCCAGAGCTCGATCAACGCGCCGCGGCAGAAGAACCAGGCGATCATCAAGCAGGCATTCGGGAAGGCCGGCATCGAGGTCGAGCTGAAGTCGGTGGTCGCCTCGGTGTTCTTCTCCTCCGACGCCGCCAACCCGGATACGTTCACGCATTTCTACTGCGACATGGAGATGTACCAGACCACCATGCCGCAGGCCGACCCGCAGTTCTTCATGAATCAGTTCGTCTCCTGGGAGATCGCGAACAAGGAGAACAAGTGGCAGGGCCGCAACATCACGCGCTGGCAGAACAAGGACTATGACGAGACTTATCGTCAGGCCCAGAAGGAGCTCGATCCCGTCAAGCGGGCCGCGCTGTTCATCAAGCTCAACGATCTCGTCGTCGCCGACAACTATGTCCAGCCGGAGATCAATCGCCGCAACTGCATTGGGCTGAAGAACGGCATGGTCGTGAACAAGAGCGGCTGGGACAACGATCTCTGGCAGATTGCGAACTGGTATCGCGAGAGCTGATCGCGCCGATCCAGCAGCATGATCAGCCTCCAATCGTTAAGGCGCTGAGCGATGGGAAATTACCTTCTCAGGCGCCTCGTCGTCGCTCTGCCGAGCCTGCTCGGCATCAGCCTCATCCTGTTCGTGCTGCTGGCGCTGGCGCCGGGCGATCCGTTCGGCGAGCTTGCCAGTAACCCGAACATTCCGCCCGAAGTGCGCGAGGCCCTGCGCATCAAGTTCGGGATGGATGACCCGATCCTGCTGCGTTACCTGCACTGGCTGGTCGCCATGCTGCATGGCGACTGGGGCTTCTCCTTTGCCAGCCGCGTCAATGTCGATACGTTGATCCTGCAGCGGATCCCGGCCACGCTCTACGTGGTCGGGAGCTCGCAACTGCTGGCGCTCGCGGTGGCTTTGCCCGTTGGCGTATTGGCGGCGATGCGGCCCTATTCGATCTTCGACCAGATCGCCAACACCTTCGCCTTCATCGGCTTCTCGCTTCCGACCTTCTTCACCGGCCTGCTGTTCATCCTGATCTTCAGCGTCAATCTTGGCTGGCTGCCGTTCGTCTATCGCGCCGACATCCATGCCACCGGCTGGCTGTGGTATTGGGAGAACATCAAGCAGGCGATCATGCCGGTCGCCGTGCTCGGCCTGTTCCAGGCGGCGTCCTACACCCGCTACGTCCGCTCCGCCGTGCTCGACGTCATCAAGCTCGATTACGTCACCACCGCGCGCTCCAAGGGCCTCGCCGAGCGGAAGGTCATCACCAGGCACGTGGTGCGCAACGCGCTGATCCCGGTGGTGACCCTGGTGGCGCTGCAGATGCCGACCGTGTTCGGCGGCGCCATCATCACCGAGCAGATCTTCCGCATTCCCGGCATCGGCTCACTCCTGATCTCAGCGATTCTTGCCAACGATACGCCCGTGATCATGGCGGTGACCTTCGTGTTCGCCTGCCTCGTCGTCCTCTTCAACCTGGTTGCCGATATCCTGTATGGCTGGCTTGACCCACGTATCTCCTTCCGTTGAGGCTGCGGTAATCCCAGCGGCCCCGAAACGGCGCTTCTCGCCGGGCCGCGACGCGCTCAGGCGCTTTCGCCGTCACCGCATGGCTGCGATCAGCGTCGTCGTGCTGGGACTGCTCGCGCTCGCCATCCTGGTCGGCCCCTGGGTCTGGCGCGTCGCGATCGACGATATTGATTTCACCGCGCGGCTCGCGACGCCGTCGTGGGAGCATCCGTTCGGCACCGACGATCTCGGGCAGGATTTGCTGGCGCGCATGCTCTATGGCGGCCGCATTTCGCTCGCGGTCGGCTTCGCGGCGATGGCGGTCGGTCTGTTCTTTGGCACCGTCGTCGGCTCCATTGCCGGCGCCTCCAAGGGGCCGGTCGACGCGGCGCTGATGTGGGTGACGGATCTGTTCCTGTCGCTGCCGCAACTGCCGCTGCTGCTGCTCGTGATCTATCTGTTCCGCGACGGTCTCAAGGCCTGGGTCGGTTCCGAAGGCGGCACCTTCATCCTGATCGTGCTGGTGATCGGCGGTTTCCGCTGGATGCCGGTCGCGCGTCTGGTGCGGGCGCAATTCCTGTCGCTGCGCGAGAAGGAATTCGTCGAGGCGGCACGGGCGCTCGGCGCCTCCAAGCTGCGGCTTGTGGTGCGCCATATCCTGCCCAATGCGCTCGGGCCGGTGATCGTCGCCGGCACCATCGACGTCGCGGCCGCGATCATTGCGGAGTCGACGCTGTCGTTCCTCGGTCTCGGCTTTCCGCCTGACATTCCGACCTGGGGCCGGCTCTTGTATGACGCCAAGGACTATCTCGACATCGCGCCGCACTGGGCGTTGTTTGCCGGCGGCGCCATCTTCCTCACCGTCATCACCATCAACTTCATCGGTGACGGCCTGCGCGACGCGCTCGATCCGCGAAAGGTGATGTGATGGACACGCGCGTTTCGCCTTTGCTCGATATCAGGGGCCTGAAGACCTATTTCGACACCGACGAGGGTCGTGTTCAGGCCGTCGACGGCGTCGACATCGCGATCGGCCGCGGCGAGACCTTGTGCGTGGTCGGTGAGTCCGGCTCCGGCAAGACCGTCACCGCGCTGTCGGTGTTGAAGCTGATCGCGATGCCGCCGGGCCGTATCGTCGGCGGCCAGATCCTGTGGCAGGGCCGTGACCTCGTGCCGCTCCGGGCGGACGAGATGAACCAGATCCGCGCCGGCGAGATCGCCATCGTATTTCAGGAGCCGATGACCTCGCTCAACCCTGTCTATACAGTGGGCGAGCAGATCACCGAGGTGATCCGGCTGCATCAAGGCCTTGGTAAGCGCGCCGCACTGGAACGCGCCACCGAGATGCTGGCGCTGGTGCAGATCCCCAATCCGCAACGCCGCGTGCACGATTATCCGCATCACTTTTCGGGTGGCCAGCGCCAGCGCGTGATGATCGCGATGGCGTTGTCGTGCAATCCAAAGCTCCTGATCGCGGACGAGCCGACCACCGCGCTCGACGTCACGATCCAGGCGCAGATCCTCGACCTCCTGCTCGACATGAAGGAGCGGCTGGGGATGTCCATTATGTTGATTACCCACGCGATGGGCGTGGTCGCCGAGGTCGCGCAGCGCGTGGTCGTGATGTATGCGGGCAGGGTAGTCGAAGAGGCGCCGGTCGAGCGTCTGTTTGCCAACCCGCGCCATCCCTATACGCAGGGCCTGATCCGCTCGATCC
>NZ_JBARGP010000466.1:0-10242 GCF_049798375.1 Bradyrhizobium sp.
TCCGTTGAGCGGTTCCATCATCGACATAGCTCCATGCGCCGGGACGACTGTTCCCCGCCGTGAACTCGCTTGCAGACGGTGGACTTAGTTAGAACTCTGCAAATAGAACTTCGGTGAGGTTTTTGCGTTGGCCTTGGAGACGGACAGGAGCCGGCGCAGGCTAGCCCACACGGTTCCTGTTTCTGGCGGTCGCGCACGATCTCCCGGCGCAGCCGCGATGCCGCAGACAAAAGCGGCCACAACGACCCTGCACCGAAAGGATCAGCCATGAGCAACAAGCATTCCAAGCTCCCTCGCCCGACCAATGTCGACCTCGTGCGCAATCCCGGCATCGGCGGCTCCAAGGGCGTCACCATGGCGCAGGCCGATCTGGAAGATCTGGAGGCGCTGCAGGGCGCCAACACCTTCGAGGGCGATGTCGAGAACGACACCAATCGGCAAGGCGGCATCGACAAGGCGGAGGTGATGGACCGGCGCCGTGCGCCACCGAAGCCGGACCGGACGCAGCCGCCGCGCCATGCACAGCTCCAAGGCCGCAAGACCCATGAGCAGCAGCTCCGCATCCTGGAGCGCAATCCGGACGGGCCGGATCCGCGGCACCTTGATGACGAGAAAGCTTTCGCCGCGACCGTTAGCGGAAAACCCGATGCAGGGGCGCCCATCAAGGCCAAGGGCGACGGCAGTGGCGCCATGACCGACCTGCAGGACGAACTGCTCGGCGACAACGACGTGCTCAGCAATCGCGACAAGGCCCAGAGCTCGCGCGAACGCGGCCGGGACAGCCGCTGGATCCAGACCGAACAGCGCGAAGACCACGCCGCCAACAAGGGACGCGGATGACCGCCTCGCGTCACGACGAGATCACACCGACATCGTCGGCGCAGCGACGCCGGTATGATGACCTCGTGCAGCTGTCCCCTGCCATGTTGTTGGACCGCTGAACTATTTCGATCGTTCGGGATTAACCGGCCTCAGGGCATGAGGATCGAGCGATGCAATTCCGCGTTCCAAGGCTGGCTGTGGTCGTCGAAGACGACACGCTCCAGCGCGACACCCTGGCCGGTGTCCTCGCGCATGAGAACATCGACGTCATCCATTGCAGCAGCGCGGCGGCGGCGGAGCTCGTGGTGGCGCGACTCGGCACCGAGCTGCGGCTGCTGGTCACCGATCTCTGGCTGTCCAACGCACCTGCCGGAGCCGAGCTCGCGCGCTTCGCCAAGGAACGACATCCGCATCTCTGCGTCATCGTCGTGTCCGGCGATGAGGACGTGCGATTGCCGGGCAGCGTCCATTTTCTCAGAAAGCCGTACCAGCCTGCGGATCTCGTGCGGGCCACCACAAGCCTGATCGCCGTGCAGCAGCCGCGCGTGACCTAGCGCTTGGGCTTCGGCTCCGCGAAACGGGCACCGAGCTTCCTCAGCGAAGCGTCCGACAGCGGCGTGTTCTGGAATTCACGGATCGCGCGCGTCAGCTCCTGGTCCGACATCGGGCGTGCCGGATGCTGCAACGCGCCTTTCGCGAACGCATCCGCGACGAGGTCGAGATGCGGGTTCGGTGCGATGAGCCGCCGACAGATGCGGGTCAGGAAAGCAGTATACGGCACGTCGTCCCTCTCTGGGGCTGCGCGCGACGGTTCCAGCCGCGCTCGGCGCATCATCGGCCCGTTCTCGGCCGAAGCTGACATCCGTATCGATGATCTTGCGGCACTCTGAAACCCGGCTGCCACGGCCGAGTTTAGACCGGGCGGAAGATTCGCCCGTATCACCTGATACGGGTGGCCTGAGAAAGCGGACGGTGAGGTGTGCGTTGGCCAGTCTCGACAAGATCCTGGTTGCGAAGCTGAAGGAGCACTCGCGGCTGTCCGGCGAGGATCTAGCCGTGATCCGCAGCTTCAGCCACAGCTTCCGGGAGCTTGCGCCGAACGAGGATTTCATCCGGCAGGGCGACGATCCCAACGTATCCGCTGTGGTGATGTCCGGGTGGGTCGCGCGCTATCATCTGCTGCCGAACGGACCCCGGCAATATCTCTCCTTTCACACGGTTGGCGACTGGCCCGACGCCCAAGGGCTGTTCATCGAGCGGATGGATCATGCCGTCTGTGCGATCGGCCCCGCGCACGTCGCCTGTATTCCGCACAAGGAGCTCATCAAGGCCTTCGAGCTGCGTCCTCCAGTCGGGTTCGCCATCTGGCGCGAGACGCTGATCGATGCGTCGATCTTCCGCGAGGCCATCACCAACAACAGCGCCCGCAGCAAGCCCGCGCGCATGGCGCATCTGTTCTGCGAATTGTTCTATCGCGCGCGTGCATCCGCGCTCACTCGCGACAACGAGCTCGATTTTCCGATCAGCCTGCCACAGCTCGGTGAAACGCTGGGCATGGCGATCGCAACCATCAACCGCACGCTGAGCGAACTCCGCGCCGGCGGCACGATGGACTTTCGCAACGGCCTGTTGACGATCCGCGACTGGCCAAAGCTATGCGCGATCGGTCAGTTCGATCCGAGCTACCTGCACCTGAAGCGGCTGGCGCGATAACGCATTGCAACGGTGCACAGGGCTGGCAAAGCGTAGCGTGGCCACCTCGAACTCATTCTTCGCGGCCTGTCCTATCATCATTCGGGGCGCCCGCAGGGCGAACGTGGAATGACGGCAGAGAGGAAGTCTCAAATACACAACCCGATCAGCTTGATGCTGAGATGGCAGTCGGCGGGCTTGGACGGCAGCTTGGCGCCCCAGTGGAATTCTGATTTGCCCTCCGGCCTCGCAGCCGTTTTGGTCTCCGACTTCGCACCAGCCTTTACACCTGCCTTTGCACCTGACTTGCCTTGCGCGACTGCCGGCGGCTTCTTCTCCTTCGGCTTCTCGTAGTCGCCGGCAATCTCCATCGACCAATAAGTGCGCTTGCCGTTGGCGGTCCTGGCGCTGGCAATGCCGACCTTGGTCGCGTTATGCAGCAACAGATTCTTGCGATGCTCCGGCGAATTGATCCACTGCCCGAGCGTCTTCTCGAAACTGTCGTAGCCATAGGCGATGTTCTCGGCCGCGCGGCCGGCCAGCGACGGCGCGATGCGCCGTCCGAATGGGCCGAGCACCTCGTGGCTGAGATTGTCCTTCGCGGCCATTTCGCGCGCCTGGTCGGCGGCGATGCGGTCGAGCACAGCGTCCCTGGTGACGCGGACTTCGCCATGCTGGAGGCGGAACGCGGTGATCTGCTCGGCCGGCGACGCTTCGGCGGCGAGCGCAGTATGCACCGGCAGCACCAGCAGGGCGATCGCGGCGTGGATCAGGAATCGAAAGGAGCTGAGTTGCATGTCCCGACCGGTCAATCGATGGCCACGAGCGTGTAGAGATCGATCGCGGGCTCCTCATAAGGATGAACACGATGGATCGCCGCCAGCACCGCTTTCAGGCGCTCATCGGAACAAACCGTCTCGATGCGCTCCTCCGCGACATCTTCGAGCTGACCGACTTCGCCGATCGCAGGCCGCGCCCCCTCGAGCGGGCGGAACCGGCCGGTGCCTCCACTCGTGAACGAGCAGTAGTCGTAGTTGCCGATCCGGCCGGCGCCGGCCTCACCCATCGCCATGCGCACGGCCTCGCCGTCGGCCTCTGGCACGAATACGACGATCTTGTAGGTCTTCATGAGGCGCTGGTTTCCCCGGATTGGCGACCAATGGGTAGCCCAATGCTGCGAGCGCGTCAAAACAGCACAGATATACGCGACCTTCAAATCATCACGGAACAAGCGATCGTTCGTCGTCGCCGCGGCGGGCGAAACGCAGTGCGCTTTCATCGGGATTGGTGAACAAGTGATGAGCGGCCAAGTCTTGCAGGAGCGACAGCCGCCGCCTTGCTCCGCACTCTGCGGAAGCTTTCATCAGAATGGCCGCTGTGCCGCCGAACGCCGGTGACCTGCCATCCCAAAACGCGGGTTGTGCAATGCAGCAAATCCAGTCAAATTCGGTCTTATATAATCAATCCGCATCGCCAGTAACCCAGAAGGCTTTTCGACTTGGCCGACATGAATGCCGAGACCATCGAGGTCGTGCGCCATCGACCCATGGGCTTCACTGAATTCGTCATCGTCATCGCCACCATCATGTCGCTGAATCCCCTGGCGATGGACATGATGCTGCCGGCGCTGCCGGACATCGGCTCGGCCTTCCATATCGATCTTCCGAACCGGCTGCAGATGGTACTGTCGGCATTCCTGATCGGCTTCGGCGTTGGCCAGTTCGCGATCGGGCCATTGTCCGACAGTTTCGGCCGCCGCCCGGTGATGCTCGCCGGTATGGTGCTGTATGCGGTCGCCAGCGTGCTCGCGATCTCAGCTCATTCGTTCGAACTGTTGCTGCTGGCACGCGCGCTGGAAGGCCTCGGTACCGCAGCGACGCGGGTGATCGCCACCTCGATCGTGCGCGACTGCTACGCCGGCCGCCGCATGGCGAGCGTGGTGTCGCTGGCGATGATGGTGTTCATCGCAGTTCCCGTGGTTGCACCCTCGTTCGGCCAGGCGGTGATGACGCTCACCAACTGGCGCGGCATCTTTGTCGTGCTGACGGTCTACGGCATCGCGACGCTGCTCTGGAGCGCAGCCCGGCTGCCGGAGACGCTGCCGGTTTCCGAGCGCAAGCCGTTCTCGGCGCCAGCGATCCTTGACGCGTTCAGCAAGACGCTGACCAACCGGCAGACCCTTGGCTATGCGCTCGCCGCCGCCGGCATCTCGGGCGCGATTTTCGGCTACGTGCTGTGCGCGCAGCAGATCTTCACCGGCGTCTACGGGCTCGGCCGCCATTTCCCGCTCGCCTTCGCCGCGATCGCAGCCGCGATCGCCATCGCCGGTTTCCTCAACTCGCGCCTCGTCGTCCGGCTCGGCATGCGCGTGATCTCGCATAGCGCGCTGGTGCTGTGTCTCCTCGTGGCGATCGCGATGTTCATCGCCTCGCGCACGCATCTGCTGCCGCTGTCGGTGTTCATGGCCCTGTCGGCGCTGATGATGTTCTCGTTCGGGCTGATGTTCGCGAACTTCACGGCCTTGGCACTGGAGCCGCAGCGCTCCAACGCCGGAACCGCCTCCTCGCTCTATGGCTCGATCACCACCCTGCTCGGCATCGGCGCCGGCGCGACCGTCGGCCAAGCCTATGACGGCACCGTCGGTCCGTTCGCGACCGGCTTTCTCGCCTGCATCTTCGCAAGTCTGGTGATCGTGTTCATCACCGAGAAGGGCCGGCTGTTCCATCCGCACCAGTCGACGGTGAAGTAACAGCCGCGCCGCGGCTCGAAAACGCTCTAGAGGCAGGATCCCTGCCCGCGCTGCGGGCAGAGCTTGAGCGCGGTGGAGAGCGAAAGCAGAAACCGCGCACTGCGCGTATCGTTATCGGGCGCGCGATAGGACAGCGGAAACGCGACCGACAGGTCGGCACGCAGATCGTTGACGAAGTTGAAGCGCACGCCGGCGCCGGCCGAGGTCAGGGTGACGCCGTCGCCCGGCCCATAGCCGTCGTTCCAGACCAGACCCGCATCGATGAAACCGTAGAGCTGATAGCCAGCGAGATAGGCCCAGTTCGCGGTGCGATCGTAGCGCAGTTCGAAGGTGCCGGCGACGCCATTGTCGCCGCTTACCTCGGCGCTGCCATAGCCCCGTCCGAAGGCAAAGCCGCCGAGATAGAATTGCTGGGAGTTGTAGAGCGGCCCCGAGGCAATCTGGCCGGCGCCCGCGAGCTTGATCGACCAGGCGTCGGTCAATGTTTGGTAACGGGTAAACCATGCGTTGAGAACGGAAAAGCCGGGCGCCGCCCCATCGCGCGAGGCGAGCGCATCGCCGAATGGCGTCGCGCCAAGAATATTCAGACCCTGCCGATAGGAGGCCGTCAGGTAGCTGTCGCCGCCGAACTGATCACTCCATCGATAGTCGGAAGTCAGTGTCAGGAAACGGATGTGATCCTGGTAGATCGTTCCAAATACGTCCCGCTCGGACGACTCGCTGAAGGCCGCTGCCGCGGTGAGCACCAGCGAGGATTGTTGCGACATGATCGGAGTGATGCTGCCGTGCAGTTCGTATGTCTCGGTCGTGTTGTCGTCGTTGTAAAGGCGCCGGCCGTCGCCGGGCCGCACTTCGCTGTATAGCGCGGAGGCGCCGATCCGGGCGCCGTCGGCGCCGACCGGAACATCATAAGACAGCCGACCAAAGCTGAGCTGGCGTGGGTCGCCTGGCGTCGTCGAGAGATTGAGCGCGAGCGTATCGCCCTGCAGCAGATAGGAGTTGAATGCAGCGGTCGCGTAGCTCTGCCAGGGCCCAACGGTCGGTGCCCCGAGATTATCAACGCCAGCGTAGCCGTAGACGTGCCAGGTCTTCAGCTCCAGCACGAGACGAAAATGTCCACTAGAAGTGCCGATCTCTTCCAGTGAGGAATCGGTGATCCGCACGCCCGCGCGGCTGTTGATCAGCAGAAGTTGTCGCTCGACCGTCTTAAAGCGCGAGGGCTGTTCGGCGAGGACAGGATCGAGCATCGGGCGAATGCCGAACTGCTCGGCGCCTTGGCCCTTCAGGCTGACCTCGGTGATGCTGCCTTCGATCACCTGCATCCGGACCCGGCCATTCTCGATGTCCTGCGGCGGCACGATGGCGCGGCTGAGATGATAGCCGGCGGCCCGGTACCGGTCGCTGATGGCGCCGGCGATCGCAGCAAGATCAGCCTGCGAGACCGGCTTGCCGAGAAAGCGCTGGTAAACGGCAGCGAGATCGGCCGCGCCCAGATTGATCGCCCCCGTCAGCACCACCGAGCGCAGCACGAACAGCGGCTTGCCCGCTGCCGGCGTTTGAGCACCGGAAGCGACGCGCGGCACTTTCGGTGGTGGCGCTCGGTCGCGGCGTGTCTGCAGATCCTGGAAATATTTTTCCGTCTGTCGCGGATCGAACACGGGCGCCGCTGCCGGCTCGGCACGTGCGGCCGGGGCAACGAGCGGCAGCACCGCGATCGCCGTCGCGGTGAACGATGCGAGAGCGGACTTGCCTGCACCTTTCCGTACCATTACGGGCCTTTGCTTGCTCGAGGGAACCGACGCGACGATTGCCAGAACGACGAGGGCCGCCTGTTAGTTGTAGGAAGCTTATGGTCAATGAAAGGTTAATGCGTTGGTCAAACGACGCGCAAACTCGCAACGGACCGTTGAAACATTCCCGTTAGTTTGCAGTAAGGGCAACCATTGCGAGCGTCGTCATGTCCAGGAACTATCACTTCAAGAGTTTCGTCGTTGCCGCAACTGCACTGCTCGCGAGTTCGGCGGCATGGGCCGCGGATGGCGATCCGTGGTCGGTCAGCAAATCGTCGGGCGAAGTCTGGCTGACGACACAAGGGGCGCAGCAGGTCGCGCTCGGCAGCGACAATGAGCTCAAGCCGGGTGACACCATCCGCACCGGCCGCACTGGCCGCGTGCTGCTGACGCGCGGCGCGGAAACCATGCTGATCTCGCCAAACTCGGTGATCGACGTGCCGACGGACGCACGGGACGGCATGGGAACCACCATCCTGCAGCGTGCCGGCTCGATCCTGCTCGACGTCGAGCACCGCAACGTCAAGCATTTCGAGGTCGAGACGCCCTACCTCGCGGCGGTGGTCAAGGGCACACAATTCAGTGTAACGGTCGGGGCCGGCAGCACCAAGGTCCAGGTCAATCGCGGTCAGGTCGAAGTTGCGGACTTCAAGTCCGGCCAGATCGCACAGATCATGCCGGGCCAAGCCGCGACTGCGTTTGCGCACAGCAAAATGGGATTGAGCCTGAGCGGCTCCGGCAGCTTCGCACCCATCGAGCATGGCCGGCCACGCGCCTCGACGATCGAGCGCGTCCCTGTTCCGAAAGGCGGGCTGCAAGCGCCCCACAATGCCGCCAAAGGGGGGGCGATTCATGCGGTGCATCCTGTCGGAGGCCCGATAATCAAGTCCGCCGCTCCCTCCGCTGCTCAACCGGGTAGGCTCGCAGCCCACGCCAAGCCGAACGGGGTGCACATATCCAGCTCTCTCGGCGAAGTGAAGCTGAACGTGCACAGCGCCACTCACGGCCTCGCACATGACGGGGTGAGGCCCGGGGTGCGCAGCACATCGCGGACCGACACGGTCTGGAGCGATGCCAAGGCGGGCAGCAGCAGTAGCAACGGCGCCAGCAGTTCCAGTGGCGGTGACGCCAGCAGCACAGCGACCGGAGCGTCTTCGACTGCGGCAGCGGTGTCGGCGGCGGTCGGATCCTCCAGCGGAGGAGCCAACATCAACAGCGGCGTGACGACCTCCACCGACAACAGCAATGGCAAAGGCCCTGGCGGAAATGGTCCTCCCGGCAAAGGCCCCGGCGGAAATGGTCCTGGCGGCAAAGGCCCTGGCGGAAATGGTCCTGGCGGCAAAGGTCCCAACGGAAACGGACCTCCCGGCAACTCTGGAAATGGCCCCGGCAACGGCCATGGTCCTCCCGCAGGCCACGGCAAGCACTGAGCGAAATTCCGCGGGCGAATCTGGCGCGGCGTGGGGGGCGCGTGAAATGGGGATCAAGCAAGGATGGTGAAGCATCTACGACCGCACATTCTTGTGCTGATCGCACTGCTCGCCGTGAGCGTACTCGGCTGGCAAGCGACATTGCGCAACGGTCTCACCGACCTGCGCTTTGCCTGGGACAAGCGGCAGGCGACCGGCGACATCGTCGTGGTCTCGATCGACGCGCCGTCGATCGAGGCCATCGGCGTCTGGCCGTGGCCGCGCAAGCTGCATGGCGCGCTGCTGCAGCAATTGCAGCGCGCCGGCGTGCAGGACATCGCGTTCGACGTGGACTTCAGCGCGGCGTCCGATCCTGATACAGACCGCAGCTTCGCCGATGCGCTGGCTGCAGCCGGCGACGGCGTGATTCTGCCGGCGTTCAAGCAACCCGGCAGCGGCAGCAATTCTCGCGACTTCTATGTCAATCGCCCGCTGCCGCAGTTCGCGCGCCATGCCTGGTCGGCCCTGGTCAATGTCACCATCGAGGCGGACGGGCGGGTCCGCAGCTATCCCTACGGCACGACGCTGAGCGGCGAATATCTGCCGTCGATGGCGACGATGCTGGCAGGACAGGCTGACACGTCCGACAGCTCATTCCTGATCGATTTCGGCATCGACGCGGCGTCGATTCCGAAAGTCTCCTTCATCGACGTGCTCAAGGGCGATGCTGCGACCTTGGCCAGGCTGAAGGACAAGAGGGTCATCATCGGCGGCACCGCGCTCGAGCTTGGCGACCGCTTCAACATCCCCAATGCCAGGATCGTGGCCGGTCCCGTGTTGCAAGCCGTTGCCGCGGAATCGATCCTGCAGCACCGCGAGCTGCGGCGAACCTCGGACGTGCCGACGCTGGCCGGCCTGGCTTTGCTGGTCGTGATCATGATGATCAGCTGGCGACGGCTTGCTGCCGGCCAGCGGGCCATCCTGCTGGCAGCGATTTCGGTCGGGATCGAAGCGCTTGGTCTGCTGCTGCATGTGACATACGCGCTGGTCCTCGACAGTTCGCTGCTGCAGACCGCGATCCTCGCCTATCTCACCGCGATCGCGCTCGACGAGATCAATGTTCGCGGCCTGCTCGGCCATGTCGCCGAGAACCGCTTCCAGCGCATTGCGATGTCGCTCGGCGACGGCCTGGTCTGCACCGACGAGAATGCGCGGATCACGATGTGGAATCCGGGCGCAGCCGCGATCTTCGGCTATGACGATGTCGAGGCGATCGGCAAGCCGTTCGACGTGCTGTGCGTGGCAAAGCACGAGCTCGAAGGCGCGTTCTCCCTGCACAACATGGCCGCCTTGCCAAGCGGCACGGTGTCCGAATTCGAAGGACGGCGCAAGAACGGCGAGGTGTTTCCGGCCGAGGCGAGCTTCTCGGCCTGGCAGGGCGCAGACGGCCGGCAATATGGCGCAATCCTGCGCGACATCTCCGAGCGCAAGCGGGAAGCCGCCCACATCCGCCACCTCGCGGAATACGATACGCTGACCGGGCTCGCCAACCGCAACACGCTGCATCTGCGCCTCACCGAGATGATCGCGTCCGCACAGCCCGGCAGCGAGGTCGCGCTGCTCGTGATCGGTCTCGACCGCTTCCAGCAGGTCAACGAGATGCTCGGCCACAGCTATGGCGATCGCGTGCTGCGCGCGGTGGCCGAGCGGCTCACGGACGAGATCGGCTCTACCGGTGTGGTGGCGCGGCTCGGCGGCGACGAATTTGCGGTCGCCATCC
>NZ_JBARGP010000467.1:0-13315 GCF_049798375.1 Bradyrhizobium sp.
CGCAAAAACCTCACCGAAGTTCTATTTGCAGAGTTCTAACTAAGTCCACCGTCTGCAAGCGAGTTCACGGCGGGGAACAGTCGTCCCGGCGCATGGAGCTATGTCGATGATGGAACCGCTCAACGGATCGAGACCAACACTTGCTTCAACAACGCAGCCATTTCGTGCAGCGGATGTTTGAACCAGTCGCTCCAGCTCTCGCTGAAAACGGTGATCTCATGCCCGCCTCTCGCCTTGCCACGCAGAGTCACGCCGTCACCCTCGAAGCTCAAAATGGCGTTGCGTTGCTCGTCGAGCCCGACCTGCTGGAAGTCGAACACGAACGTTGTCGCATCGCGCCAATTTCCCTTTGCCGCCGGCACGCCGAACGCAGTTGGTGTGCCCTTGCGAAACGCGCCATCCAGTCCGAGCGGACCGGACAGGCGGAATGGCACGCCGGACGCGTTGGGCGGGACGACATCGAGTTCGTAGTGCGGCTCGGCCTCGGTGAGGCCGGCGGCTTTCATGCGCCAGTTTTCGACACCGATGGCGTCGCCATGCCCAGCGCCGCGCGGCGATCGTGGATCAGGTTTTCCAGACGGTGGGCCGCGACGTTCAAGGTGGCAGCGTCGAGGGCGTTCTCATCCTGATCTGCCCTCGCGCGTTGCGCGCGCAGGACCTCGTCGATCCGCTGTTCGATGTCAGACAATTCCTTGTCATTGTCGGCGCGTCTGATCCTTCGACCCAGCTCATAAAGCGCGTCGAGCGCAGACTCTCTTGGCTTCAGCTCACCGGATCGCAGGAATTTCCAGGCTGTTGCCAGAACGGTGGCGAGCGCGCCGAGCGCCATCGGTGCCAGGAAGATGGCATTGCTCCACTTGTCCAGCACATTTTGCTGGCTGCCGTTGTAGAACTCCGCCGCGCCTGCATGAACCGGAAGAAAGGCGCCTGGGTCGGTATCGGGCGCCTTGAATTGCCCGAGAATCGGCAATTCGCTCACGAGATCCCTGCGCGCGGTCGTGATGGCTTCCGTGAACTTTGCGATCGTGTCGTTGTCGAGCTGCTTGCGGCCGACCAGGTAGAACGAGACTTGCAGCGTGGTCACGTCATCTTCGGGAACGGGCGGAGAGCCGCGCAAGGTGCCTTTGGGAATGTCGAAGCTTTCATAGGCGCGCTCGCCCTCAGCAATCGCTCCCGCATTTTCGATCGGGATCAGCACCGGAGCGCTCTTGGCATTCTGAGGGAATAGCCCGCGTACTAGCGACAGATATTTCTCGCTCAGTGGCACGACGAGCAGGAGAGCACGTACCTCCTTGGTCTCGAAGGCGCGACGAACCTGAGCGGGAGCGAGGCTTTTGAAGGTGACGTTGGCTCGTTCGAGATCGTAGGCCTTCGTCAGCACGCTGACCATCTTTTGATTGGTCTCGCCTGCCACCACGCCGACCGTCGTGCGCTTCAGCCCGGCGATGTCGGTGATTGTAGATCCCGGCGGTGCGACAAGCAGGGTCGCGGCGTGAGCCACCACAACGATGGCTTGCGCCTGCGACAGATCGCCGACATCACCGCGGACTACCGCAAGGTCGGTCTTGCCTGATAAGAACATGGCGGCGGAATCGATCGGACCCGCGGTCTCCACGATCTTGAGCCGCACCGGCGCGTTATTGAGAGCAAGCCTGCTCGCCAGCGCGGACACGATCTTTGGTGCGTCGCCATCCAGCGATCCGACCGCGACCGACAATGTGACCGGCCTGACGTACCAGCGATAGATCAATGCGCTGGCGCCGCCGGCCAGCAGCAGCAGTGCCACGACAACGATGATCCGAAGCCAGAGCGGCAGTTTGATCGGATCCAGGCCCAATTTGATCGATCCTTCTGTCAGCAAGACGATCTTCGATGCTGCGCTTTCTGCGAAGCGCATCGTTGCCAGGCGCTCCAATACGATGCGGCGCTGCCCCGTTTCTTTCTGATGCAGTCACGGCTCGATTACTGATTGTCGCGTTCGAGGGATGTTGATCCAAATCAACGTCGTGATGTCAAGGATATTCACGCGGGCCATCCGAACCAGTGCGCGAGCGCAGGCGCAGCACGACGAAGCGCTTGGCTTTGTGGCGTCGATAGCGTCACACTGGCTGCGACGGAGTTTCCATTTCGAGAGCTTTCGATGGTCCAGCCGAGGACGGCCCGAGGCAATGCCACGGAGCGCATGGGTGCGCGGCAGATCTATGAAGCGCTCAGGGACCAGATCCTGGAGCGCACCTATCGCGCGGAGGGTCAGTTACCATCGTCTCGCGCGCTCGCGGGCGAGCTCGGCGTTGCCCGCTCGACCGTCACGGTCGCCTATGAGCAGCTTGCCGCCGAAGGCTTCATCGAGATCCGCCATGGCGCCAGGCCGCGCGTGGCGCGGAACGCCATCGCAGAGGGACCTGCGCGCAAGACGGTCCGTCGCGCGCCGCGCAAGGCCCGGCTGTCCGATTATGGCGAGCGGCTGACGCGATTCGACATGCATTGGGAACGGCCCCGCGATCTGCTTGCAGACTTCCGCTATGGCGACCTCGCGCCGTCGGACTTTCCGATTGCAGCCTGGAAGAAGGCTGTCGTCGCCGCGATCACGCAGCGTCCCGGCCGGTTGGCCTATGACGACCCCTGCGGATCGCTGCAGCTCCGGACGGCGCTGCAGAATTATCTCTGGCGTTCGCGAACCCTGCGTTGCGATGTCGATCAGATCATTGTCGTGAACGGTTCGCAGCAGGGACTCGATTTGTGCGCGCGCCTGTTGCTCGACGCCGGCGATCGCTTCGTCATGGAAGATCCCGGTTATGGGATGGCAAGGCGGATATTCGCCGCGACCGGCGCTGCGGCGGTGCCGATTCCGGTCGACAAGGACGGCCTCGACACGGAGCGGCTCGCGACGATCGCAGCAAAGCTCGCCTATGTGACACCGTCCCATCAGTTTCCGCTTGGCGGCGTGATGCCGATCGGACGCCGCCACCAATTGCTGGCATGGGCCAAGCAGTGCAACGCTTATCTGATCGAGGACGATTACGACAGCGAGTACCGCTACGACACCAAGCCGGTGCCGCCGCTGCACGCCTTGCAGAGCGGCGGGGCGGTGGTCTATCTCGGCACCGTCTCCAAGACGCTCTCGCCAACGTTGCGGATCGGCTATCTGGTGGTGCCATCAGAGCTGCGGTCGGCCTTTGCCGCGGCCAAGCAGATCACCGATCGGCATGCGCCGCTGGTCGAGCAGGATGCGCTCGCCCTGATGCTGGAGAGCGGCGCGTATGACAGCCATGTCAATCGTGTGCGACGACACAATGGCGAGCGGCGCCAAGCCCTGCTCGATGCCTTGCAACGCCGGTTTGGCGATCGCATCCGGATCGATGGTGCGGCGGCCGGCCTGCATGTGGTGGTCTGGTTTCGCGACCTCCCGCAACTCCTCGAAGCCGCATTGATCGAGTCTGCGCGTGACAAGCGCCTCGGGATTTATCCGGTCTCGCCGCTGTTCGACAAAGCGCGCTCGGGCCATCGGCCTGATGTGGTCGGCCTCGTAATGGGCTATGCTGCGCTGGAGCAGCGCCAGATCGAGCGCGGCTGCCAGCTGCTGGCGCAGGCGGTCCAGCACCTCGTGCCCGGCAAGCCGCGGCCGTAATAAACTGGACTGGCGAAATCATCAAAAACTGGCCGTTCCCGTCATACCAGATCAAGTCTATCCAGCAGGCCAGAACGGAGAGCCGCCATGTATACGCCCCCCGCATTCGCGGACAACGACGCTGACAGCGTCAAGGCGACCATCCGCGCCGCCCGTCTGGCCAATTTGATCACCGCGACTGCAGATGGGCCGCTGGCAACGCCGTTGCCGCTGTTCCTCGATGACACCGAAGGCGAGCGCGGCGTGCTCTACGGGCACGTCGCCAGGGCCAATCCGCAATGGCAGGCGGTGCCGATCGGCGAGGCCTTGGCGGTCTTCATGGGGCCGGACGCCTATGTGACGCCGTCCTGGTACGCCGCCAAGCAGGAAACCGGCAAAGTGGTGCCGACCTGGAACTACATCGCCGTCCACGCTTATGGCCCCGTCGAATTCTTCCAGGAGCCGCAACGCCTGCTTGCTGCCGTGACGCGCCTGACCAACATCCATGAGCACCCGCGCGCTGAGCCTTGGGCCGTCAGCGACGCGCCTGCCGATTTCATTGCCGCGCAGTTGCGCGGGATCGTGGGCGTGCGCATTCCCGTCACCCGGTTCGAGGGCAAGCGGAAGATGAGCCAGAACCGCCCCGAAGCCGATCGCATCCGCGTCGCCGCCGGCCTTGCCGCGAGTGAGGATCCCGGGGATCGCGAGGTCGCTGCGCTGATTCCCGTTCCGGTGTGACGACCTGACGTCAGAACGGCGCGAGTGGCAGGTTCTATTCTCAAGGACGCAAGATGCTGAAATTCGCATTTCCGATGCTCCTGGCGGTCTCGGCCGGAATCAGTATCGTCGTGCAGCAGGCGCTGAACGCAAACCTGCGAACGGCGCTCGGCTCCGCGGCCTGGTCGGGCTTCATGAGCTATTTCATCGGCATCATCTGCATGGCGGCACTCGCGATCTCATTGCAGGATCCGATTCCCTCGCTTGCCACGGCCGCTCGCATCCCCTGGTGGTCGTGGAGCGGTGGTCTGTTCGGCGCCATCTTCATCGCCTTGGGCATTTTTCTGCTGCCCCAGCTCGGCGCAGCCACGTTCTTCGCGCTCTTGATCGCCGGACAAATGATCGGTTCGATGGCTTTCGACCACTTCGGCCTGCTTGGCGTTCCCGTTCACCCCATCAGCACCGTCCGTGTTGCAGGCGCTGCGCTGCTCGTCGGCGGCGTCGTGCTGATACGGATGTAGATGGACAATACCGCTCGTCGTTGAAGCTATGATCAGTCTCCAAGCCTTCCTGCTTTTCCTGGCCGCGGCGCTCGCTGTGGCGATCACGCCGGGGCCGGGCATCTTCTACATCGTGGCGCGGACGCTCGGTGGCGGACGGTCGGAAGGGCTGGCGTCGAGCGTCGGCCTGGGCTTGGGCGGACTTGTCCATGTCTTCGCCGGCGCCATCGGCCTGTCCGCGCTGGCGATGGCAAGCGCGGAGGCTTTCACTTTGCTGAAAATCATGGGAGCCGTATATCTCATCTGGCTGGGCCTCAAGACCTGGCGCGCCGCGCGCATCATGCAGCCGTCCGGGATCCAGACGACGGGGCCGCGCCGCGCCCTGCGCGAGGGCATTCTAGTGGAAGCCCTCAATCCGAAGACCGCTGCCTTCTTTCTCGCCTTCATTCCGCAGTTCGTCGATCCTACAGCGCATGTCGCCGCGCAGTTCGTCGTGCTCGGGCTGATCTCGGTCGCCTTGAACACCAGCGTCGATCTGATCGTGACCATCTGGGCCGCCAAAGCGAGGGCAGGGCTCGTCAAGCGTCCCTCGCTCATTGCGAGATCGAGACAGCTGTCCGGCGCGGTCATGTGCGGCTTGGGAGCCAGCTTGCTGCTCGCGCGCAGAGCGGGGTGATCTCTGGCTAACCGATCCCGATCCACCGCATCATGGCTCCGGCCGACGTCCAAACGGTCCACCCGAAGCCCAGCAGCGCGGCAACTCTGGCCACAGCCAGAAGCGGGCCGCCCGTTTGCAGATAGGCGATCGCGACGGACACGATAACCATGCCCGGAACGATGTTCACCCGCGGCATCGGCCACAGAGCCGACAGCGCCAGAAGAGACACGATGGCGCCCACCGATCGGCGATCCCTCGAGGGATGCTCCAACGCGGCCGCTCAGGCGCTGGATCGCACTGGAGACCTGTCGTCGATGACCTTCGCGCGCTGGCACCCCGGGACGGTGGGCGCAACCAGTCGATCGCTCGACGGACCTGCCGGAACCATCGGGAACCGTGCTCGTTGACTCTGGCTCTGACTAGGCTTGGCCTCCGACCAGGAAAGATCCCGCATCATGAGAACAATGATCGTCGCTGTGGCGCTTGGGACTGCAATGACGCTGTGGACCGCAGTCCACGCGGAAACGCGAATGGAGGTTCGGCGCGTTGTGCACAGGGCTCCGCTGCGGGTGCCGATCGTGAAACCCGATCCGTGGTGGGTCCCCGACTATAACATCGTCCCGCGCTATCATTATCGTCCCGAGGACGATCGCGTCGACACCAGTCCATATGCGCCGCCGGTGGCGTGGGGCGATGTGGAGCCCGGCGGCTTCGGCATCGGCCAATAGCGCCGGTGCCGGCCACGGTCGCGCCGCGCGCGCATTGACTGCCACGGCTCCTCGGTAGGGATGCCGGTGCGGTGGTGCGACCCCGTCCGGTGGATAGGTGATCTCCACCACGCAAGCTCCCGTTGAAAGCAAAGCTCCCGTTGAACACAAGGCAGCGTCAGCCGTACGAGCACCTTGCGCGTGGCGCCTGAGAGGGCGCGCCGCAGTCAGGCGGTATCACTTCTCTGGCGTCAATTCTCCATGGCCTCATAGATCAACTGCTTCACCGTCTTCTGGATGCGCTGGCGCTCCGAGGGGGTCTGCTCCAGCAGCACGAAGAACATGTCCTGCTTGCGGTCGATCACGAAATAGCAGCCGGTGGCGCCGTCCCATTTCAGTTCGCCGAGATCGCCCGGCGCCGGCGGCTTGGCGTCGCCGGCATCGGTGCGAATGCCGAGGCCGAGGCCAAAGCCGAAGCCGTCGCCCGGGAAGTAGAAATAGTCTCGCTCGACGCCGGAGCCTGGCCCGACCCGATCCGTCGTCAATTGCTTGAACGCGTTCGGACTGAGAATGGTCTTGCCGTCGTAGGTGCCGCCGTTGAGCAGCATCTGCGCAAAGCGCGAATAGTCCGCCATGGTCGAGACCATGCCGCCGCTGGCGTACATCATCTTCTTCTTGACCGCGGGATTGTTCTCGCGCCCCACCTTGAAATCGCTGTCGTTCGGCATCGGCTGCGCCAGCAGCTTCTGCTTCTCCGGGTCGGTGACGAAGAAGCGGGTGTCGTTCATGCCGAGCGGATCGAGCACTTCTTCTCGCTCGACCTCGATCAGGGACTTCCCGGATGTGATTTCCATGATCCGCGCCAGGATGTCGGTGGAATGGCCGTATTGCCAGAGCGCGCCGGGTTGGTTGTGCAGCGGCAACTTTGCGATCCGCTCGGCGAACTCGGCGAGGTCGAAATCACCGGCATAGATGTTGGCGGCCCGATACGCTTTCCGGACCATGCTGTCGCCGTAGAAACCATAGGTGATGCCGGAGGTCTGGCGCATCAGGTCGAGCATGGTGATCGGCCGCTTCGGCGGTACCAGCGCGAGCGTCTTGGTGCCGTCCTCGGCTTTCTCCTCGACCCCGACCTTCACATTCGCAAAGGAAGGAATGTATTTCGAAACGGGGTCGTCGAGCGAGAACTTGCCCTCGTCGAGCATCTTCACCGCGACTACGCTGGTGATGGCCTTGGTCATCGAGGCCAGGCGAAAAATGGTGTGGTCGGTGATCGGCGCCTTCGACACCACGTCCTGCACGCCGAAGGCTTCATGATAGACCGGCTTGCCGTGCTGCTGGATCAGCAGGATCGCGCCGGGAATCTTCCCCGTCGCGACTTCGTTGCGGAAGAAGTCGTCAAGCTTTGCCAGCTTGCTCTTGTTGAAATGCGCCCCCGCTGGAATTTCAAAAGTCCCCTCGGCCCACGCCAAAGGTGCAGCCACGACCAGCAGCGCGCCACAGGCGAGCAACCGCAACGCTTGAATTGGTTTCATTACCTTCTCCCGGTTTTGCCCAGTCTAGCGTTCCGCTCGATCAACACAAGTTGATCATCCTGTGATGGGCGGTTCCGGGATTCGCGCATTGCGAAGCCTAGACCATGTGCGCGGCTTGTGATTGTGGATCGCAACGGACCTTGCTGACAGCACGTCCGTTCGCCGAGCTTGAACGAAAGCAGGCAATCGGAGGGTCGAAACCTCGCTTATGACCCGGGACAGACGTCCGCCAGTTCGCAACGCGCTGGAGATAGCCAGTTTCGTCCGATGCGTCCAGATTGGATGCCGGCACTCAGGAGCGGGGGCGTCAAGCAAGATCAATCCTTTAAACTCGCGGGCATCGGAACTCGGAAGTGTCCCGATTCACACTGTGTGCACTTTTGTACATAGCGGCCGGAACGGATACCCGTCTCCTGAGTAGTGACCCGGAACAGTATCCAGTTGTGGGGACCGAACGACATGGTGGGGAAAAAGTATCTGGCGGACCAAGCCTCCACTCTGCTCAAGTTTGCAAAGGCAACAACCAATGCGGACGTGGCCGCTCGCCTTCTCGACAAAGCGGCTGACCTGACGGCCAAGATAGACGAGGCGCCTGACGCCAGCCCCCAGGCACCGGACGTGGAGCAGCCGCAAGGCTGACCTCTGCGCGCGATAGCGCCCTTAGGGACGCAGCATGTCATCATACAGCTCCATCCGTCACGACAGGTTGTTTCGTCTCATTGGGATGGCCAAAGGTCATCGATTGATGTCCGCTTACCCGGCAGGAACTGTGGCCGTTGCACGGAATCACGCAGCCGCCACGGCTTCTATTTCGATCAGCAAGCCCGCAGAATACAGGCGAGACACTTCGACCAGAGTGATGGCTGGTGCGGCCGGCGGGGATACCGTGCTGAAGAACCGGTCACGAGCGCGGCGGTAGTCGGCGAGCTTGTTCATATCGCGTACGAAGACGGTGAGCTTGACCAGGTTGGAAGCGTTGCAGCCGACACTCTCCAATGCGGCCGACAGATTTCGGAACGCTTGATCGGCCTGCGCCTCGAGGTCGTCAGCGCCGACCAAGCCGCCGGCAGCATCCACACCCGCCTGACCGGCAATGAAGATCAGCCGGCCGCCGCGAACCTCGACGACGTGCGAGTAGCCGGGCGGATGTTCGAGCAGCGGCGGGTTCACGATGCGCACTTCGGCGTCCGAGCTTGTCAATGTCCTGTTCCTTCGCGTTGCATGGAAAACTCGTCGACAAATCTCAGGATGCTCAACGCTCCCGCTGGAGCGCGATAGGCTCGTAATACAAGGCTATCGCCAGCGCCGAATCCTGTCATCTCAGGGTGGGCCAGCGTTTCCAATGCAGATCGGGCTCTGCCTCGTGGCGTAGCGATCGCCGCGCATCCCGCCGCAATTGAGCGGGGTGGACGCGCCGTCACGCACGTGGAGGCGGGACGCGATCGATGCCATTGGAGGGACGGCAGCGCGGAGGGCGAAATCGTATGGTCCTAGCGTCCCGGCCATGGGCGCCCGCGCCCGTATGTACACTTTTATACATTTGTTGCGGAACGGAAACCCTGGGAGAGAGTTTTGCGAGTCTCCGCTGCGATGCGACCAACGGGGCTATCCGGAACCATGTCTCAAAACAGTTTTCATGCCCGCCAAGCGGCGGCAGCGCTGCTGAAAATGGCGAAGGCAACGTCGAATCCAGCAGTCGCAGGTCGGTTGGTTGAGGCTGCCGCCGATCTCAAGGACCAGATTGGCGAAGTTCCGCTGCCGGTCTCCATCAAGCCACCCGATGTGCAGACAGGCGATAACTCGGACTAGCTCGGTGCCTCATGTACAAAGCCGCGACGTTGCTGGTCGAGGACGAAGGTCTGATCCTGATGATGCTGGCTGAGATGGTGCATGATCTCGGTCACCTGGTCATTTCGGAAGCTACGAACATCGAAACCGCCATGTCATTGGCAGAGACGCGGTCGTTCGATCTCGCCCTGCTGGACGTCAGCATCGCCGGCTCTCTGATAACCCCGGTCGTCCATGTCCTCGATGGGCGAGGCGTCCCGATCGTTTTCGTCAGTGGATACAGTCACAGAACCATGCCAGCCGAGTTGCAAGGCCGACTGCTCGTTGAGAAACCGTTCTCGCAAAATTCCTTGTTCTACGCCATCAACCGCGCGACCGGCCAAGCTCCGGCTGCTTGAGCGGTGATTCGAACTAAGCGCCGGCCTCGTGTGGGTTAATGGCCAAAGCTTGAAGGGTGTATACGGGCCGGAAAACGACCCGAAAGCACCTGCGCTGAACAACGAAGTTCGCCAGCGCTTTCAGCGCGGGCCGGGCTGTGCGCCTCACAACGTGAATTTTTGTCTTTCTTTTTTTCGAAAATATCGAGAGGCCCCGCTGTCTGGCATCACTCGGCACGGCGTGCCGCGGGAAGGCGAGGGCGTGTCTGCAAACGCAAAGCTGGGGGACGATGCAACCTCGTTTTCAGTCGTCTTCGCCCGCGCCGTGACCTCCCGATCAATCATGACCGCCTCTGGAATACTGGGTCACCCGCCTACGCGGGGTGACGACAGCGGGGCTTGGCATTCAGGCACCTCAATAGGTCACCTATTCTGCCCCTTATTCGGCGTTGCGAAACGGGCAGCTTCTCGGCTAAAACAGCGTCGGGCATGCGCCGGCAACCGGGACGTCAACCAGCCGTCAACGGTTTTGCCGCAGGATTCGCGCATTCTCCAAAGGGTTTGGCAATGCTGATTCGCAGCGCAATGATCAAAGCTTTCGCCGGAGCGGCCGCCGCCCGGACGATCGCTGCTGCGCCGCTGCCCACCCCCGCGCTCGGCCTTCTTGGTCTGCTTCTTAGCTGCCCCTGAGGGCCGGCTGGGCGGATAGCGCCTGGGCACTCAGGGGTTTGCGTGAGATCGAACAGACCCTTCAGCGCCCGGACATGAGGGCGTACCACCCAAGAGGAATTTCAGAGATGGCCAACGCACCGAAGTCCGAGAAGGACCGCGTCATCATTTTCGACACCACCCTGCGCGACGGCGAGCAATGCCCCGGCGCCACCATGACCTTCGAGGAGAAGCTCGAGGTCGCCGAGATGCTGGACGACATGGGCGTCGACGTCATCGAGGCCGGCTTCCCGATCACATCGGAAGGCGACTTCCAGGCGGTCAGCGAGATCGCCCGCCGCGCCAAGAATTCGGTCATCGCCGGCCTGTCGCGCGCCCATCCGGCCGATATCGACCGCTGCGCCGAAGCGGTGAAATTCGCCAAGCGCGGCCGCGTCCACACCGTGATCGCAACCTCGCCGCTGCACATGCGGGTGAAGTTGAACAAGACCCCGGAGCAGGTGCTCGAGACCTCGGTCGCCATGGTCGCGCGGGCCCGCAACCAGATCGACGATGTCGAATGGTCGGCCGAGGACGGCACCCGCTCGGAGATGGACTTCCTGTGCCGCATCGTCGAGGCCGTCATCAAGGCCGGCGCCACCACGGTGAACATCCCCGATACGGTCGGCTACACCGTGCCGGACGAATACACCAACTTCATGCGCACCTTGATCGAGCGCGTGCCGAACTCCGACAAGGCGGTGTTCTCGGTCCATTGTCATAACGATCTCGGCATGGCGGTCGCCAACTCGCTGGCCGGCATCGCGGGCGGCGCACGCCAGGTCGAGTGCACCATCAACGGCATCGGCGAGCGCGCCGGCAACGCCGCGCTGGAAGAGATCGTGATGGCGATCAATGTCCGCAACGACAAGTTCCCGTGGTGGAACAGGATCGATACCACGCGGCTGACCTCGGCCTCGAAGCTGGTCTCGGCCGCGACCTCGTTCCCGGTGCAGTACAACAAGGCGATCGTCGGCCGCAATGCGTTCGCGCATGAGAGCGGCATCCATCAGGACGGCGTGCTGAAGGATGCCTCGACCTACGAGATCATGCGGCCCGAGATGGTCGGCTTGAAGCAGTCGTCGCTGGTGCTGGGCAAGCATTCCGGCCGCCATGCCTTCGTCCACAAGCTGGAGGAGATGGGCTACAAGCTCGGCCAGAACCAGCTGGAAGATGCGTTCACGCGGATGAAGGCCTTGGCCGACCGTAAGAAGGACATCTACGACGAGGATATCGAGGCGCTGCTCGACGAGCGGATTGCCGCCGCCTATGACCGCATCAAGCTGACCTCGCTGACGGTGATCGCCGGCACGCACGGCCCACAGCGCGCCACCATGAAGCTGGACATCGACGGCCAGGTGAAGATCGAGGAGGCCGAAGGCAACGGGCCGGTGGATGCGGTGTTCAACTGCATCAAGGCGCTGGTGCCGCATGAGGCAAAGCTCGAATTGTACCAGGTGCACGCTGTCACCGAAGGTACCGACGCGCAGGCGGAAGTATCAGTGCGGTTGTCCCACGATGGCCGCTCAATGACGGCGCGTGCGGCGGATCCGGATACGTTGGTCGCGTCGGCCAAGGCCTATCTCGGCGCGCTGAACAAGATCGTCATGAAGCGCCAGCGCGACGTTCCCGCGACCGCAAATACCGCCGTGGCGAGTTGAAATCTTGCTCGTCATTCCGCGCAGTCGCGACAGCGGCTGAGTCCGGAATCTCGAGATGGTAAGCGCAAAATAACAGCGAGATTCCGGGCCCATCGCTTCGCGATGTCCCGGAATGACAGCAAGGAATTTCGCACCGCAGCACGAGATTTCCTCTCCTGCTGCTAACGGTCAATTCCATTCGCTGCGACTCCTCGTTATTGATGCCCCTGGCATACAAGTCGGGGGCCGATCGAACGACCTCCGGAACGTCGGGAGGTCAAATTGGATAAGACAGAATTGCTCAAGCCCGCGCGTGGGCTGACCAGGCGCAACCTGATGGTCGGGGCGGCGTCGCTGGCCGCGGGCGCAGCGGTCCGACCGGCGAAGGCGGCCGACAATCCGATCGTCATCAAGTTCAGCCACGTGGTGGCATCCGACACGCCGAAGGGCAAGGCGGCCGACAAATTCAAGGAGCTGGCCGAGAAGTACAGCGACGGCAAGGTCAAGGTCGAGATCTACCCGAACTCGACGCTCTACAAGGACAAGGAAGAGCTGGAAGCGCTGCAGCTCGGCGCCGTGCAGATGCTGGCGCCGTCGAACTCCAAGTTCGGTCCGATCGGGATCAAGGAGTTCGAGGTGTTCGACCTGCCTTACATCCTGCCCGACCTGAAGACGCTGCGGAAGGTGACCGACGGCGAGCTCGGCGGCAGGCTGCTCAAGCTGCTCGACAAGAAGGGCATGAGCGGGCTCGCTTATTGGGACAACGGCTTCAAGCAGATGAGCGCCAACAAGAAGCTCGTCGCGCCGGCCGACTACAAGGGACTGAAATTCCGCATTCAGTCCTCGAAGGTGCTGGAGGCGCAGTTCCGCACGCTCGGCGCCATCCCGCAGGTGATGGCGTTCTCGGACGTGTACCAGGCGCTGCAAACCGGCGTCGTGGACGGCCAGGAGAACACCTGGTCCAACATCTATACCCAGAAGATGCACGAGGTGCAGAAATACGCCACCGTCACCAACCACGGCTATATCGGCTACGTGGTGGTCGTGAACAAGAAGTTCTGGGACGGCATGCCGGCCG
>NZ_JBARGP010000468.1:0-4449 GCF_049798375.1 Bradyrhizobium sp.
TAGCCGCCGCTCGCGTAGTTCGCCGCCGCCGGAGCAGGGGGCGATGGCGCGGTGATCTGGGCGGTGATCTGCGCCAAGGTGGGCGCGAGCCCTGCGCCTTGCGAATTTGGCAGTGCCGCCACCGGAACGCCCTGATGCGCCGCGCGCATGAAGCGCGTCCAGACCTCGACCGGCAGGCCGCCGCCGGTCGCCTTCTTGGTCGGCGAGTTGTCGTCATTGCCGAGCCAGACCCCGGTGACCAGATGGGCGGTATAGCCGATGAACCAGGCGTCGCGGAAATCCTGGCTGGTGCCGGTCTTGCCGGCTGCGACCCAGCCCGGAATTTCGGCCTTCTTGGCGGTGCCGGAGATCAGCGTCTCCTGCATCATCTGGTTCATCATCGCCACGTTCTGCGGCTCGATCACTTGGGCCGCCTGGTCCGGTTGGCGCAGATAGAGCAGCTTGCCGTCGAGCGTCTTGATCCGCGTCACCACATGCGGCGAGACGCCGACGCCGCCATTGGCGAACGGCACATAGGCGCCGACCAGCTCGAGCATCGACACCTCCGAGGTGCCGAGCGCGATCGACGGATTCGGATCGAGCTTGGAGGCGATGCCGAGCCGGTGCGCGGTGCGCACCACGTTCTTCGGCCCGACCTCGAGCCCGACACGTACCGCGACCGTGTTCAGCGAGTGAGCCAGCGCGGTTGTCAGCGTCACCGGGCCGGCATAGTCGCGGCTATAATTCTCCGGCTTCCAACCTTTCAGGTCGAGCGGCCCGTCCAGGCGCACGGTGTCCGGCGTCAGGCCCTGCTCGATTGCGGTTAGATAGACGAACGGCTTGAACGACGAGCCCGGCTGCCGCTTGGCGGTGACGGCGCGGTTATACTGGCTCTCGGAGTAATTTCTGCCGCCGACCATGGCGCGGACGGCGCCGTCGGGCGTCATCGCCACCAGCGCACCCTGGCTGACATTGAACTTCACGCTCTTGGCGGCGAGCTCGTCGATCACGGCGGACTCGGCGATCGCCTGCAGCTTCGGATCGATCGTGGTCTCGACCACAATCGACTGGTCGATCTGGCCGACCAGGTCATCGAGCACCTCGCCGATCCAGTCGGCGACGTAGTTGATGGTGCCGGCGCCGGCCGGCTTCATGGTGACCGCGGGATGGGCGATCTGCGCCTGCGCCTGCGCGTCGGTGATGAATTTGGCGTCGGCCATGGCCGCCAGCACGGTCTGCATGCGCTTCTCGGCGCCTTCGGGATTGCGGTTCGGCGCCAGCCGGGACGGCGACTTGACGAGGCCTGCCAGCATCGCGGCTTCGCCCAGCGTGACATGCCGCGCCGACTTGCCGAAATAGCGTTGGGCGGCGGCTTCGACGCCGTAGGCACCGGAGCCGAAATAGACCCGGTTCAGATACAGTTCGAGAATCTCGCGCTTGGAATATTTGCGCTCCAGCCACAGCGCGAGCTCGGCTTCCTGCAGCTTGCGCGCCAGCGTGCGCTCCTGGGTCAGGAACAGGTTCTTGGCGAGCTGTTGCGTCAAGGTCGAGCCGCCCTGCGACACGCCGTGATGCAGGATGTTGGTGACCAGTGCCCGGGCGATTCCGATCGGGTCGATGCCGAAATGACTGTAGAAGCGACGGTCCTCGATCGCGACGAACGCCTTCGGCAGATAGAGCGGCAGGTCCTTCAACGCGATATTGGCGCCGGCCATCTCGCCGCGCTGCGCCAGCATGCTGCCGTCGACACCTGTGATCTCGATGGTCGGCGGCCGTTTGGGAATTTCGAGCGACTGGATGGGCGGCAGATGCGCACCGGCCCAGACCACTACGCCGACCAGCGCGATCACGCCCCAGATGCCGCAGACCAGCGCCCAATAGGCCATGCGTCCGATCGAGAGGCCGATCCGCGATCTCCTCGCCGGCTTGGCCTTCTTGGGCTGGCGCGGCTTCATCTCGCGCGGCGGCGGCGCGTCGTCCTCATCCTCGTCGATCACAGGCTTGCGTTTAGGCATCGCTTTTTTCGGCGCCTTGTCGTCCGCGACAGGAATCCGGTCCTTGGGGTCGAGGCGCAAATCCGCCATGGCTGCCGCGAGGCCGAAGCGCGGCTCCTTGCGTCCGCCGCCTTGTTTCCGTCCCCACGCCATTCACACTCGAACCCGCGATCCCCTTGGCAGCCACGCTAACTGCCGGAGTTTAAGGCTCAGTTGAGGGGAAATTAACGCGAGATGAGCGCTGTCACGGCGTCAACGCGCGGTTATGGTTAAGCGGAAGTAAAACGGAGACACGCATGGGCCATATCGATCCGACCAAGGAGGTTTTCGCGGCGTTTCGCGCCAATGATCGCGAAGGCCCGATCCACATGCTCAATTTGGTGCGCCTGCGCAAACAGGCCGCCTATCCCGATGGCCGGAACGCGAGCGGCGCGGAGGCCTATGCGGCGTATGGTCGCGTGAGCGGCCCGGTGTTCAAAAGGCTCGGCGGCCGTATCGTCTGGCAGGGCCGGTTCGAACTGATGCTGATCGGTCCGCAAGAGGAGCGTTGGGACCACTGCTTCATCGCCGAATATCCCAGCGTCGCCGCCTTCGTCGAGATGATCCGCGATCCCGTCTACCGCGAGGCGGTCAAGCACCGTCAGGCCGCGGTAGAGGATTCCCGCCTGATCCGCCACGCCGTGCTGCCGATCGGCGAGAATTTCGGCGAGGTGCCGGCGTCGTAGATTCCTTATTGATCTGGGTCGGACAGTGCTTGCCGCCTGCACAGTGATCGCCGCGCGAACGGTATGTTCCCTCCCCCCTTGTGGGGCAGGGCTAGGGAGGGGGGTAATTCCGGCGGCGGCGCCCGTGGCTACCCTCCCCCACAAGGGGGGAGGGAGCGCATTTGTATCCGCGGCGACAGCGGCTTCGCATCACGCGGTATGAAGCGGCATCAGCCTGCGACCCCCGTATCCTCGACGATCGGGCCGAACGGCTGCCAGCGTTCGCCGTCGAACTTCATCATCTGCATCTGCTTGTTGATGCGGAAGTCGGTCGGCGAGGTCGTGATCGACATGCCCGGCAGCGCGAGGCTCGGCACGAAGCCCTTGATGTTGGTCGCCTGCATGATGTTCTCGCGCGAGAGGTCATCGCCGCATTGACGCAGGATCTGCACCAAAAGCTCGGCCGTCGAGAAGCCGTAGGTGTTGATGGTGCTCATCTTGTCGCCGTCGGGATAATATTTGTCCATGAAGTCGAGATGCGCTGCGGGCCGGGATCGCCTTCCTCATGGGATCCTTCCTCCTGTGTGCATGCTGCGCCGATGGTCATTGTCGTATGATCGGATCGATCGCCATCGCTGGACAGAGCGAGTGAAGCAAGGGCTCGGGCAAGCAACGCTGCACGGCAGCAGGGATGCGTGAGGGCGTAGCCGCCCAACGCAAAGCGGGGCCGCGTGAAGCGGCCCCGCTAGTTATGAGTTCGTCATTCCGGGGCGCTATTGCGCACTGGGAATCTTAAGCTTCGGGTCCGGCTCTACGAGCCGCCCCGGAACGACATCGGCCGACTAACCCGCCGGACCGGCGTCTTCCAGGATCGGGCCGAACAGCTCCCAGCGCTCGCCGTTGAACTTCATCATCTGCAGCTGCTTGTTGACGCGATAGTCGGTCGGCGAGGTGTTGATCTTCATGCCCGGCAGCGAGAAGTCGCCGGTGACGTCCTTCAGCGACGCGGCCTGCTTCATCACGTTCTCATGCGTCAGGTTGTCGCCGCACATCTGCAGCACCGTGACCAGCAGCTGCGCGGTCGAATAGCCGTAGGTGTTGAAGTTCGAGTTCTTGTCACCGTCCGGATAATACTTCGCCATGAAGTCGAAATAGCGCTTCAGGCCGGCATCGTCCTTCCACTGTGGGTCGAGCGGGTCCTTGCCGTAGTTGACCGAAATGAGGCCCTTGGAGGCCTCGAGCCCCGCCGGCTTCAGCACCGCGCCGACCGAGGTCGCGTTGATGTCGACGATATGCACCGGGTGCCAGTCGAGCTCGTTGACCTTCTTGATCGCCTGCGCCGCCTGCTTCGGCGTCGAGGCGGAGAACAGCAGATCGGCGCCCGCGGCCTTCAGCTTCAGGATCTGCGAATCGATGGTCGGATCGGAAACCTCGTAGGACGCCTCCGCGACGATCATGGTCGCGGCCTTGCCGCCGAGACCGGCCTTGATGCCGTTCAGGTAGTCCTTGCCGAGATCGTCGTTCTGATAGAGCACGCCGATCTTGGCGTTCGGATGCTCCTTCAGGATATACTGGCCGTAGATGCGACCCTCGGTGAAGTAGTTGGGGTTATATCCCATCGTCCACGGGAAATTCTTCGGGTCGGTGAATTTGGTGGCGCCGGTGGCGGCAAACAGCTGCGGCACCTTCTTGCCGTTGAGGTACTTCTGCACGGCGGCGTTCGAGGGCGTGCCGATGATCTGGAACGTCAGCAGCACCTCGTCGTCCTCGAC
>NZ_JBARGP010000469.1:0-3041 GCF_049798375.1 Bradyrhizobium sp.
CATCTCGACGCGATCGGCTATCGCGGCTGGATCGGCTGCGAATACAAGCCGCGCACCACGACGCTGGAAGGGCTGTCGTGGCATGCGATGCATACGTTCGAGACCTAGGACACGGCTCCTTGAAATCGAGCATCGTGGGACGGGTTGAGCGAAGCGATACCCATCGTTTAGCGCGGCAGATGCGGCGGCATGATGGGTATCGCTTCGCTCAGCCCATCCTACGGCAGGAAGCACGTGTAGCCCCGGTGAGCGCAGCGACGCGCGGGATTGTTTCTTCGCATGTCGCTGCGCTCGTGCGGGCTACTTGTTCATGCGAGAGCTGGGCCGCGGGTCGGTCGTTCATAAAACTGACGTCTAATGCTCTTATCGACGGCCGTTTCCCAGGAAGTGAAGCCTGTCCCATGCACGACCGCCGCACCCCTCCCAAACTCGCAGAGACCGTGATCCATCCGTCCGCAACCCTGCGCGAAGTGGAGGTCGGGGCCTGCTGCGAGGTGCTGGATCAGACCTACATCGAATACACGTCGCTGGGGGACTACAGCTATCTCGGGCCGAATTGCATGGTTGCCGACGCCCGCATCGGCAAGTTTTGTGCGATTGCCGCCTCGGTTCGCATCGGCGCACCCAACCATCCGATGGACCGCCCCTCGCAGCATCGTTTCACCTATTGTCCCGAGTACTACAGTGCGGACGCGGTTCGCGATGCGGAGTTTTTCAATGACCGGCGCGCCGCTTTGGTCGCGATCGGCCACGATGTGTGGATCGGCCATGGCGTCATCGTTCTGCCGGGCGTGACGATTGGCAACGGCGCCGTCCTCGCTGCAGGCGCCGTCGTGACACGCGATGTCCCGCCTTACACCATCGTCGGCGGCGTGCCGGCGAAAGCGATCCGCTCACGCTTTCCGGACCAAGTCGCGGCGCGTCTCACGGGCATAGCCTGGTGGGATTGGCCGTTTGAGACGATCATTGAACGTCTGGCTGATTTTCAAAGCGACAATATTGAAGCGTTTTGCGAGAAGTGGACCTCGACCCAGGACTAGCCTTGCCATGGCTTCGAGCTCGGTCTGAAGTTCCGCCAATCCGGTCGAGTGCCCGGTCTTATTTGTGTCATGGCGACGCCTATCGTCGCGAGCAATCCGCCGACGATCAACTTTGGAGTCATGCGGTCGCCAAGGAACAACACGCTCGACATCAAGGCGAACACCGGAAGCAGCAGGCCGAAGGGGGCGACACGGCCCATGGAGCAACGGGCGATCAGCCAGAACCAAAGGCCAAACCCGGCAATTCCCCCAATGAAAATCGTGTAGGCGAGCGCCAGCCAACCACGTCCATCCGCCGTGACAAGGCTCGCCGATTGTCCATATTCAAGCAGCAACGACATCAACGCGACCTGCGGCACCGTGAGTAGCGACGACCAGCCCATCAACATCAGGGGATCAAAAGGCCCGTAGCGTTTCGTCAAGACGTTGGACACCGCGAATGCAAAGGCTGCCCCGACCACAAGCAGCAGCGGAAGCACGTTTGTCGACAGGCCGGGGCCCGCCGCCAACACGACCACGCCGACGAATGCAAGCACCACTCCGGCGGACGTGGCGAGTGACGGTCTCTCCGCGAGCAGCGGCCAGGCCAGCAGGATGGTGAAGGGCGTGGCGAGTTGATAGGCGACAGCCGACATGCTGCCCGAGCCGAGTCCAAGGCCAACATAGAACAGCCCGAAGTTCAGTCCGCCGAGGAAAATCGAAATAGCTGCGATAGGGCCGAACTGTTGACGCGTCGGCCTTTCGACAAATGGAACAAGCAACAGGGCGATGGCCAGGAAGCGCAGGGCGAGGAAGAAGAGCGGCGGAAACTCCGTCACCCCCACTTTGATGGCCACGAACTGATAACCCCAAAACAGGGGAACGGCCACCGCGCAGAGGATCTGGATGGCATTCATGGCATTCTCAATTTAAAGACCAATCAGTCTAAATATCGACGTGCTCTTGCCCGAGGCGGCCATGGGGCTCTTTACCTGATGAAGCGGTCGAGAAGCGCGTCGGCGGTGGCTTGCGATGTGATCCGTGCCGGTGCCGTTTTGCCGACTACGCGTAGCCCTTCGACGAAACAGACGAGAATTTTGGCAGCACTTGAAGGCTCGACGCCATCGGCCAGCTTGCCCGCCGTCTTCGCCCGGAAAAGTATATCCGCCAACCTGGCCTCCATGGCTTTGAAAAAGCTGGCGATGCGGCGGCCGACGTCAGCATCCTGGCCAGCCAGCTCCATGGCCGTAGCCGCCAGCAGGCATCCGCCCCGGCCCTTGGCACCGCTGGTGCGGTCAACGTAGCCGGCAAGGTAGGCCCGTAGGCCCTCGATCGGCTCTCTTTGGAGGCCGAGTTCGGAATCCATCCGTGCCAGGGCATCGGCAATGTAGCGATCGAGCGCACGCAGGAACAGCGAGTGCTTGTCGCCGAAAGCGGCGTAAAGGCTGCCACGCGAAAGCCTCGTCGCACGAAGCAGGTCTGGCAGCGCCGTGGCGTGATAGCCGCGCGACCAGAACACGCCCATCGCGCGTTCGACTGCGGCTTCCACGTCGAAAGTTCGGGGGCGGCCACGCGGCAACTGCACTGGGGTCTGGCGGCTCATTGCCGATATATAAACCAATCGGTCTTTAAATGGCAACGCCGATGTTTCGTCATTGTCATGGCCGGGCTTGTCACGGACATCCGCGTCCTTGCCAGCGGCGGGGCTTTTTCTCAGACTGCTTGCGGCCGGACGCGCCGGACCAACCAGTCGAGCAGGGCGGCCGCGGCGAAGCCGGCGCAGGCCGTCAGCGCATCGACCATGAAATCCTCCAGCCGTGCATGGCGTCCTGGGGCCCAGAATTGCGCGATCTCGAGCGCGCCGGTCAGCACGACGGCGATCGCGGCTGCCAGCACGCGATGCTGACGGTAGGCGAGGCCGAAGGCGAGGCCCAACAGCACGAAAGCCAGCGCATGCTCGCCGTCCTGGCCAAGATGGGCATGCGGACGGTAGCGGGGTGGGCCCAGCGTCGCAAAGGTCAC
>NZ_JBARGP010000470.1:0-13504 GCF_049798375.1 Bradyrhizobium sp.
CCAGTGCGGCGCCTGATAGCGATACGAGAGCGATTTCTCGGAATCGACGACCTGGTTGATCAGGATCGCCGTCCAGGTCTGCGCCTGGTCGTAGAAATAGAACGGCTGCTGGTTGAGCCAGCGATCGTTGGAGGGATTGGCATGGCCCTGCGTCCCGGCCCACACGCTCCACAACCGGTCAATATTGGCGTGGTGGGCAAAGAACACGGGATCGAATCCGGCGGCCGCGAGCATGCCCATGTTGGCCAGGCCCGAAAAACTCTTCGGGTCCGTGGTCCAGAGATGCACCATGCCGTGCGGCCCGGCCTCCAGCAGCCCGGCCTGCTGCGCACTTCCGGTGGATGCGAACACCGGCAATCCCTCGTCGCTGCTGCCGCCGAAATCCGCGAAAGACTGCGCATTGAGGATCGGCTTCATCGCCGTGGGACCGACGACGCCGGTCGGAATGCGGTCGTTCGGGCCAGCCGCACGTGTGGTGTCGGATAGCGGGTTGATCGCCTGGTCGGTCGGGAAGCCATAGACCTCGCCGGGAAAGCGGTTGCGCCCCGTCATGTCCTTGGGATCGTCGTGGCAGGAATCCCAGTCCCAATAGGGCAGCGCAAAAGTCGGATCCTCGATCAGCGAGCCGAGAATACGCTCATGGAAGTGGAGATAGGCGCGATGCCAGGCGAGAAACCACCAGGAGCCATGAATCTCCATGCCGTTGAGGCCGTCGACGGCGCCGCTGCAGTACCAGCAGTGTACGGCGCCCTGCGCGTACCAGCTGCGGGGATCGTTGTTCCTGGTCAGCTTGAGCAGCGCCGCATAGGCGGCCTTGAGCCGGCTGATCTCGTTGGCGTCGAGCTCGAACACGCTCTTGCGCACACGAACGGGACCGCCGGCATCGCCGAAACCGGCCGCCTGCCCGAACGGCACCGGCGGCACGCATTCGACCGGAATGGTCGGCATCGGCGTCGGTGGCTGGCCGGCCTGCGACCAGGCTTTCCAGGCGCCGGCGCTCGCCGCCAGTCCCGCACCAGCGGCGAGAGATGCCCTGACAAAATCACGACGACGCAGTTCGGGCCGCTTGCCGGATCGAGACATGGCATCTCCCTCTCTGGCCCATGCGGGCCCTATATCTTTGATGACAATTCAAGGCGCGTCGAAAATGGCGTCACTATCAGTGGGACTGTTGCGCAGTTGGCAGCTGCAGCATTGGCGCGCCGCAAACAATCAATCGCGGCGCGATTCTTTCAAATAGAAAGATACGATATGATCTACATTAAGTTGCATTGATGAGGGCGTGTCAATAGCCCTGCTTACACGCCGCGAAAACAATATCAGCCGACGACGTGACGGACCGCGGCGCGGGTCAGGAAGCGGAGCTTCTCATTGAGCGGGAAGCGACCGAAATTGGTCTTCATGGTCCCGACAGTGAATGCCGTTTTCTTGGCATAGTCGATCTTGACCGCGACGATCACGGGCCGGCCGCTGCTCGCGATCTCATTGGCTTTGGCGATCGCCCCCACAATATCAGCATTGTCGTTCATTGGCACGTAGGCGGCGCCCGTGGCGAGCGCAACGCCCTCGATGTTGAGCTTGCCGAGTTGGGTGCATGGCTTGCGGCTGTAAGGGATCTGCTGCGCTTGCGCGATCTGGGCGAGCTCACCGTCGTTGAAGACGTAGTAGACCACGCCGAGCCCGTTGGCGGCCGCGGTGAGAATCTCCATGCAGGTCATGGTGAAGGCACCGTCGCCGACGATTGCCTGCACGCTGCGCTCGGGAAATGCCAGCTTGGCGCCGATCGCGGCCGGCACTGCGTAGCCCATGCAGTTGAAATCGGTCGGCAGGATCACGCTCTTCGGTGCGTGGATCGGCATCAGCTCGGCGGTGAGAAAAGTGTGATTGCCGTCGTCGATCGCGAGGATGCCGTCATCCGGCATCTGGCGCCGCAACTCGTCGAAGAAGCGAACAGGATTGACGATCCCAGCGGCATCGTTGCGATACCAGCTCTCGCGATAGGCTGCCTTGTCCTTGGCGATCTGCGCGCGCAGTCCATCGTCGGTCTTGCGTTTTAGGCCTTCGGTTGCGAGCGCGGCGAGAAGCTGCCGCAGCACGGTCCCGGCATCGCCGGCGAGGCCGACCTTGGCTGGATAGTTGGCGCCGATCGCGGCCGGGTTGATGTCGATATGGACGAGGTTCTCCGGCATCCTGACGCCGTAGCTGCCGGTCGCAATCTCGGCAAAACGGGTACCGATGCCGATCAGGCAATCGCAATCCTTGAACGCGTTCTGCGCCGCCGGCACCGCGGACGCGCCGAAGCCGAAGCCGGTATGCAGCGGATGGGTGGCGGGGAACACCGAGAGCCCCTGCAACGTGGTCGCAACCGGCGCCTGCAGCCGCTCGGCCAGCTGCGTCAACTCATTCGTCGCATCGCGCGTACCCCAGCCGGCGAAGATGCAAGGATGCTTCGCGCTTGCCAGTAGCGCAGCGGCCTTCTCGATCTCTGAGTCCGCCTGCGGCAGATGCGACGGCGCCGGCTTGAACTGCGGCAGTTGGGTCACCTCGTCGGTCATCAGCAGGATATTGACCGGCAGCTCGACGAATACGGGCCCCGGCTCGCCCGTAATGGCGACGCGATAGGCTTCGAACAAGGTCGGCACAACATCTTCATGGCTCGCGACGTGGAACGTGGCCTTGGTGAGGCCGCTCATGAATTTATGCGTGTCCATCTGGTGCAGCTGATACTGCCGGCCGCTGTCGGTGCGCGGACCTCCGGTCAGGACGAGCATCGGCACGCCGTCGAGGAAGGCCTCGCCGATGCCGCTCGCGGCATGGGTCAGTCCTGCGGCCGGCACCACGGTCAGCACGCCGATCGAGGACGACACGCGGCTGACCGCATCCGCCATGAAGGACGCGCCGCCCTCATGCGTGACCAGCACCTGGGTGATGCGGTTGGAGTTGTTCAGGGCGTCATAGAGCTCGGTGGTGTGCACGCCGGGAATGCCGAACGTGAAGCGCGCGCCGATCTGCTCGAGCGCATAGACCGTGAGCCAGGCTCCGGTTCGTTTCATGGCGTTTCCTCAACCCTTCAAGACATCCGTTCTGCCATCGATCGAGGCAGCCGCCAATCGGCCTGACAGGATGCAGCCGCCGAGAAAGGTGCCCTCCAGGGCGCGCAGGCCATGCATGCCGCCGCCGCCGAAGCCGGCGGCCTCTCCGACCGCATACAGACCTGGGATCGGCTGCCCGGTCGCATCGAGCACCCTGCTCTGCAGGTCGGTCTGGATGCCGCCGAGGCTCTTGCGGCTGATGATGAATTCGCGGATCGCGATCAGCGGCAGCGCATCCTTGTCCGCGATCGGCTGGAATTTACATAGCCGCAGCCGGTCGCCGCGATATTGGCGGAGTGCCGCGATGCGGCGCAGCTGCTCGTCGTTCATCAGGCTCTCGCCGCGGGCGATGGTCGCATCATATCGCGAGACGGCATCCTCGACGGCAGCGAGCTCGACCGCCTGATCGTCCTGCAACGCATTCATCTTCGCAACCAGCTCAGGCAGGCTCGGCGCCGTGACGACATCAGGGCAAGTCTTGATCATCTCGTCGACCAGCCAGCGGTTGCCGGCCAGCACGTCGCGCACGAAGCCGAGCCGGCTTTTCTCGCGGATCGACGGATTGAATTCGGCACCCGACACCGCGAGCTCGCGCAGCGCGATCCGTCGATTCATGAGCTGCCAGGAATATTGCCGCTCCTCGCCGCAGATCGCGGTGACCAGCCGCCTTGTGTCGAAGCCCGACACCAACGGTTGCGGCCCGATCCGCTTGCCCCGCCAGTTGAGCCACAGCGCCGAGCGCGGCGGCACCAGCGACAGGCCATGATGAGGCTTGCGCGGGCGCGGATGATGGACGCCGGCGGCATAATTCCACATCCGGTCGAGATGGGTCAGTACACCGCCAGCAGCAGCCGCCGCATCATGCAGCGTGCCGTCGGCGAAACGATGCGAGCCGTTGAGGATCGTCTCCGGCGGCCGCCCCCAGTCCGCATGCCAGTGCTGCCTGACGCGATCGAGGTTGCCATTGATGCCGCCCGCCGCCACCACGACCTGCTCGGCGCGGACCGCAAACGGCGTACCATCCTGCTCGTCATAGCCTTCGGCGCCGACGACGCGGCCACCCTGCATGGTCAACCGCTCGACCTTGGCGTTGAAGCGCAGCGCGAGCCGGCCGGCATTGGTATGCCCACGCAACGCCGAGATCACGGCATCGGTGATGCCCTTCCCCGTTCCCCAGGCGACATGAAACCGCGGCACCGAATTTCCAGGCTGGAATTCGCCGCGCTCGACCCAGTTGATAACCGGCAGAAAACTGACACCGAGGCGGCGAACCCAACTATGGACGTCGGCGGTCGTGCGCTGCACATAGGCCTGCGCCCAGGCGCGCGGCCAGACCTCATCGGGCGCGAACTCGGCAAAGCTGCACCAATCGCGCCACGCGAGATCGACGGAATCGCGAATGCCCTGGCGGCGCTGCTCCGGTGTATCGACGAAGAACATGCCGCCAAAGCTCTCGCGCGCCAGCCCACCGAAAGCCTGCTCATCGTCGCGGTCGACCAGCAGCACCCGATGGCCGCCGTCCAGCAAATCGAGCGCGGTCGCAAGGCCTGCGATGCCGCCGCCGATGATCAGGATATCGCTGCGGTCGATTGGCAGGGCTTGTCGCACCGTCGCGCCAGTGTCGGCACCAGCATGATGTTGAAACCTGACGCCGGCTGCAAATCAACCAGCAGATGTTACGGAGACACCGTTCGTTATGTCCCGGGGCAAGACAGATCGCCGCACCGTTCAAATTGGTAAACCATCTCTTAACAGCCGCTTTGCCGGCCAAAACCAGTCGTCGCTCCGCAAAAGTGCTTATTTTCCAGTGGCGTTCGTCCCTTCTCGGGGTGCAGTCCCCTGCTGAATACCGGATGCCCACCGCCATCGACACCGATGACCTCGCGCGATTTGTGAAGCGCTTAACAATTTTTCCAGTCACAGCGGCCAAGGTAGCAACCTGACCAATTCAGCACAGGCTCAATCACCGTGACATCCTTCGGACGCGTGATCTCGGTACGGGGCTCCCAAGCGCGTGTCGGCATTCTGACCAAGCAGATGGCGATCTCCGAGGTCCGTGCGACCGTTGGCCGCTTCATCAGCATCCACTGCCCGAAGGCCACGATCGTCGCCATCATCTCCGAAGTGTCGAGCGAGGGCATGGCGGACGCTGGGACCTATCTCGCCACCGCCTCGGTCGACCTGCTCGGCGAGATCCAAGGACCGGCGGAAAAGCCCAAATTCCAGCGCGGCGTCACGCATTATCCGACCATCGGCGATCCGGTCGAGATGATCACGAGCGAGGAGCTGCGCACGATCTATACGCCGACCACCACCGACCAGATCGATATCGGCGCGCTGCAGCAGGACCCTGCGGTCCGGGCCTACGTCAATGTCGAGGAAATGCTGTCCAAGCACTTCGCGGTGGTGGGATCGACTGGCGTCGGCAAGTCGACCGGCGTGTCGCTGCTGCTGAACGAGATTCTGAAAGCCCGTCCCAACCTGCGCCTGTTCCTGCTCGACGTACACAACGAATATGGCCGGTGCTTCGGCGACCGCTCGCTGGTGCTTAATCCGCGCAATCTGAAGCTGCCGTTCTGGCTGTTCAATTTCGAGGAGATCGTCGACGTCCTGTTCGGCGGCCGGCCCGGCGTGCCGGAGGAGCTCGACATCCTGGCCGAGGTGATCCCGGTCGCGAAGAGTGCCTACACCCAGTACCAGAACTCGGACCGGATCGGCCTGAAGCGGATCGACCAAAAAACTGTCGGCTATACCGTCGACACTCCGGTGCCCTACCGCCTGGTCGACCTGATCAATTTGATCGA
Source organism: Bradyrhizobium sp. (assembly GCF_049798375.1). Lineage (GTDB taxonomy): Bacteria > Pseudomonadota > Alphaproteobacteria > Rhizobiales > Xanthobacteraceae > Bradyrhizobium. The sequence continues at coordinate 5,897 of NZ_JBARGP010000470.1, forward strand.
CGAGCGGATGGGCAAGCTGGAGAACCGCTCCTCGCGCATCATTTATCACAAGCTGATTTCGCGCATCGAGACCGTGCGCAACGATCCGCGCTACGCCTTCATGTTCGACAATGCCAATGTCGGCGGCGACACCATGGCGGAGGTCATCAGCCATCTGTTCCGCCTTCCGGCGAACGGCCGGCCGATGACGGTGATGCAGCTCGCGGGTTTCCCCGCCGAGGTGGTCGATTCCGTGGTCTCGGTGCTGTGCCGCATGGCGTTCGATTTCGGATTGTGGAGCGATGGCGTCTCGCCGCTGCTGTTCATCTGCGAGGAGGCCCACCGTTACGCGTCGGCAGATCGCTCGATCGGCTTCGGCCCGACCCGCAAGGCGATCTCGCGCATCGCCAAGGAAGGCCGCAAATACGGCGTCTATCTCGGCCTGGTGACGCAGCGCCCGGCCGAGCTCGATGCCACCATCATCTCCCAGTGCAACACGCTGTTCACGATGCGCCTTGCCAACGAGCGCGACCAGTCGCTGCTGCGCTCGGCGGTCTCGGATGCCGCCGCCAATCTCTTGTCCTTCGTGCCCTCGCTCGGCACCCGCGAGGTACTGGCCTTCGGCGAAGGCGTCGCGCTGCCGACCCGGCTGCGCTTCAAGGAAGTACCGCTGCATCAGCTGCCGCGCAGCGAAGCGACCATCGCCACGGTGCGTTCGTCGGCCGGCCATGACATGCAGTTCGTCAGCGCTGTACTGGAGCGCTGGCGCGGCGCGACCTCGAGCCGGGACAACGATTCCGTCGGCAACAGCGATCGCACGTCGAGCCTGGCGACGACAGAGGCGCCGATGCTGCAGCCGTCCTTGGGGCTTGACCCCGATCGCTTCTCACTGCTGAAGAAGCCGCTGCGCTAGAGACGACGTGCCGCTCACTGTGGCGCCAGGGTCATATCGTGCGTCCGTGTCCGGTGCGTGTGACGCCCCGACAGCAGCCGCGCCGCCATGATGGCACCGAACGTGGCGATTGCTGCGATCACGATGGCCCAGACGGTGTGGAGGCCGCGTCCGATCAAGGCACCCGAGAGCAGCGGCGCCAGGATATTGGCCACCGACATCAGCGACTGGTTGAAGCCCATGACCATGCCCTGACGGTTGAGCGCCGCGCTACGCGACAGCTCGGCGGTCAAGGTGCTGCGCGCGAACATGCTGCCGGCGATGATCAAGGTCAGGCACACGGCGAGCAGGCTGATTTCGGCGGCGAAGGCCAGCGCCAAGAATCCGGCGCCCATGCAGCCGAAGGCGATGATGACGATGCTGCGATCAGACACAAACAGACTGATGCGGCTGATCAGAAGTCCCTGGATGAGAATGTTGATGAAGCCGGCATAGGCGAAGACGCAGCCGAGCTCGCGCGCGCCGAACGGATGTCCGGCCCAGGTGAAGCGTGCAGATAAAAACAAACCGATCTGCGACAGGAACATCGCATTGGCGACGAAGTACACCAGGAGCAGGCCGAGCAATCGCCATGCATAGCGCATCCCGAGCAGCGTTCGCGCCGGCCGCCGCGCCGGGATCCGCTGCGTGCTGACCGCGTCGGAGCTGTGCTGGTCCGGCGGCAGCAGCAGCGCTGTGGATAGAATGCTCAGCAGCGAGAGCGTGGCGGCGGCCCAGATCGGCGCCGCCTGCCCGTAGGGCACCAAAAAGCCGGAGAGCGCCGGTCCGATCAGAAGGCCGGTCCCGATCGCGCCCGAGGTCATGCCGAGCGCCTGCTTGCGCGCCGAGGGCGGGCTGCGCTCCGCCGCATACGCATGTGCGACTGAGATATTGCCCGAGGTGAGACCGTCGATGATCCGGGCCGCGAACACCAGGGTGAGGCTGCCGGCCGACGCGAGCAGGACCAGCCCTGTGAAAGTACCGAGTTGGCTGAGCAGGAGCACGTTCCGGCGGCCATATCGATCCGACAGCATGCCGACGGCCGGCCCGGCTACCAATTGGCACGCCGCATAGACCGACATCAGAGCGCCGATCATGAACGGCGTCGCCCCCAGCCGTTGCGAATAGAACGGCAGCAGCGGCAGGATGATACCCAACGCCGTTGCGTCCACGGCAACAACGATCCCTGTCGGAACTAGACCCAGCGGGCTGCCTTCCGGGGCAGAAAAACCGGGCTGCGCCCGGACGGGACCAAAGTCCATGCAGTTTGCCTCTGCTCGCGATCTGCGAGCTTATTCACGAACGTTTCAATCCATATAAGTTGAAGCCTAATGATTTTGACCCTATCTATTTTGCATGGCACCGTCGCAAACCACCATTCATGCCGAGATCGGCCTCCTCGTCGCCCGCCTGGCGCGGCTGTGGCGCCGCGAAGCCGATCAGGCGCTGGCCGATCACGGCCTCTCGCAGGCGACCGCCCATCCGCTGCGGATCTTGTCGGGTCGCGGCAAATGCCTGCGCCAGGGAGCGCTCGCCGACGAGATCGGCATCGAGGGCCCCTCGCTGGTCCGGCTCATCGACCTCCTGCAGTCTGAAGGTCTGGTCGAGCGGCGCGAGGATCCGACCGATCGCCGCGCCAAGACGCTGCATCTGACACCCGACGGCGAAGCCAAGGCCGAAGAGATCAACCGGGTGCTACGGCGGGTGCGGGTCGACCTGCTGCAGGATATCTCGCCTGAGGACCTCGCGGTCACGTTCGACGTTTTGCAACGGATCGAGCAACGGGCAGTTCGTCTTCAGGAGGCTAACGGCCGCATCAACGCGGATTGATCATGAGCCAAAGCACGCAAATCCCGGTCCGCGCGGCGGACCTGATCTTTTCGTTGAAGACCTTCGCCGCTGCGACGCTCGCGCTCGTCATCGCCCTGTGGCTCGACCTGCCGCGCCCCTATTGGGCCATGGCGACGGTCTATATCACCTCGCAGCCGCTGGCCGGTGCCACCAGCTCGAAAGCGCTCTATCGCGTGCTCGGCACCCTGATCGGTGCCGCGGCGTCGGTCGCGATCATCCCCACTTTCGTCAACGCACCCGAATTGCTGAGTCTCGTGGTCGCGCTATGGGTCGGAGGCTGCCTCTATCTGTCGCTGCTCGACCGCACGCCCCGCTCGTACCTGTTCATGCTGTCGGGCTACACGCTGGCCCTGATCGCCTTTCCGGCCGTCACCGATCCCGGCGGCATCTTCGACGTCGCTGTTGCTCGATCGGAGGAGATCACGATCGGCATCATCTGCGCCACCCTGGTCTCGACGCTGGTGCTGCCGCGCTCCGTCGCGCCCGTGGTCGGCGCCAAAGTCGACGACTGGCTTGCGGATGCCCGCCGCCTCAGCCGGCATATCATGCTCGGCGGTGGCGGCGAGACGGGCTATCAGGGGCAGCGGTTGCGGCTGGCCGCCGAGGCGCTCGACATCGACACGCTCGCCAGCCATCTCGCGTTCGACCAGCTTGCCAACCATCACGCCGTCCGCGGCCTGCGCGCGCTGCGCCTGCACATGCTGTTGCTGCTGCCGCTGCTCGGCTCCATCCGCGACCGCCTGACAGCGCTCGATGGCCGGCTGCAGCCGAAGCTGAAGGACCTGCTGCGACGGATCGCCGACTGGCTCATCGCTGCCAATGACAGGCGTGAGCCGGCGGACACGCTTCGTGTCGCGATCGCAGATCTGCGGCCGCCGCTGCATGCGGATGCGTCGTGGGACGAGATCATGACGGCGAACCTCCTGATCCGCCTGCGCGAGCTCGTCGATATCTCCGAGGATTGCCGGGCGCTCAGCGCCGCGATCGCTGCCGACCAAGACACATCACGCGTCCCGCTGGCGTTCCAGACCGAGCAAGGTATCGCGCCTGCACGGCACCGCGACCACACTTTGGCGCTGTGGTCGGCCGCCGGCGTCATCATTGCTATCCTGGTCTGCTGTGGGTTCTGGATCGGGGCCGGCTGGGTCGACGGCGCCTCGGCGCCGATGATGGCTGCGGTCGCCTGCTCGTTTTTCGCCTCCCAGGACGATCCAGCCCCCAGCATCCAGAGCTTCGCGCTATGGTCGCTGGTCGCCATCGTCCTGGTCGCCATCTATCTGTTCGGAATCTTGCCGGCGATCTCCACCATCGAGATGTTGATCGCTGCGCTGGCGCCGGCATTCATCCTGTTCGGCGTCCTGATCGCGCGGCCCTCAACGACACCGATCGGCATGGCGCTCGGCGCCAATGGCGCCACGCTTCTGGCCTTGCAATCGACCTACAACGCCGACTTCGAAAGCTACGCCAATTCCGCGGCTGCCTTCATGGTCGGCATGGCTGCAGCCATCGTGCTGACGCGCCTGATGCGCTCGGTGCGGGCGAGGTGGATTGCCCACCGGCTGCTGCAGACCAACTGGACCACCTTGGCGGAAACCGCCGAGCGTCGCGGCAACAATGACCGCGCGGCCTTCGTCGGCGCCATGCTCGACCGTCTCGGCCTGTTGGCCCAGCGCGTCGCCGCTATTCCTGCGGCCGAGCGGCGCGATATCGACAGTTTGAGACAGCTCCGCGTCGGCCTCAACATCATCGACCTGCGCCGGGCGCGCCATGGCCTCGGACCCATGACTATTCAGGCCATCGACGCCATGCTGGACCAGCTTGCAGCGGCCTGCCGCAATATCGCGGCGGCACCAATGCCCGCCGCGCTACTCGGGACCATCGATGCGGCGTTGGCCAGGGCGCTCGACGAGCAGGCTGCGCCCGGTCAGGAGGATGCCCTGATCGGTCTGGTCGGCATCCGCGCGGGATTGTTTCCGGACAGTCCGCCCTACCACATGCGCCCGTCCGAGGCTCGGAGTCTCGTCGCATGAAATATGACCTCGATATCGCCGGCGTGCTGATGCCGTCACTGCTGCTGTGGCTCGTCATCGCCTATCTGCTATCGGCATTGCTGAGCGCGCAGCTACGCCGGCTCGGCTTCTACCGGCTGGTCTGGCATCGCGCTCTGTTCGACTTCGCCCTGTTTGTCTGCGTGCTCGGCGGCGTCGTCTACCTTTCCTCGGAGTATTTGACGTGAAAAACGTTTTCAGCCTGATCGGCCGTGTCGGTCTCACGGTCATTGCCGTTGCCGCCGCCGCCTGGGTCGGCGTCTATCTCTGGGGCTACTACATGAAGGCGCCGTGGACCCGGGATGGTCACGTCCGCGCCGACATCGTGCAGATCGCCCCCGACGTCTCCGGTTTCGTCACGGATGTTCCGGTCCGTGACAACCAGGCCGTGAAGCGCGGCGACGTCATCTTCCGCATCGACCGGGAACGGTTTTCGCTGGCGCTCCGGCAGGCCGACGCGGTGGTTGCGGGCCGCCTCGCCACGCTCAACGAAGCCAATGCCGATCTGAAGCGCTATCATGCGCTGACCACGGACGCGGTGTCGCAGCAGAAGCAGGAGCAAGTGCTGGCGACCCAGCAGCTGGCCAAGGCCAACTATGACCAGGCGTTGGCGGACCAGGCCGTGGCCAAGCTCAATCTCGACCGCAGCGAGGTGCGCGCGCCCGTCAATGGCACCATCACCAACATGGATCTGCGCCCGGGTGTCTATGTCGGCGCCGGCAAGGGCGTGATGGCGCTGGTCGACAACGACACGCTCCATGTCGAAGGCTATTTCGAGGAGACCAAGCTGGCGCGCATCAAGATCGGCGCGCCCGCCCGGGTCCGGCTGATGGGCGATTCCCGACAGCTCACGGGGCATGTCGAGAGCATCGCGGCCGGCATCGAGGATCGCGATCGCGGCCAGGGTGCGAGCCTGCTCGCCAACGTCAATCCGACCTTCAACTGGGTGCGGCTGGCACAGCGCGTGCCGGTGCGCATCGCGCTCGATGACGCGTCAAAGCAGGCCGAGCTGGTGGCGGGACGCTCGGCGACGGTCGAGGTCCTGAACTAACCTTGGCGTTGCGGCTTTCACGCGATGGACTATTCTCGCGGCTCCCACAGCCGGAGCCGTTCTTATGTCGCAACCCGCCATCAGCCGCTTTCCTGTCCCCGCGATTGCGGATTTGCCCGAGGACATCCGCACCCGGCTTCTGGCCGTGCAGGAAAAATCAGGTTTCGTGCCGAACGTATTCCTGACCTTGGCGCACCGACCGGACGAATTCCGCGCCTTCTTCGCCTACCACGACGCGCTGATGGACAAGGATGGTGGCCTGACCAAGGCCGAGCGCGAGATGATCGTGGTGGCGACATCGAGTGCCAACCAGTGCCAATATTGCGTGATCGCACATGGCGCGATCCTGCGCATCCGCGCCAAGAACCCGCTGATCGCGGACCAGATCGCGGCTAACTATCGCAAGGCCGACATCACGCCGCGACAGAAGGCCATGCTCGATTTCGCAATGAAGGTGGCGCTCGAGGCGCAGATGGTCGGGGATGCCGAATTCACCGTGCTCAAAGACCACGGCTTCAGCGACGACGACGTCTGGGACATCGCCGCGATAGCGGCCTTCTTCGGACTGTCGAACCGGATGGCGAACGTCACCGCGATGCGCCCGAACGATGAATTCTATCTGATGGGCCGGCTGCCGAAACAGGCGTAAGTACCGCCAGGCAACATCGACCATCGGGGAGACAGCGATATGACCACACTTGCCGATCAAGTCGATGCGGTAGAGGCCCAACTGCGGGAAGCCATGCTTGCCGGCGATCTGAAGATGCTTGATGCGCTGCTGGCGGACGACCTCGTCTTCACGAACCAGACCGGGCAGCGGTTGAGCAAGGCGGACGATTTGGCCGCGCACCAATCCGGTCTTCTCAAGATCGAGCGGATTGATATCTCGGACCAGCGCATGCGACCGTCCGGGACGTGTGCCATCGTGACGCTGGTCGCCGATGTTGCCGGCTCGTATGACGGACAGAGTTTTTCAGGACGGTTTGCCTATACGCGCGTTTGGGAAGCTGCGGATGGGCATTGGAAGGTCGCGGCGGCGCATTGCTCAGCGTTGGGCTGAATGCGAGGCCGAGCCGGCCTCAGTCGTCCGACGCCGGGCCGCACCAGCCGGGCAGATAGATCGCATCGTGCCCCTTGGCGAAGGCGAGCGCCTTTTCCATGGCGCCTGCGAAATTGTTCTCCACCGACTTCCGCGAGATCTTCCGGCGCAGGAAATCGGCCCAGAGGAATTCGCTGAACGGCGTGGTGTCCTTGGCGAAGCCGCCGGCCCGGCGTAGCTCACCGGCCAGGCTGCGGAACGGATCGTCCTTCAGATCGGCGATCGACTTCGGCAGATCCTTGAAATGCCGGCGCTCGCCCTTGGCGTCGTAAGGGTAAACCCAGCGCTTGTTGTCCATCACGCCCCAGAACGCATCGCGCTCGACCATGGTGAGGTCGCCGATGATGGTGACCAGGATGTCCTTGACGCCTTCGTCGTGCAGTGCGCGCGCCAGATGGTGATGGTCCACCACGTAGTAGCGCTCGTCGGGTCCATGCACGACCGGGATCATGTGCCGGCCGAGCAGCTCCGCCCGCTTCTTCTCCGATTTGTGCTCGCGCCAGCGCGTGCGCTTCTCCTCCACCTCGCGCATCCCCACCGTCATCTGCGTCGGCCGCAGCGACAGGATCGGCACCGGATGCAGGCTTGGCTCGCGCGTGTTGGGCATGGCTTGCGGCTCCGCTCGTCGCGCATCGATTTTGCGCGTCCA
>NZ_JBARGP010000471.1:0-3079 GCF_049798375.1 Bradyrhizobium sp.
ACCGCGCCGATCATGCCGCTGGTCAAGCAGCGCGGCATGCTGCTGATGGGCAACTTCTCGTTCCAGGTGAACAGCAAGGTCGGCCACGACATGTGGTTCAACATCGCGCCGTGGGGTCCGGCCGACAGCTGGGCGACCGCCTTCCTCGGGCTCGGTCAGAAGGCCGGCGGCAAGACGGTCGCGCTGCTCGCGGCCGACCAGGAGTTCGCCCAGAACCTCGCCAAGACCGCGCGTGACGTCGCCAAGAGCCAGGGCATGCCGATCGTGTTCGACCAAGCCTATCCGCCAAGCACAGTGGAGTTCTCGAGCATCATCCGTGCGCTCAACGCGGCCAAGCCCGACATCATCTATATCGCATCCTATCCCCCGGATTCCGCCGGTATCCTGCGCGCGGTCAACGAGATCGGCGTCGGCGACAACGTCAAGATTCTCGGCGGCGCCATGGTCGGCCTGCAATTCGCCGGCGTGATGGAAAATCTGGGCTCGCTGATGAACGGCGTCGTCAACTTCAACACCTGGCTGCCCGAGCCCAGCATGTATTTCGAAGGCACCAAGAAGTTCTTCGACACCTACAGCAAGCGCGCCGTTGCGGCGAAAGTCGATCCGCTCGGCTACTATCTCGCGCCGTTCGGCTACGCCGAGGGCCAACTGATCGAGCAGGCGGTCAGTGCGACCAAATCGCTTGACCAGAAGAAGCTCGCCGCCTATCTGCGCGAAAATACCCACAACACCATCGTTGGCCCGATCACCTTTGGCCCTGACGGCGAGTGGAAGGAGTCGGCGACGCTGGAAGCGCAGTTCCGCGGCGTCAAGGACAAGAACATCGATCAGTTCCGCTCCGCCGGCAAGCAGGTCATCCTGTTTCCGGACCGGTTGAAGACCGGCGATCTCGTCTTTCCGTTCGAGAAGGCGCGCGAATAGCCGCGATTGACGAGTCGTCAGTCCAGGGCTGGATGAAGGGGAGGGCGCGTGTTCTCGTTCGAGCTGCTGCGCGATGCCATCGTGCTCGGCCTGCTGCTCGGCTGCTTCTATGCAGCCGTCAGCGTCGGCCTGTCGATTTCCTTCGGCTTGTTGGACGTGCCGCAGGTCGCCCATCCGGCCTTCCTGGTGCTGGCGTCCTACGGGGTCTTCGTCATCAACGATCGCTTCGACATCGATCCGCTGCTGGCCGGCGTGCTGCTGACGCCGCTGTTCTTCGTGCTCGGGCTCGTGACCTACCGGCTCTACTACGAGACATTCGAGCGGCGCGGCAGCGATGCCGCCGTGCGCGGCATCGCCTTCTTCTTTGGCGTCGCCTTCATCATCGAGGTGCTGATCATCCTGCAATTCGGCGTCGACCAGCGCTCGGTGACCGCGCCCTATATCGGCAAGGCTTGGCGGTTCGCCGGGATGCGGATTCCATACCGCCAGCTCGTGGCGTTCGGCGTCGCCCTGGCGTTGACGGTGTTGTTGGCGACCTATCTGTCGCGAACATTTCTCGGACGCGCGATCCGGGCGGTCGCGCAGGACGAGGAGGGATTGCGGCTGATGGGCGCCAACCCGGTGCATATCAAGCAGCTCGCCTTCGGTCTCGCGACTGCCGTGGTCGCGGTGGCTGGCGCGCTCATGATCATCGTGGCACCGGTCGAGCCGACGCTCGATCGCGTCTATATCGGCCGCACCTTCTGCGTCGTCGTCATGGCGGGGTTGGGCAGTATCACCGGCACGCTGATCGCCGCCCTGATCCTTGGCGTGGCCGAATCGATCGTGCTCACGATGTTCGGTGCGTCCTGGGCGCCGGCGATTTCATTTGCGCTGCTGCTCGGCGTCCTCGCCGTACGGCCGCAGGGACTGCTGGGCAGGTGATCCGTGTCTCGTAACAGCATCGCCTTCTGGGTCGCAGCCGTCATCTTTCTCGCCGTCGCGCTGATGATGACACAGCTCGTCCGCAACGAATATCCGTTCTTCGCCGGCTACGTGATCCTGCAATTCGTGGTGCTCACGGTCGCCTGGACCATTCTCGGCGGCTATGCCGGCTACGTGAATTTCGGCACAAACGCGTTCTTCGGCGCCGGTGTCTACACGGCAGTATTCCTGGCGCAAGCCTATGAAGCACCCCTCGGCGTGCAGATCGCAGTCGCCGCTGTCGTCGGCAGCTTGCTCGGCCTCGGCGTCGGGCTGATGACGTTGCGGATGCGCGGCATCTTCTTCTCGATCGCGACGATTGCGCTCGCCATCATCGTGGAGACGACGGTGACGAACTGGCGTTTCGTCGGCGGTGCGGCCGGCATCCAGTTGCAGCGACCGCCGGTCACGGCGCCGTTCGACAGCTATGTGAAGATGCTGTTCTTCGTGCAGGCGCTGCTGGTGGTCGTCTCTGTGGCGATCACGAGGGGTATCCAGAACTCCTGGATCGGCCGCGGACTGCATGCGCTAAGGGACGACGAACTCGCCGCCGAATGCACCGGCGTGCCGACCCTGCGGTTGAAGCTCGTTGCCTGCATGATCTCAGGCGCACTGATCGCGGCAGGCGGCGCTCCGGCGGCGATGTACCTGCAATATGCCGATCCCGGCTCGGCCTTCAACCTGACGACCTCGGTCTCGGTGCTGGCGATGGCGCTGATCGGCGGCACCTCGCATTGGATTGGCCCGGTGATCGGCGCGATCCTGCTCGGTACCACGCAGCAGCTGCTGTCGGTCACGATCTCCTCCGAGATCAACGTGCTCGTCCTCGGCATCATGCTGGTGCTGTTCGTGGTGGCCGCGCCGAACGGGATCATCGGCCTGGTGCGTCGGTCCAAGAGCCACGCAGGCGAGGGCGCATGACGGATAATGCCACGCCTGAGCCTCTGCTGCGCGTCGCCTCCCTGACCAAGAGTTTTGGCGGCTTCGTTGCGCTCGACAATATCAGTGTCGAGATCCGCAAGGGCGAGCGCTTCGGCCTGATCGGTCCCAACGGATCGGGCAAGACCACGCTGGTCAACTGCATCTCCGGCGCGCTGCGGCCGAGCCGAGGCACGGTGTCGCTCGGCGGCGAGGACGTCACGCCATTGCCCCCCAACGTGCGCGCGCGCCGCGGCATCGCGCGCAGCTTCCAGAT
>NZ_JBARGP010000472.1:0-6276 GCF_049798375.1 Bradyrhizobium sp.
GCGTTGAAATCGCGGCGTCCTCACCCCAGGTCGAAAAGCACAGGTCGAAAATCAGGGGCGGGAGGTTCGGGAAGCAACCACGCGCGCGACAAAATTCGAGCGCAAGCGCAGCGACTGGGATGCCTTAGCTGAGGTGGGAGCAGCGTCATGAACGCACGAACATCGATCGAATTGACGTCGCCACGGCGCGGCTTTGTCGCAGCCATGGTCGCCGCGGCCTGCATGACCGGGCCTGTGGCAGCCGAACAGGTTGCGCCCGACGGCGACAATGGCCGCTACACCATGTCGACCACGCCTGATGGCGTGATCCGGCTCGACACCAGGACGGGATCGATCTCCACGTGCCGCAACGAGGCCGGCATCGGGTGGTCGTGCTATACGGTGCCGGACGAGCGCGCCGCGATGGATACCGAGATCGGCCGGTTGCAGGCAGAGAACGGACGGCTGAAGGCGCAGCTCGCCTCGCGCGACCAGACCGTCACCGGCAAGACCGACGAAACCTTGCCGAAGGACCAGGCGCTGCCGAAATCGGATCAATTGCCGAAGGCCGGGCCGAAATCTGCAGAGATCAATCCCGCGGGACCGAAGTCGTCCGATGGGTCGCGCAAGATCGAGATTCCGCTGCCGAGCGATCAGGACATGGATCGCATGATGTCGTTTGCGGAGCAGGCCTGGCGGCGGTTGCTCGATATGGCCAGCCGAGTCCAGAAAGACATGTCAGGGAAGATCTGAGAATGTCCACAACAGCCGTATCGCACAGTGCGCCGTCGACCGTCACGTTCAATACGGTTGTCACGTCGATGCTAACGGTGCGCACCTCCGGCCGCGGTTTCATCGACCTGACGCGGGAGGTTGCGGCCTTTCTCGGCCAGGCCGGGGCGAGGGAAGGGGCGGTCACCGTCTTCATCCGCCATACCTCGGCGTCGCTGACGATCATGGAGAACGCCGATCCCAGCGTGCTGCAGGATCTCGCCACGGCACTGTCGCGGCTGGCGCCGGAGAATGCCGGCTGGGTGCATGACACCGAAGGGCCGGACGACATGCCCGCCCATATCAAGACTATGCTGACATCGGCCTCGCTGCAGGTTCCGGTGCGCGACGGCAGGATGATGCTCGGCACCTGGCAGGCGATCTATCTGATCGAGCATCGCGTCCGGCCGCACCAACGCGAGATCGTGCTGCAGTTTATGGGTGCTGTCTGATGGGTGCTTGGGTATTCGCAACACAGGTGCGGCGAATCGACACGCATGGATGGGTGCTGCGGTGCACAAGAGGCGGATTAACTGCTTTATTCATCAGGTGAATTGCATGCTTGCATGCAATGTCCCAGGGGAGGAGTATTTCGGAAAACCACGCGTCGCGACTTCGCACGACGGCGGTTTGATGGAATCCCTTTAGACTGCGATCTGTAAGAATTCGAAGAATGGCGCCTGCCAACACCCGTCTTGTCATCGCTGATGATCATCCGCTGTTTCGCAATGCGTTGCGGCAGGCGGTCGCCAGCGTCGTGAGCACGGCCATCGTCGACGAAGCCGGCTCGTTCGAGGATCTCACCGCACTGCTGGAGAAGGACGCCGAGGTCGATCTGGTCCTGCTGGACCTCACCATGCCCGGGATTTCCGGGTTCTCCGGTCTGATCTATCTGCGCGCGCAATATCCGGCGGTCCCGGTCGTGATCGTGTCGGCGACCGACGACGGCGCCACGATCCGGCGTTCGCTCGATTTCGGCGCCTCCGGTTTCATCCCGAAGCGGTTCGGGGTCGACACCCTGCGCGACGCGATTCTGAAGGTGATGGAAGGCGAGATCTGGGTGCCGCCGGACACCGACCTCAATGCAGCCGCCGATCCGGACATGACCAAACTGCGCGACCGGCTGGTGACGCTGACCCCGCAGCAGGTGCGGGTGCTGATGATGCTGTCGGAAGGGCTGCTCAACAAGCAGATCGCCTATGAGCTCGGCGTCTCCGAGGCCACCATCAAGGCGCATGTCTCGGCGATCCTGCAGAAGCTCGGCGTCGAGAGCCGCACCCAGGCCGTGATCGCGGCGGCCAAGATCGCGGGCTCAGCCTGGCGGCAGGACACGCCGACGGGCAAGTGACGCGCGGATCGGATTACTCCGCCGCGACCATCTGCTGGATGCGCCATTGCCCGAGCAGAGCGCGGAGCGAGGCCGGCTTCACCGGCTTGTTGAGCACCGCGATATTTTCCTCACGCGCGGCGGCGCGCACATGCGGACTGCGGTCGGCGGTGATCAGGATCGCCGGGATCGCCTCGCCAAAACGGCGGCGGATGTCGCGGATCGCCGCGATCCCGTTGCCGCGGTCGAGATGGTAGTCGACCAGGAGCCCGGTGACGGTGTCGCTGGCCGCCTCGATCGCTTCCATTGCCGATTCGGGATCCGATACCGCGATGACCACGGCGTCCCAGGCGGTGAGCAGCGTCTTCATGCCGTCGAGAATGGCGGGATCGTTCTCGATGCAGACGATCCGCGCCCCGCTGATCGGAGTCTTGGCGAGCGGTGTCGCGCTGGTCACAGCCGCGGTGTGGTTGATCGCCTTGGCGACCGGCACCGTCACCGCGAACACCGAGCCGCCGGCCGGATGGGAGTCCAGGGCAATGTCATGCTTCAGCACGCGCGCGATCCGCTCGACGATCGAAAGGCCGAGCCCGAGGCCGCGCGCGATTCGAGCTCCCTGTTCGAGGCGGTGGAATTCCTTGAAGATCTCGCCGCGCTTCTGCACCGGGATGCCGACGCCGGTGTCATAGATGCCGATCCGCAGCGACCGGCCACTGCGCCGGCAGCCGACCAGCACGCGTCCCTGCGGGGTGTATTTGATCGCATTGGAGATGAAGTTCTGCAGCAGCCGGCGCAGCAGCAGCCGATCGGACTCGACCGGCAGCGAGCAGGGCACGAAGGTCAGCTCGAGTCCCTTGGCGCGTGCGGCCGGCGCGAACTCGATCTCAAGCGAGCGCATCAGGTCGGCCATCTTGAAGCTCGAGATCGACGTCGCCATCGCGCCGGCATCGAGCCTTGAGATATCGAGTAGCGCGCTGAGGATCTCCTCGATGGCTTCGAGCGAATCGTCGATGTTCTCGACCAGGCGCGACTCTTCGCCGGGCTTCTGCTGCTCCACCAGGCTCGTGATATAGAGCCGCGCCGCATTCAGCGGTTGCAGGATGTCATGGCTCGCCGCAGCCAGGAAACGCGTTTTGGAGATGTTGGCATCCTCGGCAGCGCTCTTCGCCAGCGCCAGCTCCGAATTGAGCCGCGTCAGTTCCTCGGTGCGGTCGCGCACGCGCTTCTCCAAGGTCGCATTGGCGCGCTCGAGCGCCTCCGCGGCCTCGAATGACGGCGTGACGTCGGTGAAGGTGATGACGAGGCCGCCGTCCGGCATCCGGTTGGCACGCACCTCGATCACCATGTGGCGGTCGGGCAGCCGTTCCAGATAAGGCTCGCCCTCCGTGGTATAGGCAGCCAGTCGTCGCGCCAGCAGTTCTTCGTTATCGGCGAGTTCATCGTCCGCATTCTCGCCCATGTATTCGAGGATCTCGCGCAACGGGCTGCCGATCTGGACCAGATGCAGCGGCAATCCTAGGAGATCGCCGAACTGCCGGTTCGAGCAGATCAGTTGCAGATCGACGTCGAACACGGCGATGCCCTGCCGCACATGGTTCAACGCGGTCTGCAGGATCTCGCGGTTGAAATGCAGCGCGGCGTGAGCATCGTCGAGCAGCTTCAGGGCGGCCTTGGCCGAGACGGTGCGCTTGCGCAGCACCAGCGACATCACGAGCCGCGACGAGGCGGCGCCGATCGAGGACGCGATCAGATGCTCGGCATGCCGCAGCAACTCGAAATCAGCCGGCGCGGCAGGATCGGACGCGGTCGGATGGTGCGTGGCAAAAGCCTCGAATGAGGCCCTGGCGCGCTCGGGGCTGAGATATTGCGCGACGGTGTTCTGGATGTCCTGCACCGTCACCGTCGAGCGCCAGCGGCGGAAGGTCGGCGCGATCGGCGTCAGCGTGTTGGGGACGAACAGATCCGCCTGCAACAGCTCGATCGAGGTGGGACGACGCGCCAGCGACAGACTGACATAGGCGAGAATGTTGAGCGACAGGCTCCACAGCACGCCGTGCAGCAGAGGCGACAGGTCGGTGCCGAGCAGCGCCTGCGGCTTCAGGGCGTCGATGCCGAACGGGCCGTGCTGCAGAAACAGAATGCCGGCGGTCGAGGTGTCGAGGAAGCTCGGAATGAACAACGTGTAGAGCCAGACTGCAAAGCCCACCACCATGCCGCCGATCGCGCCGCGCGCCGTGCCGCGCCGCCAGAGCAGGCCGCCGAAGAAGGCCGGTGCGAGCTGGGCGATCGCTGCAAAGGAGAGCAGGCCGATCGCGGCGAGCTGGGCATTGCCGAGCGCGCGATAGTAGAAATAGGCCATCACCATGATGGTGAAGATCGCAATGCGGCGGGTGCCGAGCACGAAGCTGCCGAAATCCTTGCTGCTCTCGCCGGCCCGCTTCAGCCGCTGCAGCGCCAGGGGTACCACGAGGTCGTTGGACACCATGATCGACAGCGCGACGCATTCCACGATCACCATCGCGGTCGCCGCCGACAGGCCGCCGACGAAGACGGCGATCGACAGCAGCGGCGCGTTGCCCTCGATCGGCAGCGCCAGCACATACATGTCGCTGTCGACGACGCCGAACGGGAAAGCGACGAGGCCGGCCAGCGCGATCGGGATCACGAACACATTGATCGCGACGAGGTAGAGCGGAAACAGCCAGCGCGCGCGTTTCACCTCGGCATCGTCAGCGTTCTCGACCACGCTGACATGGAACTGGCGCGGCAGCAGCATCGCGGCGCAGAACGACAGCAGCGTCATGGTCAGGAAATTGCCGATGCCCGGCACATATTCCAGCGCGCGCACACCCTCCGGCGTCTTCATCGCGCGCGTAATTAGCTCGTACGGCGAGAACATCCAGAACGTCACGAAGGCGCCGGCGGCGATGAAGGCGACCAGTTTGACGATCGACTCGGTCGCGACCGCCAGCATCAGCCCGTGCTGATGCTCGGTGGCGTCGCTCTGGCGGGTGCCGAACAGCACCGCAAAGATGGCCATCGCGAGCGTCACCATCAGCGCGATGTCACCGACCAGCGGCACGCGGGCAAAGACCTGATCCTCGCTCAGAATGGTTTCGAGCGAGGATGCGACCGCCTTGAGCTGCAGCGCGATATAGGGCACCGAGCCGACGATCGCGATCAATGCCACGATCGCGGCGACCGCCTGGCTCTTGCCGTAGCGCGCGCCGATCAGGTCGGCGACCGAGGTGATGTTCTGCGATTTGGCGAGCTGGATCACGCGGCGCAGCAGCGGCGTGCAGACGCCGACCATCAGGATCGGGCCGATATAGATGGCGAGGAAGTCGACGCTGGTGCGGGTGGCGAAGCCGACCGAGCCGAAAAAGGTCCAGGACGTGCAATAGATCGCCAGCGACAGCGGGTAGATCAGCCCGCTGAACCTGCCACGCGGCTGGGCGCGTCGCCGGTTGCCATGGCTCGCCACCAAGAACAGGAAGCCGATATAGCCGAAGGCGGCTGCGATCACGCCCCAGTCATGCAGCATCGCTGCGCAAACTCCTCAAACGCCGTCCCATCCCGTTATGCGGGCAAATCTAGCGCGTCGGGAGCAGAGAGGCGACAGCCAACTTCCCGCTGCGGGGCGGAACAACGAACGTTGTTAAAGGGGGCGGGTGACAAGCGGGAGGTCTGTAGCCCGGGTGAGCGCAGCGAGACCCGGGTCTTCGAAAGTCCATCCCGGGGTCGCTGCGCTCACCCGGGCTACCGAAATTTCAGCCTTCGCGAACTACTCCGCTGCCAACGGCTTCACGTTCAGCGCCAGGCCGAGCCGTTCCCAGACCTGCAGCAGCGCGTCGGCGAGGCCGTCGATCAGGCCGTCGTCGTGATAGGGCGAGGGCGTGATGCGCAGCCGTTCGGTGCCCTTGGCGACCGTCGGATAGTTGATCGGCTGGATGTAGATGCCGTGCTGTTCGAGCAGCAGATCGCAGGCCTGCTTGCACTTCTCGGGATCGCCGACGAACAGCGGCACGATGTGGGTGTCGCTCGACATTACCGGCAGGCCGGCGGCGGACAGGATCGCCTTGACGCGCGCGGCGCGGTCCTGGTGGCGCTCGCGCTCCCAGTTCGAGCTCTTGAGATGGCGGATCGCGGCGGTCGCGGCCGAGCACACTGCGGGTGGTAGCGCGGTGGTGAAGATGAAG
>NZ_JBARGP010000473.1:0-2932 GCF_049798375.1 Bradyrhizobium sp.
GCCTTGCGTTCCGCCGTCAGCGCGATCATCGCCAGCGTGACGCCGGGAATGGCGCGCACCGCGGCCTCGGCCTGTGCCCGGGTGGTCTCCCAGGCCCGCGCCTCGGCGGCCTCGACATTGATCGAGAAGAACACCTTGCCGTCGCCGGCCGTGATCGCCGACAGCACGTTCGCGTCGGGAAGCGCGACGCCGCGCGGCGATTTCACTTGTTTCAGGGCATCCAGAACCTGCTGCTGCGTCACGCTCAAACCACATCTCCCGACTTGAGAGCGCGCGGCATGGTCGCGCGCTATCGTGTTGACCGAACGTGTCTTCCGCCATCAGCCGGCTTTCGACCCGCTCGAATTGACTTCACCGCCCCAATAGAGCGATCCGGCTCAAAAGGCTACCTTGGTTCCGATGTCGGCGGCGGTCTCCAGCGGTGCCTCCTCGACCTGCTCCTTGGCAGCTTCATAGTTCAACTCGATCATTACGCCATTGGGGTCATGCACGAAGATTTGCCAGAGCTCGCCACCCGGGACCTGTCGTGCCTCGAATCCCATGCCCTTCTGCTTGAGCCGTGTTTTCATCGCATCGAAGCCGCGGCTGGCAAAGGCGACGTGATGGACCACGCCGGAATCTGGCTTCTGCGGCTCGCTGGTGCCGGAAATGTCGACCAGATGCACGACCGCCCGGCCCTCGCTGTACATCCAGGCGCCCGGAAACGCGAAGTTCGGCCGCGCGCCGTTGTCGAGGCCGAGCACGTCCTCGTAGAAGCGGACAGTATCAGTGAGATTCCGGGTCCGGATGTTGAAATGATCGAGCACGCCCACGCTCACGCCCATATGTCACTCCCTTGTTCTTGATGACCGTCGGTTGGACGGATTTCGTTGCGCCAGGACAACTTTGCAAGCCGTCCTGACGATGTGAGCTTAGCACGAACTGCTGACATTGCCGCCCTGCGGGAAAGCCCGCACGAAGTCTTGCTCTCGACCATCCAGCGTTTAAGGTGCGCCGTCGATCGCCCGTCCTGAAGTTGCCGCGGACGGCCTTCCAGAACAAGCCCGGTCATTGTGCCGGCGAAAACCCCAAGGTCATCAACAAGGTTTCTCAAATGGCTAAAGTCGCTTTCATCGGCCTCGGCGTCATGGGCTTTCCCATGGCAGGACATCTCGTGAAGAAGGGCGGCCACGAGGTCACGGTCTATAACCGCACCGCAGCAAAAGCGAAGGAATGGGCCGACAAGTTCGGCGGCAGGACCGCCCCCACCCCGAAGGCCGCGGCCGAGGGTCAGGATTTCGTGATGTGCTGCGTCGGCAACGACAACGATTTGCGCGCGGTGACGATCGGCGCCGACGGCGCCTTTGCCGGCATGAAGAAAGGCGCGACCTTCGTCGACCACACCACGGCCTCGGCTGAAGTGGCACGTGAGCTCGACGCCGCAGCCACCAAGGCCGGCTTCAAATTCATCGACGCCCCGGTCTCGGGCGGCCAGGCCGGTGCCGAGAACGGCGTGCTCACGGTGATGTGCGGCGGCGCCGAGGATGCCTATGCCGGCGCCGAGCCGGTCATCGCGGCCTATGCGCGGATGTGCAAGCTGCTGGGGCCCGCGGGCGCCGGCCAGCTCACCAAGATGGTCAACCAGATCTGCATTGCCGGCCTGGTCCAGGGCCTCTCGGAGGGCATCCATTTCGCCAAGAAGTCCGGGCTCGACATCCCCTCGGTGATCGACACCATCTCCAAGGGCGCCGCGCAATCCTGGCAGATGGAGAACCGCTACAAGACCATGAACGACGGCAAGTATGATTTTGGTTTTGCGGTGGAATGGATGCGCAAGGACCTGTCGATCTGCCTCAGCGAGGCCCGTCGCAACGGCGCGCATCTGCCGGTGACCGCGCTGGTCGACCAGTTCTATTCCGAGGTCGAGAAGCTCGGCGGCAAGCGCTGGGATACGTCGAGCCTGCTGGCACGGCTGGAGAAGTAGCGCCCGAGCGGCAGTGCCGCGGGATGCGGACAACATGGCGCAAGCCGGTCTCGTGAGAGGCCGGCTTGCGCCGGACACAAGCATTAATTTAACGCCCGATTAACGGAAATGTTTGGTTCTTTAAGGCACCTCTTAAGGATTTCGCGCGAGTTATAGACAATGCAAAAGCCCGCGCGGCCGGCGGGCAGGATTTGTGTTGTTCATGAGTAAACCCGCTGAAAAGCCCGAAATCGTCGAGCTTCCGGCCGATCCGCCTCAGCTTGCACCGGCAAGCCAGCGCCGGGCGGCCCAGCAGCGGGTCCGCGAGGCACGTGACCGGTTAACGTCGACATCGGGAACACGGCCCGCCTTCGATCGCGAGCTGCTTCGGCAATACGCGGAGACGCGCATCTCCGCATCCTATGTCGTGATGCTGCTGGTGGTCGTCACCGGCCTCCTGCTCTCGATCTGGCTGCATCCGATCTCCGCCGGCGCCTGGACCTGCGGGCTACTGTGCATCCACGCCGCCATCGTGCGCAATTGCATGAGCTTTCTCGCCGAGCAGCCATCGCTGGCGGAGACGCGGCGCTGGCGCACGCGTTTTGTCCTGCTTGATCTGCTGTATGGCATCTGCTGGATGGCGGCGCTGATCCATCCGGCGCTTGCCGCGGTCTCCAGCACGCTGATGATGTTCCTGATGCTGCTGGTGATTGCCGTCTCCAGCATGCTCGCCGCCAATTTGCCGATCGCGGCGCTTGCCACCACCGCGCCGGTCGCAATTGCCATCGCGCTCAATCTCGCGCTCTCGGGTGGTCTCGACGACTACATGCTGGCCGCGTTTGCGCTCGCCGCCGAGGGCTATTTCGCGCTGCTGGCGCACCGGCTGCATTCGACGACGCTGGCGACGCTGGAGGCCCGCGCCGAGAAGGACGCGCTGATCGGCGAGCTCGAGCAGGCCAAGGCGATCTCCGACGAGGCGCGCTACCGGGC
>NZ_JBARGP010000474.1:0-1617 GCF_049798375.1 Bradyrhizobium sp.
CTCTCGATCTCTCGCTCGAGGGAAGGGTGGTGGCGGTCGCCGCCGATCGAGGACACCACTTCAGCAAACCGACGAGGAACCGCATAGTCCTGGTGGAAGGACATGGCGTCGACGGCGACGCCCACGCCGGAGCGTTCGTCCGGCACCGCTATCTCGCCCGTCGCGAGCCCCGCCTACCCAATCTTCGGCAGGTCCACCTGATCCCGTCCGAGCTCTTCGCTTTCCTTCTGGAAGCTGGATTCGAGGTCGGCGCGGGTGACCTCGGCGAGAACATCGCCACTGCCGGCCTGGACCTTGAGCGGATGCCGGTCGGATCCCTCATCGAGCTCGGACCCAAGGCAGTCATCGAGCTGACCGGCCTCCGGAGGCCCTGTGTCCTCATCGATCGCTTCGGGGCCGGCCTCAAACGGCAGGTCCTTTCGTCGGTGGAAACGGGCCCTCAATTCAAATGTGGGGGTCCTTGGTGTGGTTCGGGCCGGCGGCCAGGTCGCGGCTGGCGACGCCGCGCTCGTCCGGCTCCCGTCGTCCTCATTTCGTGTCTTGCCGGCTCTGTAGAAAGACCGTGCGTATGTTAGCGGCCGATTCCGGCGCAGCTTAGGGCATCGACAGCTGATCGACGTGTTGCTCGATCTGCGCGCGTGCGAGGTATGGCCAATTCCACCCGCTCTTTTCACCGCGCGGCGATACGAAGTCTTCCTGGATCGTCGGCAGTTGCTGCAGCCGTTAAGCCGCCGCGCGAAAATCAATGCCGCTGAGATGAAGCGTGCGATTTGGAGTTCAGCCAGCGGTGCGCTCGGATGCCGAAGGCCAGGGCGGCAGGGGCGGCAAGCCGAGAGCCTTGCGTACCGGTCCGAACGACCGGCGATGAGCTGCGCATGCACCAAGCCTGGCCAACGCCTCATAATGAGCCGGCACCGGGTAGCCCTTATGATCCGCGAAGCCGTAGCCGGGGTGACGCGCGTCCAGCTTCCGCATTACGGTGTCACGCTCCACTTTCGCGAGGATGGAGGCTGCGGCGATGCTGGCGGACTTGGCGTCGCCTTTAATGATGGCCTGCTGAGGGATGTCGATTTCCTCCAACCGCTTCGCATCGATCAGCAAGTGCTGCGGCGTTAATCCTAGCCCCCGGACCGCACGCTGCATAGCCTGGATGCCTGCCCAGTAGATGTTGATCGCGTCGATCTCGTCGACTTCGACGAACGCCACAGACCAACTCTCCGCCTTTTCCTTGATTTCCATCGAGAGCTCTTCGCGAGCCGCGGCGTCGAGTTTCTTCGAGTCGTCGATCCCGATTATTCGCGTGCCGGGCTTCAGGACCACGGCTCCGGCGGAGACAGGCCCGGCGAGAGGGCTCATTCCGGCCTCATCCACGCCTGCAACGGCATGATGACCGCTATCCCAAAGAGGGGTCTCGAAGCGGAGCATCTTGCGAAGGCGCTGCCCTTCAGACCTATTTTCGAACCGCCGTTTATCGATTGAAGCGAGGATGGCACGGGCTCCCGCGCGGCTGTCGGCCCGCAAGATCTGCTCGACGCTGGCCTCGAGCGGTCTCTTCTCGACAAGATAGCGCTGACGCAATACATCGAGTGAATACTGGGACATTGCTGCCTTCAAGCC
>NZ_JBARGP010000475.1:0-7900 GCF_049798375.1 Bradyrhizobium sp.
CGCTGTCCGGATCGAGCCGCACGATCGCGGCCGGAAAACGGTGCGCCAGCAACGGCGGAATCCGGCCGATCGCGCCGACCCTGCCTTCGACATTGTAGAGTGAGAAATTGCCTTCGGTCGCGGCATAGAATTCGAGCATCTGTGGGATCGCAAAGCGCGCCTGGAATGCCTCCCAGACATCGCCACGCAAGCCGTTGCCGCAAGCGAGCCGCAGCCGATGCGCGCGATCGAGCTCGGACGGCGGCGCTTTGAGCAGATAGCGGCAGAGCTCGCCGATATATTGGAACAGCGTGCAGTCGAACCGCACGATGTCGCGCCAGAAACTGCGGGCCGAGAACTTTTCCGCAAGCACGACGGAGGCGCCGGCGCGCAACATGCTGCAGGGCGCGACGATGCCGCCGACGGAATGATAGACCGGCAGACAATCATAGAGCCGATCGCCTGACGTAGCGCCGGTGAGACCGGCGAACCAGCCGGCCCAGTTCAGGATGCGGCGATGACTGATCGAGGCGGCCTTCGGCAGGCCTGTCGTGCCGGACGTATAGATCAACAGTGCGCGGTCGTTGATGCTGACGTCGCGGCGCTCTTCCGTTGACAGCGGCGCGTCGCCGATTCCATCTAGCACGGTGTGTGCCGCCCAGATTTTCGGCGCCGCAGCGATGTCGGCCATCGCGACTGCATATGCGTCCGATAGCTCGTCAGCGAGAATGATGTGCGCCGGCTTTGCCACGTTGATGCAATGCGCGAGCGACGGGCCGATCAAATTGGTGTTGATCAGCGCCACGACGCCGCCGACGCGGCTGATGCCGAGCCAGGCCGCAACGTAATCGGGACGGCTTTGCATGATCAAGCCGACGGTGTTACCCTTGCCGACGCCGGTGGCCAGTGCCCAGCGTGCATATCGATTGATGCGGGCGGACAGCGCGCCATAGGTCAAGGTCTCGCGATCGGAGACCAGCGCCGGATGATCGGCTTGCCGCGCGGTCCAATCGTCGATGATATCGGCAAACAGTCTCGCCGGTTCCGCTTCGATGCGCGCGGTAAGCTCGATCGCCTTCAACCAGGTTTTCGCGGTGGAGGGCTTTGAAGGCTTGGCGCGCGAAGGATCGCCGCGCTCCGGCGTCAGTTCCACGGATTGTTGCATGACACCTGCATTCATGGCCGACCGCCAGCTCACCGTGTCGCGTTATAGACTCGGCGTGCTGCGCAGGTGTTAACCCGCACGGTTAACGGGATCAGAGTTTTGCAAGGTTGATGCGAGACGCAGACTTTACGAAGTTGAGGCGAATTCGCACTATGCTGCGCGCCGGGAAACAGCCGAGGCGAACGCCGGCATGCCGATTGGGATGATCACGAGACGAACGCTGCTACAGGCGGCGGCCTGTACCACCATCAGCGCTGCCGCCGGTCCGACATGGGCCACGGCGACCTATCCCTCGCGCCCGGTGACATGGGTGCTTCCCTACGCGGCGGGCGGCGCAACCGGCCGCCTTGCGCAGCCCATCTGCGAGCGGCTCAGTCAGCGGCTTGGCCAGCCTTTCACGATGGAGAACCGGCCCGGCGCCGGCAGCAATACTGGCACCGAGAGCGTGGTTCATGCCGCGCCGGACGGCTACACCATCCTGGCGACGTCGACCGCCAACGCCATCAACGTCAGC
The DNA here is from genome assembly GCF_049798375.1 of Bradyrhizobium sp. Classification (GTDB taxonomy): domain Bacteria; phylum Pseudomonadota; class Alphaproteobacteria; order Rhizobiales; family Xanthobacteraceae; genus Bradyrhizobium. Next base: position 1,659 of record NZ_JBARGP010000475.1, read on the forward strand.
TTCGATCCGTCGCTGCCATTCGACGCCGCGCACGACCTGATCCATGTCGCCGTGCTGGCGCGGATGCCGCTGTTGCTCATGGTCAGCACCGAGCTGCCCGTGAAGACGCTCCTGGAATTCATCGCCTACGCGAAGGCCAATCCCGGCAAGCTCAGTGTCGGCTCGGCCGGTCTAGGCACCGTGCAACATCTGTCGGCCGAGCTTTTTAGCGTGATGGCCGGGCTTGAATGGACCAACGTCCATTATCGCGGCTCCGGCCCCGCCCTGGTCGACCTCTCGTCCGGGCATATCCATGCGATGTTCGACAACGTCGCCTCGTCTCTGGAGCTGCTGCGGAGCGGCAAGGGTCGCGCCCTTGCCGTCACCACCCGAGGACCCTGCGCCGTCACGCCCGAGTTGCCGCCGATCTGGACCGCGCTGCCGGGCTACAACACATCCGGCTTCTACGGCACCGCGGTGCCGCGCGGTACGCCGCAGGAGATCGTCGACCTGCTCAATCGCGAGACCAATCTCGCGATTGCCGATCCTGCGATCCGCAAGCAGTTCGACGCCATCGGCGCCATTCCAGTCCCTTGCAACGCCCGCGACTCCGCTGGCGTGTTCGGCGCCGAGATCGTCCGCTGGCGCCAGCTCATCGCGCTCGCCCGCGTGCGCAAGGACGGCTGATTACGCCATCACGCCCTGCAGCACCAGCCGGTTCAGCCGCGCGGCAAATGCGGCCGGATCCTCCGGCAACTCGCCGTCGAGGATCTGGGCCTGCTCCAGCAGCAGGAAGGAGAGATCGTCGACCTTGCCCTGGTCCGCGGCGGCCTTGGCGGTCGCCAGCACCAGCGGATGGCGCAGATTGATCTCCAGGATCGGCTTTGAGCGCGCGCCGCGCGCCTGCTGCTGCAGGATCCGCTCCAGTTCGCGATCCGGTCCCAGGCCGCTGGCGACCAGACAGGAGGCACTGGTGGTCAGCCGCGTCGACGCCTTCACGTCCGTCACCCGCTCCCCGAGGCTCGCCTTGATCAGCGCAATGGTGTTGGCCTCATCGGCCGCAGGTTCGTCCTTCTTCTCCGCCTTCTCTTCCTCGGTCAGCGGAATCGGATCGAAGTCGATATCGCCCTGGCTCAAGGACTTCAGCGGCTTGCCGTCGAATTCGAGCCGCGCCGAGGTCCAGAACGCATCCACCGCATCGGTCAAGAGCAGCACTTCGATGCCGCGCGCCTTCGCCGCCTCGAGCCGCGGATTCGACTTCAGCCGCTCGACGCTGTCGCCGACCAGGAAGTAGATCTCGGTCTGGTTCTCTTTCAAACCTTCGACATATTGCTTCAGCGAGCGCTTCTCGCCTGATGTGGTGATGAAGCGCGCCAGCGCCAGCAGCTTCTCGCGGCGTTCGAAATCCTCGTAGATGCCTTCCTTGATGACGGCGCCGAAGCCCTCCCAGATCTTGTCGAAATTCTCCACATCCTTTTCGGCAAGCTGCTCCAGCTCGCCGATGACGCGCCCGGTGACAGCCTTGCGGATCTGCGCCAGCTGCGGGTTGTTCTGCAACATCTCGCGCGAGAGATTGAGCGGCAAATCCTCGCTGTCGACGACGCCGCGGATGAAGCGCAAATAGGCTGGCATCAGGTCGGCGTCATCGGTGATGAAGACGCGCCGGACGTAGAGCTTGACCCTGCCCTTGCGCGCCGGCTCGAACAGGTCGAACGGCTTGGTCGACGGCGCGAACAGCAGTACCGCGTAGGAATAGCGGCCTTCGGCGCGGTAGTGCAGCGTCATCGCCGGATCGTCGAAGGCATGCGCGATCGACTGATAAGCCTTCTTGTAATCCTCAGCCGTCAGTTCGGACTTCGAGCGCTGCCACAGCGCGCTGGCCGAATTGATCTGGCGCGGCTCGCCCTCTTCCGGCACCAGCTCGATCGGGAACTGGATGTTGTCCGAATAGGCGGCGACGATGCGCTCGATCTCGTGCGTCTCAAGATATTTCTTCGCGTCCTCCTTGAGATGCAGCACTATCTCGGTGCCGCGGCTGACACGCGTGGCTTCCTCCTCAGAGGCCGGCGCCACCTCGAAGCCAGAGCCGCCCGACGAGGTCCAGGTCCACACCTCGTGCGAGCCGGCGTGATGGCTGATCACCCGGATGCGATCGGCCACCATGAAGGCGGAATAGAAGCCGACGCCGAACTGGCCGATCAGGCCGGTGCCGTCCTTGGCCTCGGACAGCTTTTGCACGAACGCCTTGGTGCCGGAGCGGGCGATGGTGCCGAGATGATCGATCAGCTCCTGCCGCTCCATGCCGATGCCGCTGTCGGCAACGGTCAGCGTATCCGCTGCCTTGTTGGGAAGGATGCGGATTTTCGGCGCCTCGCCGTCGCCGATCAGCTCGGGCCGGGCGATCGCCTCGTAACGCAGCTTGTCGCAGGCGTCCGAGGCGTTGGAAATCAGCTCGCGCAAAAAGATGTCGGTTTCCGAATAGACCGAATGCACCATCAGGTGCAGCAGCTCGGAAACTTCGGCCTGGAAAGGTTGGGTCACGGGGGCGGTGTCGGTCATCGTGATACGTCGGCCCAAAGTGAGAGAGGGAAAACGTCGATATAGCGCCGACACCGCAGGGATCAAGCCTCCTCACGCTGGCACGAGACTTCCGTCCCGCTGCGGCCGCGCCGTGAACGCAAAGGCAACCGCGACCGCGCCCAGCGCGACGCCGGAGGCGCCGATGTAGAGCCACATATAGCTGTTGAAGGCGTCGAAGATGCGCCCGCCGGCCCACGGGCCGAAGGCCATGCCGAGGCTGGAGGCCATGGTCATGGCGCCGAACACCGTGCCCATGAAGCGCTGGCCGAAGGATTCCCGCGCAAGCACCGCATAGAGCGGCATCACGCCGCCATAGGCGGTGCCGAACACCACCGCCAGCGCGTAGAACTGTCCGAGCCGGTCGACCAGCAGATAGGCTGCGATGGCGAAGGCCTGCACCATCAACCCGGTGATCAACACCCGCTTGGCGCCGTAACGGTCGGCGAGCAGACCCAGCAACAGGCGGCCACCGAGCCCGGCAAGGCCCTCGACGCTGTAGATCGAGACCGCCTCCATCCGCGGGATGCCGCAGCCGATGGCATAGCTGACCATATGGAAGATCGGGCCGGCATGCGCACCGCAGCAGAGAAAGAAGGTCGAGGCGAGCACGATGAATTGCGGCGAGCGGAAGGCTTCACCGAGCGATAACGCCGGCGCCGCGGACGTCGTGCCTGCGGCCGTAAGGTCCGGTGCCGCAACCGGCGGGCGACGAACCAGCAGCGATGCCGGGACCAGCAGCGTCCAGGCACCGATGCCAACGATCAGCATGGCGCTGCGCCAGCCATAGCCCGTGATCAGCCAGCTCGCGAACGGCGAGATCGTCATCGGCGCGACGCCGACACCAGCCGACACCAGCGACACCGCCAGGCTGCGATTCTCCGTGAACCATCCGGTGGCGGCTGCGATCATCGGCGCGAAGAAGGCGCCCGCGGCAAGCCCGACCAGGAGCCCATAAGTGAGCTGGAATTGCCAGAGCTCATGGGTGCGGCTCGCAAAGACCAGCCCTGCCCCGAGCAGCACGGCGCCCGCAAGCGTCACCCAGCGCGGGCCGATCCGGTCGCTCAATGCGCCCCAGCCGAAGCCGGCCGCGCCCATCACCAGGAAATCCAGGGTCATCGCGGTCGATATGCCGGTGCGTGTCCAGCCGGTCTCGGCCGACATCGGTGCCAGGAATATCGCCAGCGAAAACATTGCGCCGATGGCGACACAGGTCATCAGCGCACCCGCCGCCACGATGACCCAACGATACGACACATTCATTTGCTCTCTCCCCGTTTCATCCGTTCCCCTCCAAGACGAATGACATCCGCGATTTGCGACAGCGTCCGCGATCTTTCTCAGAATGAGCGGCGATGATGCCGTCGATGCCGCCTGTCCCCCGGATCAGCGGCGAGCCTGTTCGGCAGGCACACTTCGAGGTGCCACCCATAAATCACGCACGCGAGATGGAACAAGTGCGAGCGTCTGCCGTTGCGGCCAATGCTGGTGGGCATTCAGGAGCTCCTTCCCATGTGTGACTACAGCTTGCATACCGTCGCCTCCCGAGACGCCGAGCTCTCCGACGTGCTGGTGTCGTGCCGCTTCCCTGATACCGAGACCCGCGGCTTCTGCACATCAGATGATCCCTTGACGGCGGTTTGCCTGCGTCCGGGCACCGAGCTTGCCTTCGAGGGCGACGTGCGGGTCAAGGGCTTCATCTTCAAGCGCAAGATCGGCGCCCATCTGGCGCGCTTCCGCCAGGTCGACACCCACAGGCCGACCGAGCACCACGACGCGTTGGAATTCTCCAATGGCCGCATCGTCAAGGTCACCGACCTCGCCACCGGCCAGCGGGCCCGCGTGCTGCAGCTTCCGGCCGAACCCGCCACCAAGCGCGTCGCGACGCCCGAGATCATCGACCTGCGGGCGGCCCCGTTGCCCTGATCGTCGATCGTCATTTGTGCCAAGGCGGGGTTGGGAATCCGCCAGCCTTGGCGCATATCGTCCTTCAGGGTCAGCCTTATCAGTCACAACGCCCCGAAGGATTGCGCAAACATGCAGACAAATGGCGCCGGCCCGGCTGTAGCGCTCGATGAGAAACCGTCGCTGTTTTCCGGCTGGACCAGCGAGCAGAGACATGTGGTCGCCGCGACGTTTCTCGGTTGGACGCTGGACGCCTTCGATTTCTTCCTGCTCGTGTTCGTGCTGAAGGACATCGCGGCCGAGTTCAACGTCGAGATAGCCAGCGTCACCTATGCGATCCTGCTGACGCTCGCGATGCGCCCGATCGGCGCCTTCATTTTCGGCCGCGCCGCCGACCGCTGGGGCCGCCGCCCGACCTTGATGGTCAACGTGCTGCTCTATTCGATTCTCGAATTTGCCTCCGGCTTCTCCCCCAACCTCACCGCGCTGATCGTGCTGCGCGCGCTCTACGGCATCGCGATGGGCGGCGAATGGGGCGTCGGCGCCTCGTTGGCGATGGAGACGATCCCGCCTCATGCACGCGGCTTCGTCTCCGGCCTGCTGCAATCGGGTTATCCGACCGGCTATTTCCTCGCCTCCATCGTCTACGGCTTGCTGTTCCAAACGATCGGCTGGCGCGGCATGTTCATGGTCGGCGTCATCCCTGCTTTGCTGGTGCTCTATATCCGCCGCAGCGTGCCGGAATCGCCGGCGTTCGAACGCAACCGCGCTGCCGCAAGCAATAGCGGCACATTGCAGCTGCTGCAGTCGCATTGGCGGCTCGGCATCTACGCCGTGGTGCTGATGACCGCGTTCAACTTCTTCAGCCATGGCACCCAGGACATCTACCCGACCTTCCTGCAGGTTCAGCACAAGCTTGATACCCATGCTGTCAGCCTGATCGCCATCATCTACAATATCGGCGCGATCTGCGGAGGGATCCTGTTCGGCATCATGTCCGAACGCTATGGTCGCCGCCGCTGCATCGTCATTGCCGCGATCCTGTCGCTGGCCGTCATCCCGCTGTGGGCGTTCGCAGAGAACATCGTCTGGCTGGCGGTCGGGGCCTTCCTGATGCAGTTCATGGTCCAGGGCGCCTGGGGCGTCATTCCCGTGCATCTCAACGAGCTGTCGCCGTCGAACGCGCGCGGCACCTTCCCCGGCTTCGTCTACCAGCTCGGCAATCTGATCGCGTCCGTGAATGCGCCGTTGCAGGCCGGCATCGCCGCGCATTTCGGCGGCAACTACGCGCTGGCGCTCGCCGGCGTCGCCGGCACCGTCGCGATCGTGATCGCCATTCTCACCTCGCTTGGCCGCGAAGCCCGCGGGGTGTCGTTTACGGGGTGAAGCGGCGAGTCGATCGAGGGCATTTGTCGTCATTGCCGGAAGTCCTGATGATCTCGCGCTCTCACCATCTTGTCATTCTGGGGCGCCGCAAGGCGGCAAGCGTGGAATGACGGCGAATATGTTGGACGGCCGCTCCAAGCACGACTTTCCGTTCTCGCGACATGATCTGCCCGAGCTTTGCCAGACGACCGCCCTCGACTAACGAGAGGGCGCAGGGAAGACCGGGCGCCAGCCGGCGCCCGCGGTCCGCGTGCAACAAGAAAGCACGCGGCAGAACCACAGGCTCAGCCGAGATCGCCCTTGGGCTCAGGCGGTCGTCGCAACACCGGTTCGTTTTCTTTTCACCGGGATCAGCAAGGCGTCAAGCGCCTCGGCTGGCGTTTTCCAGCCGAGTG
>NZ_JBARGP010000476.1:0-14455 GCF_049798375.1 Bradyrhizobium sp.
CTTTCGATCGGGGCAGATATAGGTTGACCGTTGTGCCCCTCGCGGGCTCGCTTCGGATGGTCACGTGCCCTGACGATTGCCGAGCAAAGCCGTAGACCTGACTGAGTCCTAGGCCTGTCCCTGCGCCTGGAGCCTTGGTTGTGAAGAACGGCTCGACAACGTGTTCGAGTATCTCGGGCGGCATCCCGGTTCCCTGGTCGCTTACCGACACCAGGACGTACTCGCCGGGCGACAGGTTGTCCACTCCGGCACTTCCTGCTAGTCGAGCACGCCGTTGCGGGCATCGATCGTCAGCCGTCCTCCGTCCGGCATCGCGTCCCGAGCATTGACTGCTAGGTTGATGATGAACGCTTCGAGTTCGACGGGATCGACGTCGGTAATCCAGAGATTAGGAGCACGGAAGACGTCGATCTTGACCTTCTCGCCGAGCGATCTGGCCAGAAGGCCGGCGACCTGAATCATCACCTGGTTCACGTCGATCGGCTCGGTGCCAGAGGCTGCCGACGTGAAAAGGAGAGCAGCTTTCTGACCAGTTGCGCGGCGCGTTCCGCGCCGCTCAGGGGTTCCGTGCCTGTCGATGCGTCTTGTCTTCTTCGGGCGTCCGGCGAACGATGGCCTCTAGATTTCCTATCACGATCGAAAGAAGGTTGTTGAAGTCGTGGGCGAACCGCCGGTGAGCTGGCCAACGGCTTCCAGCTTCTGCGACTGGCGAACTGCGGCTTCGGCGCGTTCGCGCCTGTGGACCTCCGCATAGAATTGATTTGTCCGGCGCAACGCCAGGTATTCGAGCCAGAGAACGAAGCTGAGAGTCGGTAACCCGAAGGCGAATTGCTGAAGCAGCCACTCGACCCATTCTCGCCAGATCGACATCTCGTCCAGACTGGACGTGACGTAGACAGGCAGGTGTCCAAGATGCCGCACCTCGAACCGCCGCTTCCGGCTATCCACCGCCGAAACGGTCGTGTAGACGCGCGCTGCGCTCTTGAGCCGCGATGGCGCGCCGAAAGGCGGTGTTCTCAGGCAGCACGATGCCCGGGGCGGTCGGAGCCGGAAAACGCGCCAGCACCGCACAATCGTCCCTGATCAGCGCATGGATGGCGGCAGCGCCGCCGGCGCTCGTCCATGCTTTTTTCCTTGCGCGAGCCTCTTCGTCAAGCATTCATCGTCTCCCATGGCAGACCGTAAGCGCTTCCACTCCAGCTTGGTTCCATTTAGAGCTGCTGAGCCGGCTGCCGCGGCTGCCTCGGACGATGGCGGGGAAGTGACGTTCACGAGCTGGGAAATTGCGGTTATGAGTTGCGCCGATGCGAGCGGCTCCTGCAGAAAAGGACGCTGCCAGGCACCCCTTGCACCGCCATTCGTCGGCTACCGCTCCCGTCATGTAGATAACCGGAAGGGCGGCATCGGCGAGTTGCGCCTTGTGTGCCATCACCCAGCCACTCATCGGATCAATGTGGACTCGATGGCCGGCATGCTGACGATGCGCAGGCACGAGAAGGATTAAGCGCCGCCCAGTTACCTGGCGGTTCCGGCAATCAGTGTGCAAACATGAATCCTTGGCCAGTTCACTTCAAGCCCCTCGACATTGGCCGACGTTGTCTACCCGCGAAACCGAGGGGGTGGTACACAGCGGTGCTCACAAAGCTCGACCGGCAATTTCGACGCTGGAAAATCTCGCATACCAGCTGCCGACAACCGGCGCCCGCGCTCGCTCTCCTCCTGGAAACCGCCCGCAAAGCCAACGGTGCGCGTGTGGGCCGACCGGTCGCCGTTCGAGCTCCAGGAGCGTCTGAAACGACGCGGGCTGCCGCTGGACCGACGGAAGCGATGGCCGGCCCAGGTCCTGGTACATCGATTTGGTCGAGACCGCGGTGGACGAAGAGATCGCGTTTCTGAAGACGGAGATCTACCTGAACGACATCGAGCCGCGCCTGCAGACGCTGATCGCCTTTACCCGCTTTTTAATCCAAGGTCTAAGCCACTCGCTTATCGGTCCATTGGGCAACGCTTCAGCGCGTCCAGGATGCCGGCGCTGCGGACGACGGCGCCGTCGCGTGAACGGCACATCTAGGGCCTTCACGCCTGCGCGTCGGTCACCTCGATCGCCGGCGGCATCGTATCGGGGTATTCGCCGCGCTGCTCCAGCGTCTTGATGCGACAGGCTTCGAGCCGCATATCGCGGCCATCAAGCCATCGATCTTGCGGCCACTCGTCGGGTGCCGACCGTCGACGGTCAAGGTGTCAGAACGTGAATAGGATGGACGCGTACCAAGCATAGCGGTCCGTTTGATCGGCATTCTCGATGCCGCGCCTGACGTAACCGAGCAGATGATAGGTATCGTTGAGATCGTAGCGGAAGCCCACGCCGACGCTCGAACTCGCCGGCGTGCCAATCGCGTCGGAGGTCTGATGAAAGAGTTCGGCACCGATCTGAAGCTTCGGCAGAAGCTGATAGGTCACCACTGCGCCGGCCTGGCAGAAATCCAGGCCCCGCCCGTTCGTAACGGTGCATCCGCCGCCGCCGAATGCCGACCAACCTCCGTTCCAATCCTTTTGCACCCACATCGGCAACAGCAACGAGGCGCGGTTGTCGCCAGTGAGATTGGAGCCGCTGGGCAGGAACACTCGAGGAAAAAAGCTGACGTCGAGCCCAAACGAATCCTGGTGCAGGAATCGATATTTCGCTGCGAGTTCGACATTGCCCGGTCCAAGGTTAAAGCCGCCGCCGGTGGGCTGGTTGAAGGCGCCTGGCAGCGTCGCGGTGAGCTGCAGGTCGGGCGCGGCGCCGTAGTTAAAGTCGATTCCGGTCTCGCCGGCTGTTCCGCCGCGTGTGTTGGTGCCGTTGTTGAACGTGTAAATCTCGAAATGCTTGTAATCGGTCGGCTCGGGATCGTCGGAAACATAGGGCGGACCGGCAAATGTCCGCCCGCTCATCAAGGTCAGCAAAAACACCGCTGTTTTCCAGGGTTGCGCACGCAGTAAACGAGGAATGCCAGCGGAGTGCGCTTTCACGGCCTAGGCACTCCGGGACTTGCGCCAAGCGCCGTGCATCAGGATCAGGCCGAGGCCGCCAAAGAACAGCGCACCACGCCAATCAGATTCGCAATCTGTGAGCGCGAGCAGATAGATCAGCGCCAACCATCCTAACATGAGTGCAACGAACAAGCCATCATCGACAAACAGCGACCAGATCAAGGCGAGGACAGCGGCCACTTGTTTCATCGCCCGATCCCCGGCGCGACGGCGTCGAAGTCCTTATGGCGCGTCTTCCGGCATAGCCGGATCGTCGCGATTGCCACAACAAAAAAGCCCAGCGTCAGGGCGACGAGCGATGCTTCCTGACCGGGCCATGCAATGCCTGCGCCTTCGCCGAACCAGAAGGCGCCGAAGGCGGTCAACAGGATGCCGACAATGAATTTCAAGAGATTTTCCGGAACATTGGCCAGTGGCCGATGCACCATGACACCGATCGCCGAAGCGACCAACAGCGCCGCGATCGCGCTGATGATGGCGGCTTTCGTCAACTCGGGGCCTCCAACGCTGATGCCCAGCACAATGAAGACGACCTCGGCGCCTTCGAGCATGGTGATTTGAAACGCAGTCGTAAGCGCCAGGAGGTCGTAACCAGATCCGGCAGATGCCGATCCCAACCGGCGCTGCTCCGCCGCGAAGGTTGCGGCTTCGTCGTGAAGGGAATGATGCCGGCGAAACGCAGAATCGATTTCTTCAGCCAACGTATTCCGAAAATCAACAGCAAGCCGTCGACAAATATCTGCAGTATCGGCGGTGAAATCTGTTCCAGCGCCCTGCCGAACAGACAGACGAGCAACCCGTGGCTGGCGCGGGGCACTAAGCGGGACCGCGGCAGCGCTCGCGGTACTGATAGTGCCGACCGCGAGAATGACCGTCAGAGCCTCGACGCACTCCACCGACGACGCGAGAAAGCCGGCGAGAGCCGATGGGCCGAGGTGCATCCAGCTGCTGAACATCGATGTCACGCCGACTTGGGTTGTCCGGAGGGACCGTTTGATGTAGTATACACTACACAATCGTGTGTCTATGTAGATCTTGCTACGTGCAATCCATTGGTTGGGAGTCGCCATGTCAGGTGTTGTCGCAGCGGGTTTAGACAACGATTTGGATAGCCTACTGCGCCAGACCAATGAACAGCTTGGCGCAGCTGGGCGGCGGGTCGCCAAGTTCATCGACGAAAATCGCCAGACCGTGCTGGCAAGTTCGGCCGCCGCACTCGGCGGCTATATCGGTACCTCGGACGCCACGGTGCTGCGAACCATCCAGGCTATGGGGTTTGCCGGCCTGGCCGACCTCAAGCAGGCCATCCTGAAATCAGGCGACCAGACTTCGACCCCAGCGGACCAGATGCTGCGCACCCTGGCCGATCTGGAGCAATCGACTGGTCGCGCAATGGCCAGTGTGCTGAAGGCCCACGACGAAGGTCTCGCGGTCCTCAAATCCGAAAAGTGCCGTGCGCAGATCGCGGCGGCGATTCACTGTCTGGACGCCGCGAAACGAGTCGTCGTGTTCGCCATCGGGCCGTCGGCGGCGCTGGCCGGTTATGTCGCGACCTCACTGAGGCGGTGCGGCCGGGCCTGCCAAACCCTCAATGCGACGGGCTCGATGCTTGCCGATCAGTTGCTGGACCTGCGGCGAGGCGACGTGCTGCTGATCCTGGCCTATGGCCGCCTTTACAGGGAGGTCAGGGCGGTATTCGCCGAGGCAAAGGAATTGGGACTTCCGACCGTGCTGGTGACGGAGGCCGAGGGCACGCCTTTGGCGAAGCTCGCCGATATCGCGGTCGCGATACCCCGGGGGCGACCGGAACAGGTCGCGCTGCACGGCGCCACGTTTGTCGGCCTCGAAGCCATGGTGCTGTCGCTTGCGGCCGCCAAGCCCGACGCGGCCGTGGCATCACTCGATAAGCTCAACCGCCTGCGGCGGGTCACCGAAATCCCGGGCAAAGCGAAAAATGCCTGATCAAAGCAGGCGGCGAACATTCTAAGGGAAAGGATCTGACGTGAATCAGGACGTCCAGCGCAGCAAGGTTCCGGAGGTCACGCTGATCTTCTGGATCATCAAAGTTTTGGCGACGACGCTCGGTGAGACCGGAGGCGACGCCGTGTCGATGTCCATGAACCTCGGATACGCGGTCGGCAGCGCGATATTCATCGGCATCTTCGCGGCCGCCGTCGTCGCCCAGATCGTGGCCCGCAAATTCCATCCATTCCTGTACTGGTTTGTGGTCGTCGCCACCACCACGGCCGGCACCACCATGGCCGACTTCGCCGACCGCTCGCTCGGCATCGGCTATCCCGGCGGCGCCTCATTGCTTTTCGCACTGCTGCTGGCCTCGCTTGCAGTCTGGTATTGGTCGGCCGGATCGATCTCGGTCAACACCGTCACCACGCCCAAGACCGAGACCTTCTATTGGGTCGCGATCCTGTTCTCGCAGACGCTCGGCACAGCGCTCGGAGACTGGATGGCCGACACCAACGGCCTCGGCTACGAGGGCGGCGCGGTGGTGTTCGGGGCGGGGCTGGCCCTGATCGCCGCCGCTTATTTCTTCACTTCCTTATCGCGCACCCTATTGTTCTGGGGCGCCTTCATTCTGACCCGGCCGCTAGGCGCAACCCTGGGTGACCTGCTCGACAAGCCGCTTGCCAACGGCGGGCTCGCCTTCAGCCGCTACTACGCATCAGTTATCCTCGCGATCCTCATCATCGCATGCGTGGCACTGCTGCCCCAGCGTGCTGGCACCCATCCCGACAAGCCCAATGCGACCAGCGCCTGAGCGGACGAAAAGGAAAGCCTTATGAAGTCGATCCATCTCCCCGCACTGGGTCCGCGCTATTGGACTGCACTTTGCATCGCCAGCATCTTCGGCGCCAATATGGGCGACTTCTTTGCCCACAATCTTGGTCTCGGCCACGTGGCCGGCTTGCCGTTTCTCGCTCTTGCGCTTGCCGTCGTGATGATGGCCGAACGCTTCGACGGTCTGCGGCATCCGTTTTATTACTGGTGCGCCGTCATTATCGTTCGCACCGCAGCTACGAATTTCGCAGACTTCGCCGCCGGCGATATGAAGATGCCGCGCCTATGGGTCATGGTAACACTGGCCATCCTGCTGGCCGGCGCCGTGGGGCTGAGTTGGCGATTCTGGTGGTGGCAACGGGCGAGCAAGGCGGACAAAGTGTTGTGTGCCGATCTCGGCTACTGGATCTGCATGTTCCTCGCAGGCACGCTCGGCACCGAGATCGGAGATTATTGCTCGCACAATCTGAGGCTGGGCGACCTCGGCGCGGCGCTGCTGCTTTGCCCTATTGTGGGGCTCTTGTTCGTCGCCGGACAAAAGCGACGGCTCCTCCTGCTGCCGCTTTACTGGGGGACGGTGGTCGCCATAAGGGCGGCGGGAACGTCGGTCGGCGATTATCTTGCAAGCCGAGAAATGCTTGGCTTGTCCCTAAGCTCCCTGGTCACGGGGATTCTGTTCGTTGGCCTGCTGGTCATATGGAAAGAACGACCGAGATCCGAAAGCGCGATTTTAGTCCCTTGACTATCACCCGTGTCTCGCATTTAGCCGCGTTCTGGCGCGGGCAGCATGCATGAGCTCGTCGGGCGGTCAAAAGCAGCGCTGACGGAAACGTTGCGGAGCCGGTGGCTGACAATCGGGTAAGATCAAGCAAGAGTGCCAGCCTGAGGACAGCGTGCGGCTTGGCGCTGGCGGGGGCGGGCGGCCTGCCACGCGGCCGCGCCGCCAGCGGCAGCCGAGGGGGCGCGCCCCGCGGCGGTCCTGCGCACGACAGGTCAAACCGGCAGATTTCCGCGCTGCTCTTGCCGCGCTTGCGATCAACTTGGATCTCATAGGAGACCGTTGGCTTCCACCCGCACAATGCGGCGGCCAAGTAACAGCCGCGCGAAATGTTACAGGCAGGGTCCCTGCCCGCGTTGCGGGCAGAGCTTGAGCGCGCTGGACAGCGAAAGCAGGAACCGGGCATCGCGCGTGTCGTTATCAGGCGCGCGATAGGACAGCGGAACCGCGACCGACAGGTCGGCACGCAGATCGTTGACGAAGTTGAAGCGCACGCCGGCGCCGGCAGAGGTCAGCGCAACGCCGTCCCAAGGACGGTAGCCGTCGTTCCAGGCCAGGCCCGCGTCGACGAAGCCGTAGAGCTGGTAGCCGGTCAGATAGGCCCAGTTCGCGGCGTGATCGTAGCGCAGCTCGAAGGTACCGGCGACGCCATTGTCGCCGCTGACGTCGGCGCTGCCATAGCCGCGGCCGAACGCGAAGCCGCCGAGATAGAATTGTTGCGACGTGAACAGCGGGCCGGAAGCGAACTGCGCCGCGCCGGCCAACTTGATAGACCAACCGGCCAGCAGGCTCTGGTAGCGTGTGAACGAGGCGTTGAGCACCGAGAAGTTCGGCGACGCATCATCGCGCGAGGAAAGACCATCGGGTGATCCGGCGCCCAAGATATCGAGCCCTTGCCGGAGGGACACCGTCAGATAATTGTCGCCGGCCAGCCGGTCGTCCCAGTGATAGTCCGATGTCAGCGACAGCGTGCGGACGTGATCCTGATACAGCGTGCCAAACGTGCTGCGCTCGGTGGCGTTGAGGAAGCCCGCGGCGATCGTCAGCACCAGCGAGGCATGCTGGGTCTGGATCGGCGCGATGCTGCCGTGCAGCTCGAAGCCTTCCGTCACCGTATTGTCGTTGTAGTCTCGCCTGAAATCTCCCGGCCGCACCTCGCTGTACAGCGCCGAGCCGCCGACGCGCGCGCCGTCAGTTCCAATCGGCGTGTCATAGGACATGCGCACGAAGCTGAGTTCGCGCACGTCGCCGGGCGTGGTGGACAGATTGACTGCCAGCGTGTCGCCGGGCCTGAGATAGGAATTGAACGCCGCAGTGGCGTAGCTCTGCCATGGGCCGACGGTCGACGAGCCGAGATTGTCGACCCCGGCGAATCCATAGACGTGCCAGACCTGCATTTGCAGGACGAGGCGGAAATGGCCGGTGCTGCCGCCGATCTCCTCGATCGCGGAATCGGCGATCCGCACACCGGCCCGATTGTTGATCAGCAGGAGCTGCCGCTCCAAGGTCGCAAACCGCGACGGCTGCTCGGCGAGCACGGGATCGAGCATCGGGCGAATGCCGAACTGCTCGGCGCCCTCGCCCTTCAGGCTGACCTCCGTAATACGACCTTCTATCACCTGAATCCGGACTTGCCCGTTCGCGATGTCCTGCTGCGGTACGATGGCGCGGCTGAGATGGTAGCCGGCGGAGCGGTAGCGATCGCTGATGGCGCTCGCGATGGCCGCCAGGTCAGCCTGCGAGACCGGCTTGCCGAGGAAGGGCTGATAGACCGCGGCGAGTTCCGCCTTGCTCAAGGTCGTTGCCCCCGTCAGCATCACCGAGCGCAGCACAAATAGCGGCTTGCCGGCGGGGGCGATTTTTGGAGCGGCCGAGACGCGCGGCACGCTTGGCGGCCGTGCCGGATCGCGCTGCGTCTGCAAATCGTCGAAATATTTTTCGGTCTGCCGCGTATCGAAAACGGGTTGCGCAGCCTGCTCGGACCGCGCCGGCGCGACAGCTAAGGGTAAGGCTGCGACCGCACTGAAGGCAAAAGTTGCCATGCGAGGGATGCATGTGCCATTCCGCGCCATCAACAGGCCTCTTCTTGCTCAAGGGAACCGCGACGATTGTCCGGACGGCGGAGACCGCCTGTGAGTTGTAGAAATCTATGGTAAACGGAAGGTTAACACCGGTCGAACGATCGAACTCGCGAGCCAGCGCGCAACGGACTGTTGAAACATTCCCGTTAGTTTGCGGAATGAACAACCATCGCGAGCGCTGCCATGTCCGGAACTTATCAGCTCAAGAGATTTGCCATTGCCGCCGTTGCCCTGCTCGCCAGTTCGGTGGCATGGGCGGCCGACGGCGAACCCTGGTCCGTCAGCAAGTCGTCCGGTGAGGTCTGGGTCACGACCACAGGCGCCCAGCAGGTCGCACTCGGCAGCGACAATATGCTCAAGCCCGGCGACACCATCCGCACCGGCCGCACCGGTCGCGTGCTGCTGACGCGTGGCGCGGAAACCATGCTGATCGCACCGAACTCGGTGATCGGCCTGCCGACCGAAGCGCAGGACGGCATGGGAACCACCCTCCTGCAGCGCGCCGGCTCGATCCTGCTCGACGTCGAGCGCCGCAACGTCAAGCATTTCGAGGTCGAGACCCCCTATCTCGCCGCAGTGGTGAAAGGCACGCAGTTCCGCGTCACCGTCGGAGCCGGCAGCACCAAGGTGGATGTCAACCGCGGCCAGGTGGAGGTATCCGACTTCAAATCCGGCCAGATCGCGCAGATCACGCCGGGACAGTCCGCAACCAGCTTCGCAAATGGCAGGTTGGGTCTTCATCTCAGCGGCTCCGGCACCTTCGCTCCGATCGAACACGGACAGCCGCACACACCGACCATCCAGCGCGTGCCTGTGCCGAAGGGCGGACTACATGCGCCGCGTGAGGCGAAGGCGAGCGCCGTGCACGTGGTCGGTCCGGTGAACACCGCGCCGGCCAACCCGACGGCCGGGAAGCCGGCCTTCCAGCGACAGGGCGCGGCCACGATGCCGAGGCCTCACGGCGTGCACATCTCTTCGGCGCTCGGCGAAGTGAAACTCAACGTCGACAGCGCCACCCACGGCCTCGCTCACGGCGCTGTCGTACAGAACGCCCGCAACGGCTCGCACAAGACCACGATCTGGAGCAACAACAACACTGTTGCGGGCACCGCCAGCAGCAACGGCAGCACCGCCGGTCCGGACAGCAGCAGCGGGGCGGCGATCAACGCTGCTGTCGCAACGGCGATCGGCTCTGCAAATGTCTCCGCAAACCTCGCCAGCAGCAGCCCGGACAGCAGCAGTAATGCTGGAACCGCCGGCGCCGGCACCGCCGGAAATGGCAATGGCAACGATAAGGGGCATGGAAAGGGGAATGCCTATGGCAACGGTAACGGCAATGAAGCAAGCGCCTTGGAGCAATACCTGAGCATTCTGGCAGAGAAAACGCATGGCAATGGCAACGCCTATGGCCATGGCAATGGAAACGGCAACGGAAATGGCAATGGCAATGGAAACGGAAAAGGGAACAGCCATCATTGATTGCCGAGGTCTCGCGATCTGAGAGTTCGCTGGTCCGCATCTGCACGGCGAACGACCAACGCTTCAACTGACGCGCAGCGGCGGCAGCCATCAATCGATCGGGGACGGGTACCGGCTCGCGTAGCCGGGACCGACGTTCCGTCCGGTGCGGCCAGACGATGGCCGAAGCGGCCTTCCGCGACGGCGCAGTTTTTCTTCGAGTAGGATCGCTCGTCCTCTAACGGCCCGCAATCAAGCGGTATCCCTCCTTAAGAATACGGTCCGCTTCAACCTGCCGACGGATGCTTTCGTAGCGCAGGAAATTGTCCCGTCACTCAGATACTCATACGACACCGGGGACATTGCAAAGGCCCGGATCGCATGGGACGGACATACTCAAAACCGCTCGACATCAAGCATTCATCGCAGTCGCTGCGATGTGGGAATGTTCTCAATTCATCTAGGCAGTTGTGCAGCAGCAAGTGAGCAGAACTTTGACGCGCCTGTCTTCGACTGCAAGCTACACTCGGTTCATGCCGCCGGGCATGGCAGTCCGAGGACATCTATCGGCGGTGCAGGGTACATCTTAGCGCTGCGGGCGCCCGCGGGCGTCAGAAGACTCTAGCGGGTTTTGAACAAGGCGTCGTTTTCGGTGCGCCACTTTTGGTCGGACAGCCACTTGTAGTCCTGATCTGGCATGAGGGGCACGGTCTTCATGACGTCTTTGGTGATCGGAAGATAGAAGCTTGCCCGGTCTTGCGAAACCATCAGAGACCGGATTGGAACGACGATACTGTCCTTCCCGGTTGTGAAAAATCCCCCTGAGGCCACCACCGCGTAATCGCGACCATCTTTCGTCCCGAAGACGATGTTCCTGACTTCGCCCACGATCTTGTCGTCGGAACTGCGGACCTCCGCGCCCACCATCTCATCAGTCCTCAGGCCCGGGGCAAGCTCATCGATCCTTAACAGTGGTTTCGCGTCTCTTTTGCTGCGATTGCCAACGACAGCTCCGCGCTTGATCTTCGGTTCGCGAGCGGCGATTTGTTTGTCTGCCTCTTCTTCGTCGTTGTCGCCCAGCGACCCCATCGGAGGGCCAGCGATCAGTTCGCGTATATTGGCGAGGAGTCGCTCACAATCCTCATGCCGTCCATACGACCGAAGCGTCATCGCCGCATCTCGGAGACTGCGAAGATCCCGCACATACTGGTTGTTGGCAGGACCGCGAAAGCGCGGGTTTTGTTGAACCGCTTCTTCCAGTTTCGCGTCGGCGATCTCGCACTCTGCCCGTGCTGACGTTATACCAACCAGTCCGATGGCAGCGGCTAGGACGATGGTCTTAGGGATGATCATAGGTCTTTTCCAAGGGAGAGGCCAGGGAGTCCGGAAGATGTTCGCGTCTTACCTGGAGATCTACAAGCGACAGACGGTATTGGAGTTCGCATCGGCAACATATCGGCATGAAAGTTGGTTCGCGCACTCAGGACCGATTGCTACGCGACTGCGACGGCGGATAGGCCGACTGCGTATCAGACTGAATTTGCTGAACCGCACGATGCCAGTATTCTTCGGTTCTTCCTTCCTGTCGCCCCTCAAGCTCCCACAGATGGTGGGCTCGCTCCCGAATGCGCTGTACCAGGGCGTCGGCCCCGTTCTGTTCTTTAATTTTTGGTTCCTTGGACATGTAGCTTGCACCTTTGCTTCTGCTGCGTTCGATGACGGCGCAACGAGCTCATTTGGCGGATGAGAAGCGGCACTGCTTTGAGCGCCATTGAAATTGGGCCGGTGAAGAAAAAAAGGCTTATACAGCGGCACTGACTGAACTGAGCGGCACATCCAGTGTGTAGATAAATCCGGATGGCTCGTAAGTGAGCTGCACTTGTCCGTGCAACTGTTGACCCAGAGACTCCATCATGCGCGTTCCGAAGCTTCGGCGCGCCGGAGGCTGCACCACCGGCCCTCCTCGTTCGGTCCAGACGAGAAGTAGCCGTCCGTTCTGCGGATCTACGGTCCACGCTACTTCGACATGTCCCGCCGATACCGAGAGCGCACCAAACTTCGTAGTATTCGTACACAATTCGTTGAAGGTCATCGCCAGCGCAATGACGGCGCCGGCGGTTATTTTGATGTCCGGCCCATTGAAGTGGAATCGCCTCGCGCCATGACCGTCGTATGGCTCGGTGGCGCTGCTGAACGTATGGGTAAGACTGGCGCTCGACCAGCTTACCTGCATCAGGAGGTCGTGGGCACGGCCCAACGCGGTAAGCCGGGTCTCCATCGCCTTTTGTCCCTGCTCGATACTGATCGCCGTCCGAAAGCTCTGGGATGCGATCGCGCTTACCGTTGCGAGCGAGTTCTTGATGCGATGATGCAGCTCTCCAATGATGAGCTTTTGCAATTTATCGGCCGCCTCACGCTCCTTTGCCTCAACCCCTGCTTGGGCCAGCAATGCCGTGGCGTCCAGGGCGGCCTGGTCGAGTAAAAGACGGAGGCTCTCATTGTCGGCCGACATTGCCGACACAGCTTCTGGTACCGAGCTGGCGGTAGGGACGATCTTCAAGGCGCCCAACCCCACCATGCCCTGGAGTTCGGCGATCATTTGTTCCACGTGGAGCGGCTTGCCAAAGAACCTGCTGTCCTCGGGCGTGTCCGTGTCTGACGGCTTCACCTCACCGGAGACAAGAATGATCTTGATGGTCGGCCATCGCTCGTGCACCGCATGCGCAAGCTTCAGGCCGTCTATACTCCCCGGCATCTGAATGTCAGTGAGCAGCAAAGATATGTCAGAGCGAGCTTCCAGGATGGAAATAGCCTGATCGGCATTGACGGCCTCAACCGGGCGAAAACCGGCATCCTCGACGATGTCTACCGCGCGCATACGCAAAATCATCTCGTCTTCGACAACCAGAACGTTGGGGACTTTTGTCGGGACTATGGTCATCGGTCCTCCAAATGGAAAGCAGATCAGGCCGCGGCATGGCCGCAGTGTCACCTGCGCATCCGCATCGGAATGTGGTAGCTAGAAGGCTTTCAGCGGTCGCTGGATACGAGACGGACCTGGAGCACTGGCGAGCCGGATTCCTGGCTGCGCAAGCAAGACGAGGTAAAGTTTGGCCAGACCTGAGTGGAGCACATTGCTGCCCGGAGGCTGTCCCCCTTGGCCAAGGCGGTAGTTTCACGCGCTTCCACGGTAAGGACGGACCCGGGGAAAGCCAGGACGGTGGCCACCAGTACTGCAGAGAGGACGACAGCCCCGAAGAAATTTAGCATTAATGCTCCTGTCGCTCCCTGACTCCGGGAACATCAAGACAACAACCATAATTAGAAATGGTTCCTTTGTTGCAACTTATAAGTTATTTTATGCATCTGTTCGCAGTTCACCTTTCAGAGCAGACAAGGTCCTTGGCGGAGCGGATTTGGCGAGGTGGCCGCTCGCGAATGCTTGAGACGGTAGACGTTGTGCGATGGAAAAACTTGGCGAGGCTGGCGAGCTTGGCACGGGAGGAGGCATTGTACCGACTTGGTGCTTCTCTGTGGCCCGCGACCTGCGCTCGGGGTGTCCCTGACCGCAGCCTGCGCGCCCCCGTAGCTAAAATGTCGTTGGTCGCGGAATGCCGAGAGCGCGACGCTACCATGATCGAGCTGCGCTTTCCGAATTGGTTGTGCCGCTGCTGGCGCCGCCGCTGCTCAAGCTTCTTCAGTCGCCGGCGGTGCTGACGATGTTGGCAGATGCATTCGCCGTCCGAATACGTTGGTGAGTCGGGCAACGATCGACTCGCGCTTGTACGGTCGACGGCGGAGGTGCTGCGCCGTTGGCGCCGATTCCAACACCTCACGTCTTGTTGTCGCCCCATGGTGTGCTTCTGGCCGCCGTTCGCGCGTCCGGGAAAGTGCGCGGTGAACGAGGTCGTTCAACCTGCGATTTATCTGCACCTTGGTTGCCGATTCCGACGATCTCGCCCAGGTGTACCGATTTGATCTCGCCCAGGATTCCGAGATGATCTCGCCCACCGTTCCGATTTGATGTCGCCCGGGGCGGGAGGCGTTCTGGCTGTCTGTTTCTGGCATCGGCGAAGCCGCGTGGTCAATCTTGAATCGCGGCTCGAAGGTCTTCTTCGTTTGCTGTTTCTGCTGTGGGCATGTGGGCAACGCCCTTCGCGTTGTCCAAGCGAAGCGGCATGTCCGCGGCGCCACTGGCTCAGGCCTTTCGGCCGGGCTTGCGGGTCCGTCGCAGGCTCTCGCCGTTGAGATCGATCCGGTGGGCGTTATGGACCAGGCGGTCGAGGACGGCGTCCGCGTAGGTGGGGTC
>NZ_JBARGP010000477.1:0-6472 GCF_049798375.1 Bradyrhizobium sp.
GATCTACGTACCGTCAGCCTGGACCGGCATGAGACCGATATCGCCGTTCGCCTCGGGCGCCCGCAGGACGGCGCCTTTCTGGGACGGCCGCTGGTGACAATGGGCTATGGCTTCTACGGCACGCCAAAACTCTGCCGGCGCCTCGAGGCCGGCGCCGATCCGGCCTTCGTCGGCTTCGACGAGGTGAACTCGCATGTCCCCGAGGCGGTCTGGTTGGCGCGTCATTTTCCGCGCGCGCGGCTGTCGTTTCGTGCGGGCAACCAGTTCGCCCAGGCCGCTGCCGCGAGGGCCGACGCCGGGCTCGCGCTGCTGCCGCATTTCGTCGGCCGCGCCGACAAGCGGCTGAGCCTGTGCCGCCTGACGCCGGTGCCCGCGCCGCGCGAGATCTGGCTACTGACGCGGCGGCAGGACCGCAAGGAGGTGTCGATCAGGACGGTCGTGGATACCTTGATCGCGATGTTCCGTCACGAGCGGGCGCTGTTCGAGGTCGCGGATGGATGATGTGGCGGAGCCTCGATCGCTCTCGGTGTGGCACAGCACCCTGATCGCGATTTTCATTTTTATCGTGGCCCATGCCGCGCTCCTGGTCGGTCTCGCGACACCGGACAAATTCGTGTTCGACGAGGTGCACTACGTGCCGGCGGCACGGCAGATGCTGCTGCCGGCGCCGCATGAGCCGGTGCTCAATCCGATGCATCCGCCGTTGGGGAAGGAGCTGATCGCGCTGTCGATCCGCAGCTTCGGTGACAACGCATTCGGCTGGCGCTATGCGGGGACGCTGTTCGGCGCGCTGGCCGTGATGGCGATTTATCTGTGCGGCCTAGCGTTGTTCGCGGCACAGGGACCGGCGCTCGCGGCCGCCGCGCTCGCGTTGCTCAACCAGATGCTGTTCGTGCAGGCGCGCGCCGCGATGCTCGACATCTTCGCGCTCGGCTTCGGCCTGCTTGCCATCGCCGCCTTCATGCATGGGTTTCGGCGGGATCGGCCGCAGATCTTGTTCGCGGTGTCCGGCATCTCGTTCGGCCTTGCGACCGCCTGCAAATGGAGCGGGTTGTTTCCGTGGACAACCGCGCTCTGCATCGTCGGCCTGGTCCGGATGCTGCAGCATTGGCAGACCTCGTTCGCCGACGCCAAGGAGGACGACTGGTATCATCCGGAGCTGTGGCCCGAGCTGTCGCTGCCGCAGATCATCCTCTGCTTCGGTGTCTTGCCGATTATCTGCTATGTCGCCACCTTCATTCCGCGCGACGGATGGTCGCTGATCGCGATCGCCGAGGCGCAGCATCGCATTTTTGCCGACAGCATCACCACGGCGATCCCCAGCCATACCTATATGAGCGCGTGGCCCACCTGGCCGTTGCTGGTGCGGCCGGTCTGGTTCCTGTTCGACAAGGTCGACGATCAGCACATCGCGGCGATCGTGCAACTCGGCAATCCGCTGGTGCTGTGGCCGGGGCTCGCGGCGCTGCTCGTCTGCGTCTATGATGTCATCGTCGCGCGCCGCAGGGCTGCGTTCTTGATCGTCGTGTTCTATCTCGGCTGCTATCTGCCATGGGCGCTGCTGCCGCGCGCCCTGAGCTTTATCTATTACTACCTGCCGTCGGCGACGTTGTTGAGCTTGGCATTGCCCTATGCGTGCTTGAAAGCGCGCCGGCCGTCGTTGGCGCTGTGGGCCGTCGTTGCCATCGCGTTGCTGGGCTTCGTCGCGATGCTGCCGGTCTCGGCGGCGTTCGTTGGCACGTCGATGGCGACGTTCGGTCGCCTGATGCTGTTCCAGAGTTGGATCTGACGGGCGCGCGCTTCGAATCCTGCGATGAGACGGAGCGCAATCGCGTCGTTACTTCGCCGCGGTCCCGGCTTCCATGTTGACCACCTGGACGCGACGGTTGACCGGATCGGCCGGATTGGCGGTATCCTTCAGCTTGGTCTTGCCGTAGCCGACGGCGACGAGATCCTTGCCGGCAAGGCCGTATTTCGCGACCAGATAGCGCTTGATGGTGTCGGCGCGGCGCTCCGAGAGATCCTGGTTGAAGCCGTCGCTGCCGACACCGTCGGTATGGCCGGCGACCACGAAGGTCGCGTCTTTCAGGCTGGGATCGGACAGCGCCTTGCCGAGTTCCTGCACGGCCGGCATCGACGCCTGGCTGATCTCGGCCGAGTTGTAATCGAACTGGATCTCCAGATCGATGTTCGGCTTGGTCGCTGCGACTTCGGCAATCTGCTGGCGCTCGCCGAGCGACAGCGAACGGGTCTTGCGGTTGCGCACGCGGTTGAGCAGCGCCGCCTCCTTGGCCTGGGCCGCCGGGTCGACGCGCTGGCCGGCTTGCGGGCCGATGGTGATGCCGCGCGTCGAAGCCTTCGGCTTTAGCGCATTCACGATTTGGTCGGCCGACATGGTGGCGTCGCCGGCCAGCGCCAGCCCTGATGTGATCGACAGCACAGCGCTCGCGACACATATTTGGCGTCCGTAATTTTTAAGAAAATTCGTCATCGTCGTCGTCCTCGAAAAGCGGCAAAGTCTTGATGGCAATTGGGTGCGCGAACCATAGAGCGGGTTCAATCCCGCCAATGTGATCGCCATCACAGGCGGAAGCGGCCGCGCCGGCCCACGTCAGTGTTTCACAGCTGCAGACAGGCCGCAAAGCCGTCGTGGGATCGACGACCTGTCGACACCAAAACGGCCACATACCGCTTTACCCGACTCGCCGATCGAGGAAGATTGCAGGCAAGATCGCGGCGATGGTCGCGATCCAAGAGCAAGAAACCAGACGGGCAAAAGCAGCATAGTGTTCAATTCCACGCGCAGGCATGGCGACTATCAAGGGCAGCGTTCGGGCAAGGCCGATCAGACCGGTTCCAATGACGCGATGCCAATCCTGGTCGGGGCGTCGCTCATCGCCATTGCCATTCTGTTGTCGACTCTGATCACCGCGCTCGGCGGTCGTTATGTCGGGCTGGAGAGCCCGACGGATGACACCGCCTGGCTGGTCGACCGGCTGACAGGGCGGGTCTACAAGTGCCAGGCTGCCGATCCGGGCCGTGCCTCTTGCGCCGCCGACGTCGCGACCGGCAGCATTCCGCAAAAGCAAAAGCCTTGAGCCTGATAGTATCGGGCCTGACAGCAGCAGCCGAATCCCGCTACAATCGCGGGTGATGTCCACGCCCGAACAAACCTTCCCGCTGACCAAGCTCCAGGCCAGGCGCATCTGGCTGCGCGCCCAGCGTCTCGATGCCAAGGCGCCGCTCGGCGATGGCGCGCAGGCCGTGACTGCTGCGGTCGCCCATCTCGGCTATGTGCAGATCGACACCATCAACGTCATCGAGCGCAGCCACCATCACATCCTGTTCACGCGCATTCCGGCCTATCGCCGCGCCGATTTGAAGCAGGCGCAGAGTGTCGACAGAAGCGTGTTCGAATACTGGACCCATGCGCTGTCCTACGTGCCGACGCAGGATTTCCGCTTCTTCCTGCCGGCGATGCGGCGCCATCGCCGCGACGGCCACCGCTGGCTCACATCCGTCAAGCCGGACGACATGCGCAAGGTGATGCGGCTGCTGCGGCAAAACGGGCCGCTCACCATCCGCGACATCGACGATGACGTGCTGACCGAGAAGGAGCATTTGTGGGCGAGCCGCAAGCCGTCGAAACGGGCGCTGCAGCTCGGCTTCTATCGCGGCGAGGTCACCGTCGCCGGCCGCGACGGCATGCTCAAGACGTATGACCTGACGAACCGGCACTTCGGCTGGGACAGGCCGCCGAAGCCGGCGACGGAGACCGAGGTGACAGCCTATCTGCTCGACCGCGGCTTACGCGCCCAAGGCGTGGTCAGCCTTGATTCGATCTGCCACCTCGACGCACCGCGCAAGGCCAAGATCGCGCGGCTGATCGAAACTCGGGTGCGGCGTGGCGAGCTGGTCGCTGTCGATCTCGAAGGCGCGACTAAGCAGCTGCATTGGGCGCGTCCTGCTGATCTGGAGCGGGAGGCCAGTGAGGTCCCGCCGGAGCGGGTCCACATCCTGTCACCGTTCGATCCCCTGATCATCCAGCGCAAGCGCACCGCCCTCATCTTCGACTACAGCCATCGCTTCGAGGCGTATGTGCCGAAGGAGAAACGGCTATTCGGTTATTTCGCGCTGCCGGTGCTGGTCGGTGAGGAGATCGTCGCCGCGCTCGACATCAAGACCGATCGCGCCAAGCGGAAGCTGTTGATGCAGAAGTGGAGCTGGGTCGGCAAAGGCAAGTCCGCGAAAGGCGATGCGCGCAAGGAGCTCAAGCGCCGGATCGAGGAGGAGCTCGATCGGTTCGCGCGGTTTCAGTTGGGGGATTAGTCCGCTCAAATTCCATGTGGTCCCGGCCGGGCGAAGAAATCGTAGGAGGGTGGAGCGAAGCGATACCCATCATTCCCAGTCGCGCAAGCAAGATGGGTATCGCTGCGCTCCACCCATCCTACGGATCCTTCGACCGATCGCCCAATCAACCGCCACGCCCAGCAAAACCCCGGCGCCATAGGCCACCAGATCCCACAGCGAGAAGATCCGCCCGAGCAGCAGCGCGCCGGCCAGGGTGAGGCGGAAAGCGTCGAGCCAGGGCGTGTGCACCAGCCGGATCAGTTCGACGACCACGGCAATCGCCATGGCGATGAGGGCCAGCCGTGGCCGCGACAGGCGCGGGCGCAAAGCGGCGAGGAGGAACAACACCATCGTCGCCCACAGCGCCGAGCCGCCATATTTGACGACACCAGCCGGCAGGCTGAGGCCGCGCCCGAACACACGCAAGGACAGTCCGAGTGCGATCACGGCCAGCGTCAGGCCAAGCATCGTCCCGGTCCGGCGGGCGCATGGCAGCCCGACAGGCGCCGGCGGGGCTCGAGATGGTCATGCGCACCACAGCTCTTTCAAAACACATCGCGTTGCGGATAGCGGCACGATTCCAATTGACTCGGCCCGAGCGATGCTAAAAACCCGCGAGCAACCGAGCAACAACAAACTCCGGGGGGAAGTCCCATGAGCCCGTCCGCCGCCTCAGCTGTCGCCCGAGCAAGCGAAATCGAGACCTCGACCATCCGCGCCATCTCCTGGCGGCTGATCCCGTTCCTGGTGCTTGCCTATTTCTTCTCCTATCTCGACCGGGTCAATCTCAGCTTCGCCGCGCTGCAGATGAATGCCGAATTGAAGTTCACGCCGCTGATCTTCGCCTGGGGCGCCGGTATTTTCTTCATCGGCTATTTCATCTTCGAGGTGCCAAGCAATCTGGCGCTGGAGAAGTTCGGCGCCAGCAAGTGGATCGCGCGCATCATGGTGACCTGGGGTATCATCTCGGGCTTGATGGCGATGGTCTCGGGCGAATGGAGCTTCTATGTGCTGCGCTTCCTGCTCGGCGTGGCGGAGGCGGGGTTCTTCCCCGGCATCATCCTCTATCTCACCTATTGGTATCCGGCGCAGTATCGCGCGCGCTTCCTGGCGGCGTTCGCGATCGCAGTTCCGATCTCGACCGTGATCGGCGCGCCGATTTCGGGCCTGCTGCTCGGGCTGGACGGCGCGATGGGACTGAAGGGCTGGCAGTGGCTGTTCGTTCTCGAGGGCGTCCCCTCGGTGCTGCTCGGCATCGTCACCTGGTTCTATCTCACCGATCGTCCGCAGCATGCCACCTGGCTGTCATCGGAGCAGAAGGCCTGGCTGGCCGCAAAGCTGGATGCCGAGACCGCTGCCAAGCAGACGACGCATCAGATGACGCTCAGTGATGCGCTGTCCTCGCCCAAGGTGATCATGCTCAGCCTGATCTATTTCGGCTTTGTCGCCGCGCTCTACGGCATGCAGTTCTGGCTGCCGACGATCGTCAAGGCCTTCGGCCTCACCAACGCCCAGACTGGCTTCGTCACCGCGATTCCTTACGTGTTCGGCACCATCGCGATGATCCTGTGGGCGCGCCATTCGGATGCAACGCGTGAGCGCGTCTATCATGTCGGCCTGCCGATGTTCCTGATCGCGATCGCGCTCGCCGTCTCCAGCTACATCATCGATCCTTCCGTCACGATGATCGTGATGACGGTGGCTGCAATCGGCGTGTTCTGTGTCTTCGGCGTGTTCTGGACGCTTCCGACCGCGTGGCTATCGGGCACCGCGGCGGCCGGCGCGATCGCGCTGATCAATTCGATCGGCAACCTCGCCGGCTTCGGTGGACCGTATCTGATCGGATGGATCAAGGACTCCACCGGCTCGACCGCCAATGGCCTCCTCGCGCTATCAGTGCTGCCGCTCATTGCGGCCGTGCTGGTGTTCGCCGGGGGCCATGAGAGCAAGGCCGAATTCGCAGGCCAGACGCCGGCTGAGTAACGCGCTTTATTCCGTCATTCCGGGGCGACGCATCGGCGTCGAACCGAATCTCGAGCTTGTCTTGCGTTCGTTTCCATCACATCGGGCTTCCGGGTTAGACGCTAGCGCGCGTCCCGGAATGACGACGCTTGGCCCGTTA
>NZ_JBARGP010000478.1:0-4056 GCF_049798375.1 Bradyrhizobium sp.
TGCATGCGCCGTTCGACTGCGAAGGCCGCTTTGCCGCACAGGGCCGTGTCGACGACGCCTGGATCGCCCGCGCGCTGGAGCTGCCGTTCTTCGCAGCTCCGCCGCCAAAATCGCTCGACCGCAATGATTTCGCCGCGCTCAGGCTCGGTGGTATGGCGCCCGCCGACGGCGCCGCGACACTGACCGCATTCACCGCGGCGGCGCTGGGCCGGATCGTGCCGCTGCTGCCGAAGGTGCCTGCGAGCTGGATCATCGCCGGCGGCGGCGCCCGCAACCTCACGATGATGCGGATGCTGCGCGAGCGGCTGGCACCGGCCCCGGTCGAAGCCGCCGACGCGCTCGGCTGGTCGGCGGATGCGATCGAGGCGCAGGCGTTCGGCTTCCTCGCCGCGCGCGGTATGAAGGGCCTGCCGCTCAGCTATCCCACCACGACAGGTGTGCCGATGCCGATGACCGGCGGGGTGATGGCGCGCCCCTAATCGATGCAGGTGCATGGATCTTGACCGTTAGATGCAGATGCATGTAACTTGATGCGTCTGCATGAAACGAGCGAGGATCCCTCCATGACCGCCGCGCTGAAGCTGATCAGTCACAAGCTCTGTCCTTACGTGCAGCGCGCGGTGATCGCGCTGAACGAGAAGGGCGTCCCGTTCGAGCGGATTGATATCGATCTGGCTAACAAGCCAGATTGGTTCCTGAAGATCTCGCCGCTCGGCAAGGTGCCCGCATTGTCGATCGCGACCGACGGCGGCGAGGTCACGCTGTTTGAAAGCAACGTGATCTGCGAGTACATTGAGGAGACGCGGGCAGGCGCGAAGCTGCATCCGGCCGATGCGTTGACGCGCGCCCGGCATCGCGCCTGGATGGAATTCGGCTCGGCGATCTTGTCGGATCTCTGGGGGCTTGAGACCACGACGGACGCCGCGATCTTCGAGTCCAAGCGGCAGGCGCTGACCGCCAAATTCGCCCGCGTTGAAGACGCGCTTGGCGACGGACCGTTCTTTGCCGGCGCAAGCTTCAGCCTGGTTGACGCGGTGTTCGCGCCGATCTTCCGCTATTTCGAGGTGTTCGATGCGCTCGGCGATCTCGGCATCTTCACTGCGACGCCGAGACTACGCGCGTGGCGTAAGGCGTTGGCAGAGCGGCCGAGCGTGAAGACTGCCGTCGGCCCCGACTATCCCGCGCTGCTGCGCGCCTTCCTGGAGCGTCACAACGCCTATTTACTGAAGCAGCCGGCGTAAGGAGGCAGACGTCGTCACGACGACGGGATCTGTAGGGTGGGCAAAGGCGCAACGCGCCGTGCCCACGATCCAAGCCGTGGTTGTGATGGTGGGCACGCTTCGCTTTGCCCACCCTATAAGTTCATGGCTTTTGTTAGCGCACGTTGGCGAGGCGCATGTCGAGGTAGGCCGTGATGGTCTCCATCAGCGGCTCGAGCTTGCTGTCGAAGAAATGGTTGGCGCCGGGAATGACCTGCTGGTCGATCACGATGCCCTTCTGTGTCTTCAGCTTCTCGACCAGGGTGTTGACGTCCTTCGGCGGCACCACGGCGTCGCGCTCGCCATGCACGATCAGGCCCGACGACGGGCAGGGCGCCAGGAACGAGAAGTCATAGAGGTTGGCGGGCGGCGCGATCGAGATGAAGCCCTCGACCTCGGGCCGGCGCATCAGCAGCTGCATGCCGATCCAGGCGCCGAACGAGAAGCCGGCAACCCAGCAGGCGCGTGCCTCGGGATTGATGGTCTGCGCCCAGTCGAGCGCGGAGGCCGCATCAGACAACTCGCCGGTGCCGTGATCGAACGAGCCCTGGCTGCGGCCGACGCCGCGGAAATTGAAGCGCAGCACCGAGAAGCCGCGATGCGCGAAGGCGTAGTAGCACTGATAGACGATCTGGTGGTTCATCGTGCCATGGAATTGCGGATGCGGATGCAGGATCATCGCAATCGGCGCGTTCTTCTGCTTGGCCGGATGATAACGGCCTTCGAGGCGGCCCGCCGGACCGTTGAAGATGACTTCAGGCATCAGGGAATCCTTGAGAGATCATCGACCGACTTCGTGCTTGCTTCGTCCGGCTGCTCGCCGACGAAACCCCGCAGGAAAAGTGGTGATTGGAAGCGCCGCCGAATTGGGTGGTGGGAACGACGCTTTCGTGAACAGGTGGCCGCCTTCTAGCATGAGCCGAGGGGCCAAAAGCAAGGATTTTGAACATCCCGCAATGCCTTCAAGACGTTAGCTCCTGATCTGCGGGCGCGGACCGGTCCCGGCCGGTGAATCCCTGCAGGATCTTGCGGTCTGCGCTCTCAATCGATTGGGAATATTGGTGTTTTCAGGCCATCGCCGCGCGCCCGGCGGTCTCGCCCGGATTGACCGCGCTCCGGTAGCGCCGGCTGCCCTGGACGGTCTCGCCGGTGTCAAAGGTGAGGTCGAAATCTCCTGATGGCTTCGCGGTCAATGCTGTGACGCGATCGAGATTGGCAAGCCGGGTGCGATGGATCCGAACGATGTTGTGGCCGGCCAATTGGCCTTCCGCCGCAGCGAGCGTGCCGCGGATCAGATGCCTGGTGCCATCGGCCAAACCGTATTCGATGTAGTTGCCGGCGGAAGCGACCCAGACAATGTCGGCGAGCATGACCCGCACACGGCTCGTGCCGTCGCGCAGCCAGAACCCCTGCGGCGTCGCGGGCGCCGGGTCGGGCAGCGCGGACACGGCTTCGCTCGGCGCAAGCTTGCGGCTTCGGTCGAACAACCAGATCGAGCTGCCGATCAGGAATGCGGTCACGATGTCTTTGCGGACTTCATAGAGCACGGTCGCCAGCGAGACGTGAAAGTCATAGAAGCCGCCGGCCAGCCCCATCAGCAGCTTGCGCAGGCCCACCATGCCGGCGATGTGAAGGCCTGAGAAGATCGCGATGGTCGCGAGTGCAATCCCGACTTGTCGGATTCGGCCGGGCGATTGCCGCATCCGTCGCACGCCGGCAAGCAGCAGCGGCACCAGCAGGAGAATGACGAGGATGCTGGTCATTTCCCACAGCAGCTGTGTGCCCAAATCATAAGGGGCGCCCTGCCGTAGGGCGTCCTGCGCCCTGGACAGCGCGTTGACCAATCCGATCCCGAGCGAGATCACGACGACAGCGATGTAGAACAGCCGGTCGGCCGGATGCGGCCGCATGGGTGGGATCTGGTTCATGATGCCGACTTTCACGGATCTCCTTGACCAACCATATCATAGTGGCAGACGGCCAAGTTGGCGCCGACGAGAAAGCTGATAAGACCATCTCATGCCTGACCGGATCTATCTCGATTGGAACGCGACCACGCCACTGCGCCCCGAGGCGCGCGCGGCAATGACGGCCGCCTTCGATCTCGTCGGGAACCCATCGTCGGTCCACGCCGAAGGCCGGCAGGCGCGGCGGCTGATGGAGGATGCCCGCGAGGCGGTGGCGCGGTCCATGGGCGCCATGGCCCGCAATGTGGTATTCACGTCCGGCGGCACCGAGGCCAATGCGCTGGCGCTCAATCCAGGCCTGCGCTCGCCGGCCGGACCGGTTGGGCGGCTGCTGCTCTCCGCGATCGAGCACCCCTCGGTGCTGTCAGGGGGCCAGTTCCCGCACGATCTGGTTGAGATCGTTCCGGTTACCTCCTCGGGCGTGATTGACCTGAAGCAGCTTGCGTTGCGGCTCTCGGATGGGCCGCCGGCTCTGGTTTCGGTCATGGCCGCCAACAATGAGACTGGCGCGCTTCAACCGATCTCCGAAGTCGCCGCCATCGTGCACGGGGCAGGCTCTCTGCTGCATGTCGATGCGATTCAGGCACTTGGAAAAATACCTTTCGCTATCAAAGATGTGGGTGCTGACCTTGCCACCATATCCGCGCACAAGATCGGTGGTCCCAAGGGCGTCGGCGCGCTGCTTCTCGGGCCGGGTGCGGAAGGGCTGGCGCCGCTGCTGCGCGGCGGCGGGCAGGAGCGGGGACGCCGCGCCGGAACCGAGAATGTCATCGGAATCACCGGCTTCGGCGCTGCCGTGACCGCTGCCATGAGCGCGCTCGACGCCGACC
>NZ_JBARGP010000479.1:0-2656 GCF_049798375.1 Bradyrhizobium sp.
TCGCCCCATTCGCCCATCAGCGCGGTCGGAATGCCGGCGACGTTCTCGGTGATGCGAAACCCTTGGTGGCGCAGCTCGGCGAGATGCTCGGCGGACGAGCGGGCCTCGGTGTAGCAAACCTCGGGCATCGCCCAGACCCTGTCGCTGAGGTCGATGAAGCGCGGTTTGATCTCGTCGATGCCACGCCAGATGTCGCTGCGGTTGTCCATCTCAGGTCCCTGAATTGTGAGGTCTTGCAGATGACGCCATCGTTACCAGCTTCATTTTAACCCGCCTAGCGACCGACGATGGCAACAGCCATGCGGTGCGACAGCGGCATGGCGATCGGTCGGAGAATTTGAACGCAATGTGTGCAGTGCAGCGCGAAAATTGCCACTTCATGCGGCATTGGCGCGTTTCGGTTTGGCACACGGGCGACTGCGGCTGTCCCGCGTTCTCAATGTGCTAACACCGGACATTCTTATCCTGTTGAGCGAGTACGCCCATGACCGAGACCGCCTGGAACAGATTGCCGGCCGAAGCTTTGCGAGCACTTGCCGCACAGGATGCGATCGTGCTGCTGCCGGTCGCGTCCACCGAGCAGCACGGGCCGCATCTGCCGACCGGCGTCGACGATTTCCTCTGCAGCGAGGTGTGCCGGCGTACTGCGGCGCAGCTTGCGCCGGATTGCCCCGCCGTGGTTGCGCCGACGGTGTGGTGCGGCCTCGCCGATCACCACGTCGCTTTCGGCGGCACCTTCACGCTCAGTCTCGCGACCTACTATGCGGTGCTCAGGGATCTCTGCCGCTCGATCCAGAAGGCGGGATTTAAACGCATCGTCATCGTCAACGGCCATGGCGGCAACATCCAGGCGCTCGGCACCTTCGTCGGCGAACTGACACGCGAACTCGACGCGCCGATCGCGGCCACGACCTATTTCATGGAAGGGCACAGCGCGATGGCCGAGATCCTCGAGGACCAGCAGGGCGTCATGCATGCCTGCGAGGCCGAGACCTCGATGATGATGGCCGCCCATCCGCAGCTCGTGAATGCCGACAGGCTTGCAGAGGCGCACGGGCCGAGTTTCAACATCCTGGGTTCGCTGGTGCCGGCGCTGAAGCGCTTCCATTCTTTTGCCGAGCTGACGCCGTCCGGCGTCGCCGGCGATGCGCGCAGGGCATCTGCCGACAAAGGCGAGAAGCTGCTCACGGCCTGCGCCTCGGCGCTGGCGGCACGGCTGCGTGCCGGTGAGCCATGGGCCGCACCACAAGCTGCGAGCTGACGATCGCTCGCGCTGCGCGCACGGATTAATGCAACGAAGCAGCGGTGGAACCGCCGAGAATCGGGCTGATGCGCTGTCAATGCCGGCGTTGTACGGATATTCATTCGTCGCGGTGCTGACCCGCTTGTGCAGAAAATCTTCTCCGCTTGCTCGCGTCGAGAGACTCACCTTAGATCATGAACATTCGACGCGTGATCACGCGCGCCGAGTCCCGCTCATCATCTCCATCACAATCGGCGTCTGCACGATATGCCCAAGCCTGCCCAAGAGAAGCCAGCCAAGGACCTGCCGCAGAGCGGCTATGCCGTCATTGTCGATGGCCAGATCAAGACCGAGTTCAAGACCAAGGACGGCGCCGAGAATGGTGCGCGGGATCTGAAGCGGCGTTTTCCGATGCTGCAGATCAAGGTCTATGACGCCGAGACTAGGCACACCCAGGACATCGAGCTGGCGCGAGCCTGATTCGTGCTCACAGCAGTTTCATGCGCGACAAACGCCATCAGCGTTTGCGCGGAGATGATGGCGATCAAAACAGATCAGCGCGTGCCGTAAGCGCGGTCGCCGGCGTCGCCGAGGCCGGGCACGATGAAGGCATTGTCATCGAGGCCTTCATCGATGGCCGCGGTCCAGATCGGCACGTCCGGATGCAGGCCGCGCGCACGCTCGACGCCTTCGGGCGCGGCGATCATGTTGACCATCCGGATGTCCTTGGCGCCGCGCTCTTTCAGGCGGTCGATCGCGGCCACCGCGGTGTTGCCGGTCGCCAGCACCGGCGAGACGACGACCGCCAACCGTTCGCTGAGATCGGACGGCGCCTTGAAGAAATATTCCACGGCGGCGAAGCTCTGCGGCTCGCGGTAGAGCCCGATATGGGCGACGCGCGCGGTCGGCACCAGATCGAGCATGCCGTCGACGAAGGTGACGCCGGCCCGCAGCACCGGCACGAATACCAGCTTCTTGCCGGCGATCCTGGCGGATTGCATATGCGCAAGCGGCGTCTCGATCTGGACCTCGGTCAGCGGCAGGTCGCGCGTGACCTCGTAGCAGAGGAGCATGCCGATCTCCTTCAGCAGCTCCCGAAACGATTTGGTCGAGATCGACTTGTCGCGCAGCAGCGTCAGCTTGTGCTGGACCAGTGGATGATCGACAACCGTGACGCCTTCCATGATATTCGTCTCCTATGTCGTAGGGTGGGCAAAGGCGCAAAGCGCCGTGCCCACCGCGATCCTGTCGCATTCGAAGACGGTGGGCACACTACGCTTTGCCCACCCTACACATCACGCCGCGCAGCGTCGTCATTGCGAGGAGCGAAGCGACGAAGCAATCCAGACTTCCTTCGAATTCTGGATTGCTTCGCTTCGCTCGCAATGACGGGTGCCGAGATCACGCTAAAAC
>NZ_JBARGP010000480.1:0-12480 GCF_049798375.1 Bradyrhizobium sp.
GGCGAGATGCGGGCCATCATCGGGCCGAACGGCGCCGGCAAGACCACGATGATGGACATCATCACCGGCAAGACCAAGCCGGACGAGGGCACGGTGCTGTTCGACGGCGTCACCGACCTGACGCGGCTCGACGAAACCCGCATCGCTGAACTCGGCATCGGCCGAAAATTCCAGAAGCCCACCGTGTTCGAGAGCCAGTCGGTGGAGGACAATCTGCTGCTCGCGCTCAATGTCGATCACAGCGTCAAGGGCACCTTGTTCTGGCGCGGTTCGCGGAGCGAGGCCGAGCGCATCGACAAGGTGCTTGAGACGGTGCGGCTGAAGGATGTCCGCCGCAAGCTCGCCGGCAGCCTCTCGCACGGCCAGAAGCAATGGCTCGAGATCGGCATGCTGCTGGCACAGGATCCGAAGCTGCTGCTGGTCGACGAGCCCGTCGCCGGCATGACCGATGTCGAGACCCACCAGACCGCCGAGCTCTTGAAGCAGATCAACAGGGATCACACCGTGATGGTGGTCGAGCACGACATGACCTTCGTTCGCGAACTCGGCGTCAAGGTCACCTGCCTGCATGAGGGCACGGTGCTCGCTGAAGGCACCATCGACCAGGTGTCGACTAACGAGCGGGTCATTGAAGTGTATTTGGGACGCTAGCTGATGCTCAACGTCGAAAATATCAATCTGTATTACGGCGCTGCCCAAGCCCTGCGCGGCGTCTCCATCGCGGCCGAGCCTGGCAAGGTGACCTGCGTGCTTGGGCGCAACGGCGTCGGCAAGACCTCGCTGCTGCGCGCCATGGTCGGCCAATATCCGATTGCCTCCGGCGCGATCACCTTCGACGGTGCCGATATCACGCATCTGAAGCCGTATGAACGGGCGCGCCGCGGTATCGGATTCGTGCCGCAGGGGCGCGAAATCTTTCCGCTGCTCACGGTCGAGGAAAATCTCAAGACCGGCTTCGGGCCGCTCAAGCGGAGCGACCGCAACATTCCCGACGACGTGTTCGCGCTCTTTCCGGTGCTGCAGTCGATGCTGGGCCGTCGCGGCGGCGACCTCTCCGGCGGCCAGCAGCAGCAGCTCGCGATCGGGCGGGCCATGGTGATGCGGCCAAAGCTGCTTCTGCTAGACGAGCCGACCGAGGGCATCCAGCCCTCGATCATCAAGGACATCGGGCGCGCCATCTCCTACTTGCGCAATCTCGGCAACATCGCCATCGTGCTGGTCGAGCAGTATCTCGACTTTGCTTGCGAGCTCGGCGATATCTTTGCGGTGATGGATCGCGGCGCGGTGAAATATAGCTGCACCCGCGCCGATCTCGATCCGGCCGAGATTTCCAGGCAGATGGCGCTGTAACTTTCTACATGGTCTCATAGGGAGGGATCGATGCGGGCCGATCCCGCCAGTGCAGCCTATGACATTTTCGAGGCGAACCGAGCCCGCGGCGCGGTGCACTTCGACGTGCATTTGCAGGACGGCGTAACGCGCCGTCGTCACCTGCATGAATCCGGTTCGCTTCGCGTGCGCTTTCCCTCGCCCGAGGACCACGGACTCTCGGCGATGTTCGTGAACACGGCTGGCGGGATTGCTGGTGGGGATCATTTCGCGATCGAGATCGCGGCAGGGCAGGGAACGCGGTTGACCTTGACGACGGCCGCTGCCGAGAAAGTTTACCGCGCACCCGGTAAGCCCGCCGCGCTCGACATCTCGTTGAAGGTCGCCGGCGGCGCACATCTCTCCTGGCTGCCGCAGGAGACCATCCTGTTCGACCGTGCCGACATCGCGCGCCGGATCGATATCGATCTGGACGAAACCGCCTCGCTGCTGCTGTGTGAGATCGTCGTGTTCGGCCGCACCGCGATGGGCGAGACGATGCGCGAGGGCTCGTTTGTGGACCATTGGCGCGTCAGGCGCGGCGGCCGGCTGGTGTTCGCCGAGACTGTGCGGTTGACCGGCGACATCGGCGGGAAGTTGGCGCAACGCGCGATCGCCAAGGGAGGCGCGGCGATCGGCACCGCGCTGATCGCCCCTGGCGATGCCGCGTTGGTTGAACGTATCCGCGAGGCGGCGCCGTCGTTCGGTGGAGAGGTCGGGCTGTCCGCTTGGAATGGGTTTGCAATGGCTCGGTTCTGTGCCCAAGATGCCGCGCGGTTGCGCGCTGACATGATGGCGGTGCTGAGGCCTGCGTCGGAGGTGCCACTGCCGCGGCTCTGGCTGAACTAGATCTGGTGTTAGAGATTTTGCATGAACCTGTCTCCCCGCGAAAAAGACAAGCTCTTGATCTCGATGGCCGCCATCGTGGCGCGCCGCAGGCTGGAACGCGGCGTCAAGCTCAACCATCCCGAGGCGATCGCCATCATCTCGGACTTCATCCTCGAGGGTGCGCGGGACGGCCGCACCGTGGCGGAGCTAATGCAATCGGGCGCGCAGGTCCTGACCCGCGACCAGGTAATGCCTGGAATCCCTGAGATGATCCACGACATCCAGGTCGAAGCGACGTTTCCCGACGGTACCAAGCTCGTCACCGTGCACGAGCCGATTCGTTGAACTATTGCGTCATTCCGGGCCGCGTCGAAGACGCGAACTATGGTGCGCAATTGCGCACCGGAGAATCCAGAGGTTGTCATGTCGAGATTCCGGGTTCGATGCTGCGCATCGCCCCGGAATGACGGAGCAAGAAAAATGATCCCCGGCGAACTCTTCATCCAGGACGGCGAGATCGAGCTCAATGCCGGCCGCACGACCGTGACGCTCTCGGTCGCGAACACCGGCGACCGGCCGATCCAGGTCGGCTCGCACTATCATTTCTTCGAGACCAATCCGGCGCTGAAGTTCGATCGTAAGAAAGCCCGCGGCATGCGGCTCGACATCGCGGCCGGCGCTGCCGTACGCTTCGAGCCGGGCCAGACCCGCGACGTGCAGCTGGTCGCGTTGGCCGGCAAGCGCACCGTCTACGGCTTCCGCGGCGACGTGATGGGAAAGCTGTAGCGCCATGCTGACCGGTCTCCGCCTCGTCTGTGAAGCCGCCGAGCTCGCCGCACGCCGCCACTCCGGCCAGCAGCGCAAAAGCGACGAGAACGAGCCCTACATCAATCACCTCGCCGAAGTCGTGAGCATCCTCGCTGCGGTCACCGATGGCGCGGATGCCGAGCTGGTCGCAGCAGGTTGGCTGCACGATACCATCGAGGACACCGACACCTCTCGGGACGAACTGGTGCAACGCTTCGGCGTGCGTGTCGCTGACATGGTCGAGGAGGTCACCGACGACATGACCTTGGCCAAAAGCGAGCGCCGCCGTCGGCAGGTGAAGGACGCGCCGAAGAAATCGCCGGGCGCCAAGCTGATCAAGATCGCCGACAAGATCAGCAATATCCGCGTCCGCATCTTCTTCGAACCCGATGCCGGGCAAAAGGAAGAGCTGGCCGACTATCTCGCCTGGGCCGAGCAGGTGGTGAAGGGCTGCCGCGGCGTCAATGCGCGGCTCGACAAGCTGTTCGATGAAACGGTTGCGCATGCGAAGGGGACGTTGTGAGCGTCGCGTTTTCGTGCCGGTACGCAGAATACAGCAAAGCGGGTAAGGGCCACTGATGTCCGTCAAGATCAAGCGTTCCGTTTATGCCGACATGTTCGGGCCGACTACCGGCGACAGGGTGCGGCTGGCCGACACCGATCTGATCATCGAGGTCGAGAAGGATTTCACCACTTATGGCGAGGAGGTGAAGTTCGGCGGCGGCAAGGTGATCCGCGACGGCATGGGCCAGTCGCAGGCGACCAACAAGCAGGGCGCGGCGGACACCGTCATCACCAATGCCCTGATCGTTGATCATTGGGGCATCGTCAAAGCCGATGTCGCGATCAAGGACGGCATGATCGCTGCGATCGGCAAGGCCGGCAATCCCGATATCCAGCCGAACGTGACCATCGTCATCGGCCCGGGCACCGACGTGATCGCAGGCGAAGGCAAGATCCTCACCGCCGGCGGGTTCGACAGCCACATCCATTTCATCTGTCCGCAGCAGATCGAGCACGCGCTGATGTCGGGCGTTACCTCGATGCTCGGCGGCGGCACCGGCCCGTCGCACGGCACCTTCGCCACCACCTGCACGCCGGGGCCGTGGCATATCGCGCGGATGATCCAGTCGTTCGACGCCTTCCCGGTCAATCTCGGCCTTTCCGGCAAGGGCAATGCATCGCGGCCCGCGGCGCTGGTCGAGATGATCAAGGCCGGCGCCTGTGCGCTGAAGCTGCATGAGGACTGGGGCACCACGCCGGCCGCGATCGACAATTGCCTGTCGGTTGCCGACGATCACGACGTGCAGGTGATGCTGCACTCGGACACGCTGAACGAGTCGGGTTTCGTCGAGGACACCATCAAGGCGTTCAAGGGCCGCACCATCCATGCCTTCCACACCGAGGGCGCCGGCGGCGGTCACGCGCCTGATATCATCAAGGTCGCGGGTCTGAAGAACGTGCTGCCATCCTCGACAAATCCGACGCGACCGTTCACTCGGAACACCATCGACGAGCATCTGGACATGCTGATGGTGTGTCACCACCTCGATCCGTCGATCGCGGAAGATCTGGCGTTTGCCGAGAGCCGCATTCGCAAGGAGACGATCGCCGCCGAGGACATTCTGCATGATCTCGGCGCGCTCTCGATGATGTCATCGGACTCGCAGGCGATGGGCCGGCTCGGCGAGGTCATCATCAGGACCTGGCAGACGGCCGACAAGATGAAGAAGCAGCGCGGTGCGTTGCCGCAGGACAAGGGCAATGACAACGACAATTTTCGCGTCAAGCGCTACATCGCCAAATACACCATCAACCCTGCGATCGCGCATGGCGTGTCGAAGCTGATCGGCTCGGTCGAGAAAGGCAAGCTGGCCGATCTCGTGCTGTGGTCGCCGGCCTTCTTCGGCGTTAAGCCGGATTGCATCGTCAAGGGGGGCATGATCGTCGCGGCGCCGATGGGCGATCCTAACGCTTCGATCCCGACCCCGCAGCCAGTGCACTACCGGCCGATGTTCGGCGCCTTTGGCAAGGCGCTGACTGCGTCCTCCGTCGTGTTCACCTCGAAGGCCGCCGTGACCGGCAATCTCGCGCGCCAGCTCGGCATCTCCAAGAAGCTCTACGCCGTGCAGAACACGCGCTCGAAGATCTCGAAGAAGAGCATGATCCACAACGATGCGACGCCCGACATCGAGGTCGATCCGGAGACCTATGAGGTACGCGCAGACGGCGAGCTTCTGACATGCGAGCCGGCCGAGGTGCTGCCCATGGCGCAGCGCTATTTCATGTTCTAAGGTCCCGCCCGCTCTAAGTAAAAACGTACCGGGAGGATTGTTCGTGATCTATGTCGTTGCCACCTTGACCGTGAAGCCTGAGACCCGCGCCGAATTCATTGCCGCCGCTACCGCCTGTATCGAGGCGACCCGAAAGGAACCCGGCAATATCGCTTACGATCTGCACGAGAGCGTCACCGATCCGGCCAAGATGGTGTTCGTCGAGCAGTGGGAAAATGCCGAGGCTTTGGTGCCGCACCGCGCGGCCGAGCATATGAAGACGTTCGGTCGCGTCGCCGTGAAATGCTTCTCGGCGCCGCCGCGTATCGAGGTCATCACGCCCGAGAAGGTCGATGTCCGCTGAATTGATCAGAGTGAGGTTGTCAGCATGATCCGCGCCGCGCGTGTCCTGGGCCAGCACCGGTGGATTGAAGCCGCCACTGATACCGTTGTGCTCGATTTCGATGATCGGCATCGGCGGCGGATGGCGATGACCGGCACGCGCGGGCTCGAATTCCTGCTTGATCTCGAGCACGCCATCGCCTTGCGCGGCGGCGATGCTCTGGTGCTGGACGACGGCCGCCTAGTCGAGGTGGTCGCAGCACCTGAGCCGTTGATCGAGATTCGCGGCGCCGATCCGCAGCATCTGGTGCGGCTCGCCTGGCATCTCGGCAACCGCCATCTGCCGACCCAGATCATGCCTAAGGGCCTGCGCATCCGCCGCGACCATGTGATCGAGGCGATGGTGAAGGGATTGGGCGCGCGCATCGTCGAGATCGAGGCGCCATTCGATCCCGAAGGCGGCGCCTATGCCGAGGCCAGCCATGCGCATGAGGAGGGCCACGCGCATCACGGTCATGACCATGATCATGCGCATGGCCATCATCATGACCACGATCACCATAGCCATGATCATCACGTCCATGACGAGCATTGCGGACACGACCACGATCATCACGACCACTCACATGCTCATGACCACAAATGAGCCGCCGCGCGCATCCGATGCGATGACCGGGGCCGAAGCGGCGGCGCTGTACCGGTTGATGACCTTCCTGTCGCCGGCATTTCCGGTCGGTGCCTTCTCCTATTCGAGCGGCATCGAGTGGGCGGTAGAAGCCAGCGACATCACCGACGCTGCGTCCCTGCGCGACTGGCTGTCGGCCATGCTGGTCGACGGCTCAGGCTTCTGCGATGCTGTGTTCGTGGCGCAGGCGCATCGCGCCATGAACCTGGATGACATGGCGGCTTTGCGCGAATTGGCCGAGCTTGCCGCGGCCTTCGTGCCGTCGCGCGAGCGGCAGCTCGAGGCCACGACGCAAGGGAAAGCGTTCATCGAGATCACGCGCGCGGCCTGGAATTGTAACGGGCTCGATGACGCCGTCGCGCAATGCGACACTCTCATTTATCCGATCGCGGTCGGACTGGTCAGCGCCGCGCATGGCATTCCTCTGGCGTCGGCGCTGCACGCCTTCCTGCATGCATTGGTGTCGAACTGGATTTCCGCCGGCAGCCGGCTGATCCCGCTCGGCCAGACCGACAGCCAGCGCGTGCTGGCGGCGCTGGAGGGTGTGGTGGCGGTAACCGCTGCGCGCGCCCTCGATGCATCGCTGGATGACCTCGGCAGCGCGACCTTTCGCGCCGACCTCGCCGGCCTCCAGCATGAGACGCAATATACCAGGCTGTTCCGATCGTGAGCGACGAGGACACATTTCCCAACCTGTCGTCCCCGCGAACGCGGGGACCCATAACCACAGGCTCTCGTTGTTGCAGGAGGCGTCGGCCATCCTGCCCGACCGATAGATCATGCGGTATGGGTCCCGGCGTGCGCCGGGACGACGCTCAATTGGAGAGCGACTAGCATGTCATCATCTCACGGTCCGCTGCGTGTCGGCGTCGGTGGCCCGGTCGGGTCGGGCAAAACAGCGCTGATGGACCTGCTCTGCAAGGCGATGCGTGAACGGTACGACATCGCCGCCATCACCAACGACATCTACACCAAATGGGATGCGGAGTTCCTGGTCCGTTCGGGCTCGCTGACGCCGGATCGCATCGCCGGCGTCGAGACCGGCGGATGCCCTCACACCGCGATCCGCGAGGACGCCTCGATGAATCTCGCGGCAGTTGCAGACATGCGGGCGAAATTTCCCGGCCTCGATCTCGTGCTGATCGAATCCGGCGGTGACAATCTGGCTGCGACATTTTCGCCAGAGCTTGCCGATCTCACCATCTACGTCATCGACGTTGCCGCCGGCGACAAGATCCCGTCCAAAGGCGGTCCCGGCATCACCCGCTCGGACCTGCTCGTCATCAACAAGATCGACCTCGCGCCGCATGTCGGCGCCTCGCTGGACAAGATGGAGACCGACGCGCGGCGCATGCGCGGCGAGCGGCCGTTCGTGATGACCAACCTGAAGCAGAGCCTGGGCCTCGACCGCATCGTCGGCTTCATCGAAGCCAAAGGTGGCCTCGCGGCACGAGCCTAGAGCATGCGGAAACCGGCTCCCCGCAACAAACGCCGAAGGTGTTTGCGCACAGATCATGCTCAAACAAATTGATGAGATCATGATCCGATCCCGGCATATCGGATCATGATCTGACGATCCGTTGCCGCACGATCGCGCTGAACGATTGCGCGCGCACCGCCGTTAACCTTTCTGCAATCGGCCGCGCTACAGACCCAAAAAAGCCGCAGGCTGCCCGGAACAATTTTCTCCGGTGCTCATTGCTATCCCGCCGGATTCCCGACTAAGGGGCTTGCGGTGTGAGCCGGAGGGCGATCGTCCAAAAGTTGGGTCGTGTGGCGGTTCAGGCATTCGCTTGTTTTCCACGGCTGGCCCAATGGCCGAGCGAATGTCTGAGCCACTACGCCGGATTGTTTTATGATTTTTCGTCTCTTTCGAATCCGCGGTTCGCTCGAGGGGGCGCTACGAAATGAAGCGAACGTCGGATTGCGTCGTGCTGATGACTCGATCATTATATCTGTCGGTTGGCTTCTTTCGTGCGTGCAATCGTAACCGGCCCGGGCATTTGATGACTTGTTGTTCGTTTCGCCAACCCCTGACATCAGAGTAAGCGAGTGCTTCGGCTGGGCGTTATTATCGGTGTGATTGCGCTGATCGGGACTGTGCTCTCCGGGCTCGCCGCCTATCGCGTCCACGACCAGGAGCTGGCGATCGACCGTATTGCGCTGGCGCGTGCGATCGACGTCCATGCCAGCCTGGTGCAGGACCGCCTGACCGAACGCGAACTGTTGGCACGGGTGGCCTCCGGCCTGTTTCGGGCACCGTCGGTGATCAAGGCCAACATGCTGCAACCGCTGCGCTCGTCGATCTACGCGTTCAAGACCGACTTCGTGGTTGCCGCGTGGATCGCGCGGCTGAAGCCCAATGAGCTCGCCGCCGCGAGCGATGAGCTGCGGCATGCCGGTTTCGCCAATCCCACAATCCGCAATTTCGACGACCAGCCGCTCGACACCGGCCATCTCGACCATCCGATCGACGTGTTGATGGATCTCGAGCCGCGCGATTCACAGACGTCGTCGCTGGCGGGACGCGCCCTGGACGATGAACCGACAGTCGGACCGATGCTGGCGCGCGCGATAACTGAAGGCAAGCCGATCGCGTCCAACCCGATTCCGTTGCTCCGCGTCGACGGTCCGATCGGATTGGTGCTGGCGGCGCCGGTCGCGCCGGAGGGTGCCAGCACGGCGGCGGGCTTCGTGACCTTTTCTTATGAGCTCGGGCCGCTGATGCTGACCAACGACGATCTGTCGTTGTTTTCGGTCGCGCTCAAGGATCCGAGTAACGCCGAACGCGAATTGATCGCCAATGAGCAGGGCGTGGTGACGACGCGGACGCATTCGCCGGAGGCGGCGCCGCCATCTGCGGCGCGCACGGTGACATTTGGCAATCGCGACTGGACGCTCGCTTATTACGCCAAGAGAAATGCGGTCCGGCGGGCCGAGCAGACAGCTGCGATCGTCGGCGTCATCGGCCTTGCGTTGACCGGCATCGTCTGCGGCCTGTTCGGCTATGTCGCCTACAACAATCTGCGACTCAGCCGCGAGATCCAGGTGCGGATCGGCTTCGAGCGCCGGTTGACGGCCGTCATCGACGAGCTCAATCACCGGGTCAAGAACATCCTGGCGGTGATCCAGTCGATCGTAACGCGCACCTTGCGCCACGGCAGCGATATCGATGTCGCCCGCGAGCTTCTGATCGGGCGCGTCCACGCGATGTCCAACGTGGTCACGCTGCTGAGCGAAAGCCAATGGCAGGGCGTGCAGCTGCGCGGCCTGTTCGAGGCGCGCGCCATTCCGCATGCGGAGCGCATCGCGGTCAGCGGTCCGGACATCACGGTCAGCGCGCGCGCGGCGCAGAGCCTGTCGCTGCTGTTCTTCGAGCTTGCCTCGCACTCCGACGAGGGCCTGTCGCTGGTCGGCAAGCATCCGCATATCACCGCGAAATGGGATGTGACGGGCGAGGCGGCGGACGCCATGTTCAGCTTCCGCTGGGAGGAGTTGAACACCAGCGAGGCAACCCGCCGGCCGGACAGCGATTTCGGCCTGATCCTGCTCGACCGCGTGGCGCCGGAAGCGCTCGGTGGTACGTCGAAGCGCTACTTCACCGAGGCGAGCTACGTCTATGAACTGACCGCCCCGATGGACACCGTGATCGACATGACCGAACGCGATCGCACCGAGCAGCTCTCGGCACCGGTGCGTCCGCCGCGCTGATCCTGCAACGAAGCGTCCGCGACACCGAGCAGACAAACGACAGGCGGCCTGGTCGGCCGCCTTTCAATTTCGATGGTTTCGAGCACGTCGCGGTGATCGGTCTTGGTGATCAGCCGCCACTGCCGCCGATCACCGCGCGTACCGTCTCGTCAGGACCGAAATCCTCGGCGCCCTCCACATAGAGGAGGGCGGCAAGCTTGGAGCGCGCACGATTGACGCGGCTCTTGATGGTGCCGACCGCACAGCCGCAGATCGCCGCCGCATCCTCATAGGAGAAGCCGGAGGCACCCACCAGGATCAGCGCTTCACGCTGGTCTTGCGGCAATTTTTCCAAAGCGGTCCGGAATTCCTCGAATTCCAGATGCGCCCCCTGCGACGGA
The DNA here is from genome assembly GCF_049798375.1 of Bradyrhizobium sp. GTDB lineage: Bacteria > Pseudomonadota > Alphaproteobacteria > Rhizobiales > Xanthobacteraceae > Bradyrhizobium. The sequence continues at coordinate 10,395 of NZ_JBARGP010000480.1, forward strand.
TGGGTTTTCAGGGTCTTGGCATAATTGCCCTCGGCATCCTCGACCTCGCGCCGCCGTTTGCGATAGTCAGAGCGAAACAGGTTGCGCAAGATCGTGAACAGCCAGGCCGGCAGGTTGGAGCCTGGTTGAAACGAATCGATGTTGGCCAGGGCACGCAGCAGTGTTTCCTGCACCAGATCGTCAGCCCGGTCACTGTTGCCGCTCAGGGAGATCGCGAAGGCGCGCAGACTGGGGACCGAGCCCAGGATCTCGTCGCGCAGGGAGTCAGTGAGAGGCATCAGTCCCTCCCGTTCTGGTCATTGGATCCCCCGCCGTCTTCCACTTGGGGTTGGCCCCCCGGGACATCAAGCTTTCGGACCAGTTCGGCGAAACGATCCGGAACTCCCTGACGCACGACATCGTCGTACATCGCGCGAAGTTGATGGCCGATTCGCGATTGGATTTCCGAGTTTAGTCCGCCGGGCTTGCGCGGTGCCGCATTCTTGCTGGCTTGAGACTTTACATCCTTCATGACCTTGTCCACGTTTCCCCGAGAGTTAAGTCTCTGAAGCTCCAAGAATTATCCTCGCTGTCGAGGGGCCTGTCGGGAACTAATGCGACGCTTGCGCAAAAGTTCCCAGCGAAAAGGGAACTTTTTGAAGGTTCAGGCGTAATCTGCATATAGGGGGAACCCGGGCCGCCCCTGAACCTGCGTGGCCCGTGCGATCGAATGGAGTGGGGATGTCCCGATCACAGCTCGTTGCTGAACATTTGCCTTTGTTGCGGCGATATGCCCGCGCCCTGACCGGAGCGCAGGGTTCTGGCGATGCGTATGTCGGCGCCATGCTGGAAGCCCTCATTCAAGACCCCTCTCTACTCGACGAGCGTTACGGGGCGCGCGCTGGCTTGTTCCGGCTGTTCACCCAAATCTGGAACTCGGTGGCGTTGAATGACGATACCGAGGTGACCACCCTGCCGATGCCGCCGGAGCGGCGGCTCTCCAACATTACTCCGCTGCCCCGCCAAGCGTTCCTGCTGCTCTCGTTGGAAGGCTTCCCGGAGGAGGAAGTGGCGTTCATTCTCGGTACCGAGGTGAGCGAGACCCGGCGGCTCGCCGATACGGCCGGTCGTGAGCTGGCTGCCGAGATCGCGACCGACGTTCTCATCATTGAGGACGAGACCTTCATCGCCATGGACCTCGAGAGTCTGGTGAAGAATCTCGGCCATAACGTCATTGGCGTCGCCCGTACCCATGCCGACGCTGTGGCGCTGGCCAAGAACAAGAAGCCCGGGCTGATCCTCGCCGACATTCAACTTGCTGACGGCTCGTCTGGCCTGGACGCGGTCAACGAATTGCTGCGGACCTTCGAGGTACCGGTGGTGTTCATCACCGCCTACCCCGAGCGCTTCCTGACCGGCGAGCGCCCCGAGCCGGCGTTCCTGATCTCGAAGCCGTTCCAGCCGGCCATGGTGTCGGCCGTTGCGAGCCAGGCGCTGTTCTTCCAGCGCAATTCCCGCAATCGCATGCCCAAACCTGCCGCCTAAGGGGTGGTCGCGTCGAAAAAGAAAGGCCGGCGCACTCGGCATGAGCGCGCCGGCTTTTTCTTGCCTGCTTGATGCCGCTAGGCGCCGCGACGGCTGCCAGGCTTTGCGTCGCGCGCGCACGTCAGCCGCGGAGAAGCTCCAACGCCGCGTGATCTATCTTTTCTTTGTATCTGATCTTTGGCGTGTCGCCTAATGGCGGCAGCTGACTTCTCAAAATGTCACAATGAATGCGAGGCACCGCCGGCATCACCACGGCGATGCCCCGCGTCGCCGGTCAATGGGGCAGGGGGGACAACCGGCTGTTGAGAAGACTCCCGAGCGCGCGACTCGTTCCCCATCGCCGCAAAATTTTTTGACTTAAGTCATTTGAACCGCCGCAATAATTTTCGCTTGAGTGGGCCTAATTTAACACACGGTTAAGTGATCGGCCAAACCGAGAACTCCATTCCCGCGACCAACGTTGCAGATGGTGAGGTCGCCAGCAGGGCGAGGGAACGGTAGCCATGTCAGATACAAGTAAGATCGTTGTTTTGAGTGCGCTTGCCGCGGCGCTGAGCGTTGG
>NZ_JBARGP010000481.1:0-14088 GCF_049798375.1 Bradyrhizobium sp.
GCTGTTCACCAAGCCGTTGGCACGGGCGCTGATCGAGCAGCGTCGCATCCTGGCGCTCGACGCCAACCGCAACGGCGATGTGTGCGCCGCGCTCGATGCGCTCTTGATTGCGCCCGAATTGTTCATGCCGGAGACCGGGCAATATCTCGGCCTGCGCTCGGTCGCGAGCCAGCTCAAGGCCGCGCACACCGACGATGCGCTGCGCGCGGCCCAGGACGCGCTGAAGCAGGCGCTCGACCGCGGCGCGACCGACGAGGAGATCAAGAAGCTGGCGCAGGACCTGCGCAAGGCGATGGACAACTACATGCGCCAGCTCGCCGAGCAGATGCGCAACAATCCGCAGCTCGCGCAGCGGCCGCTTGATCCGAATACCAAGATCATGCGCCAGCAGGACCTGCAGAACATGATCGACCGCATGGAGCGGATGTCGCGCTCCGGCGACAAGGAGGGTGCCCGCGAGCTGCTCGATCAGTTGCAGCAGATGCTCGAGAATTTGCAGATGGCGCAGCCCGGCCAGGGCGGCGACGACCAGGACATGGAGCAGGCGCTCAACGAGCTCAACGACATGATCCGCAAGCAGCAGCAGTTGCGCGACAAGACTTTCAAGCAAGGTCAGGACTCCAGGCGAGACCGCGCGCGCGGCCACCAGCAGGGCGACCAGGGCATGAGCGAGCTGCAGCAGGATCAGCAGTCGCTGCGCGACCGCTTGAAGCAGTTGCAGGACCAGATGGCCAAGCGCGGCCTCGGTCAGAGCCAGCACGGCAAGAAGGGCCAGCAAGGCCAGCAGGGACAGGGACAACAAGGCCAGCAAGGCGACCAGGGCGCCGATCAGGGCGATCAGGGCGACGACGGCAACGGCCTCGACGAGGCCGATGGCGCCATGGGCGATGCCGGCAGCCAGCTCGGCGACAGCAATACCGACGGCGCGGTGGAATCCCAGGGTAGGGCGCTGGATGCCTTGCGCAAGGGTCAGCAGAGCCTCGCCGATGCCATGCAGCAGGGCGATGGCGACCAGCAGCAGGGCGACGGCGCGGGCCGCCGCGCCGGCCGGCAGCCGAATGGCACCGAGACCGATCCGCTCGGACGTCCGATGCATGCGGATCGCAACGTCGATGATTTTTCGCAGAAGGTGCCCGGCGAGATCGACGTGCAGCGCGCCCGCCGCATCCTCGAGGAGCTGCGCCGCCGCCTCGGCGATTCCAACCGGCCGCAGCTCGAGCTCGACTATCTCGAGCGGCTGCTGAAGGACTTCTGAGCCCTCGCCGAGCTGCGTCAGGCCTTGGCCTGCCGCACCGGGATGCGCTCGACCGCGAGGCCAAACAGCGGACGCAGCCGCGTCCCGAGCATGTTGCCGATGAACGCCGCCACGAACCAGCACCAGCCGTGCAGGCTGCCGGAGGCGATCCCGCTGAAATAGGCGCCGATGTTGCAGCCATAGGCGAGCCGCGCGCCATAGCCGAGCAGGAGCCCGCCGACAACAGCGGCCAGCAGCGAGGACGCCGAGACGCGCCAGGTCGGATTGAACTTGCCGGCCAGGCCCGCGGCCAGCAGCGCGCCGAGCATGATGCCGAAATCCATCACCGAGGTGGCGTCGTAAAACACGCTCTGCTGCAGCGACGCCGCCCGTGCCCCCTGCCAATAGGGCCAGGACGCCACGATCGGATCGAACGACATCAGGATCTTCGATCCCCACAGCGCGAACGCCGAGGTGATGCCCCAGGGCCTTCCTGCGAGATACAAGGTGGCAAAATTGCCGATAGCGAGCGCGACCGCGCCAGCGAGCAACGGCCATGGCCCCTGCATGAGACGTCGCCAGCCGCGTCGCACCGTCCGCGCGCCCGGCTCGAGCTCGCCATGCATGCGCATCTCGATCCGGACCGTGACCAGATAGACCAGCGCCATCACGACCAGGCAAAGCGCGAGCGCCGGCATCCAGCCGAGCGTGTCGATCAGCGACACGGCGCCGATGTTCGGCTGCGCGCTCCACCACGGCAGGTGCAGCGCGCCGATGGTCGATCCGGCGATGAAGGCGGCCAAGGTCACCAGCATGCGGGTGTTGCCGCCGCCGGCGGTGTAGAGCGTCCCCGATGCGCAGCCGCCGCCGAGCTGCATGCCGAGCCCGAACAGGAACGCGCCCGTCAGCATGCCGATGCCGACCGCGCCATATTCGCCGTGAACGTGTTCGCCGAACAAGGTGCCGTGCGCGAGTGCGGGGAAGAACAGCGCCACCGCAATGGCGAGCATGACCATTTGCGCACGCAAGCCCGCGCCACGGCCCGCGACGATGAAGACGCGCCAGGCCGAGGTGAAGCCGAACAGCGCATGATACAGCGTGAGCCCAAGCGCGCCCCCGAGCAGCAGCAGCAGACCATGACGCCACGAGATCGCGGCGCTCAGGGCGACTGCGCCGAGGATCAGGGCCGCGACCGCTGTTATGATGACCTTGGCATTGGAACCGTGCCGGTCATTGTCGGGCGCCAGCAACCGCGCATCGATCGAAAGGTCAGTCATTTCGTTTCCGCAAGGTGGTTCACAATCAGGGCTAACCCCACCCATTACCGCCAGTTCCTGCCGCCGTTCACGTCGACGGCCACGCGCCGCCTACTTGATCGCGACGATCTCGATTTCCTGTCCGGAGACCGTGACGACATCGCCGACCGCCTTGCCCATCAGGATCGTGGCGACCGGCGAGACAAAGGAGATCATGCCGGCCTTGGGATCGGCCTCGTCCTCGCCGACGATGCGATAGGTCTGGACCCGGCCGTCGTCGCGACGGAAGGTGACGGTGCTGCCGAACGCAACGTTCTCCGCCGAAGTCGGATCTGGCACCACCTGCGCCGTGCGAACCCGGGCCGCGAAATAGCGCCCGTCGCGTAACGGGAGCGCGCCTTGCCGACGCCGTTCGTCGACGTCCTCGATGCCCTGGGCCGCCTCGTAGGCGTCCTGGGCCTGCCGGAGCTGCTGCTGCAGCGCCTTCAGCCCCGCTTCGGTGACGAGGTTGGGATGAGGCGAGATCGGACGATCCGGCAGCAGCGTCTCCGACGCCGTCGCGGCACTGTCTTCCTTGGTGAATGCGACGCTCAAGCTTCGAACCCCTCGCATCAGCGTGGCAACATCAAGCTGTTGCCGTGCCGATATCAACTATCATGGCGGGCGGGAGTTCAAAACCGCTGGTGCGACGATCGGACTGGACGGCGGCGCGACGCCGCTCCGGTCGTTCGGCAGCCGGGGCGCGACCTCAGTTCAAGGCCACCGGAGTGACGGCCGCGCCTTCCGGATCGAAGCCGAATACGCCGACGAGATACTTGTAGTAATCGGGCATCTGCTCCTTCAGCTTCGCGCGCGTCTTCGGCTCGTGGACCGAGTCCTTGCCTGCGAGGAAAATGCTCGCAGTCACCGCAAAGAATTCCTGTCTGTTCTTCAGCGCGTAGGCATCCTTGCCGAACGAGCCGCTGCGCTTCGCCTCGCTATAGTAGGCGGCGATGCCCAGATTGTCGTATCCGTGCGGCATCAGCTTGGCGTGGTAGGCGTGCAGGAATTCGTGGAGAATGACCGGATCTTTCTCATACCGCAGCATGCTCGGGTGCAGCATGATCACGCCGATTCCGGTGTCGGCAGCCAGGGCGACCACATCCGGATTGGTCCATTGATGCTTCGCTTCGTCCCAGCTCGTTACGCCCAGCCCGTCGCGCGCCGGCGCCAGATTGCCGTAACAGGCGGACGCGGCACCTTCCTCGAGGCACGCCATCTCGCTCGCAACGATCGGGACGCTGTGAAAGAATTGCAACACGCGCGGGCTAAATCCCGCGCTTTCTACCACGTCGAGCTGGCGGCGAAGCGAGTCGGCGATCGCACCGTCGTCCTTGCGCCCGGCGTTCTCGGAAAGGTTGAAGTGATAGCCGCGATACTCATCGAGCGCGACCGGCGCCGGCCGCGGCGCGTCACCTTGGGATGACGGAATCGAGATCACGCGAGGGTCGGCCGTAGCGGGGACGATTCCGAGCGCGATCAGCAGGACAGCCGAGATCAGTGACGCTTTGCTCATACCTGTTTCCCCAAGATCAAGCTCTCACGTGCGCGAAGCCGTTGCGGGACGCGTCGCGCATCATAAGGAATACAGTTTTCGCCGCGGTTAATTCACCGCGGACGCGCGTATCGGCAGCCTTAAATCGCGATTAACCATGCGCCGGTGTGAAGCGGGCGAGATCGTGGATGTCGAGCGCCTGCTCGAGCGCCGCAACCGTCCGGCAACCGCTCGCCGTTTCACATCGAAGGCATCGATGCGCTTCATCCCGGCGCGCCGGGCGCAACGGATGTCACGCGGTCACGCCCGCTGGTGGTGCAATTCCAGCTGCGTCCAGACCATCTGGCTGATTAGTTCGCGCGTGAGAGTCGCGGCAGCTGCTTCGGCGAACAAACAAAATTGTCGTCGGTGATCACGCCGGTACCAAGCGTATCAGTCTGACATCGCGCGAACTATTGATGTCGATGACATCCGTTGCCAAGCCAATTAATATGCTTATCTCGATCTGCCGGATGACATGGTCAAATTGAAGATCGGCCGATGCGTATATCGACGTATGAGCGGTCGGTGGAACTACCTGCTCATCGGCGATGCACCGCATTCGTGAACATCATCAGTTCGGTTGATACCGATGTCGGCCATTCTATGATCTGATTTTGTCGATTTCTCGCAGTGGCTGCCAGCGCGATGCGCCTCCGCGAAATTGCTGATCCCGTAGTGTGCCGGTGCACGCGCGCGCCAACATCGACTAAATGCTTCGCGTGCTCACGCGCTATTCGAGATGCTCGCTTCGATCATGCGATTGAGTTTCAGTTGTGCTGAACAGAGTCATTTTGCTGACGCAATCTCCGTCTTAGTCCGTGAGAAGTAAGAGCCCGTGAGAGAGCCAGGATGGTTCCCACGACGGTTCCGGCGCCAGGGAATGGCGTGAGTTCGCAAAGGTCGGCGCGAGTTTGTACCGCGTTCGCTTGATCGTGTTTTGCGGCATCGGGAACCGGACGATCAAAAAATCAGTCTAGGAGACATGATGGTGTTTCGCTTGAGCGCCGCGCTGTGCGGCGTTGTCACTCTGTTTGCTATTTCCGTCACCGCTGCTCGAAGCGAAACCGGTTCAGCTCAATCAAGCACTATCGCCAGCGCCGCTTCCGGAAGCGCGGTCGTTGGCGCAGCATCGACGTATAATCCGTTCAAACCCGGATGGCGCGAGGGCAGCCGCAGCACGGCGTCCGGCGAGCGCTATGATCCGTCGAGCTGGGCGGCTGCCATCAAGACGACTTTGCGGCAGAAATTCGGCGGGGTGCAATTTGGCGCGAAGCCTAAATTTGCTCTTGTCGAAGCGATCGGCAAGAAGGTCATCGTCAAGATCAATGACGTGGGCCCACTGGTGCCCGGGCGCATTATCGACCTCAATGAGCGGACGATGCGCCATTTCGATCCTGGCATGCACCGCGGGGTCATTCATGATGTCAAGGTGACGCCGCTTGCAGGGAAAGATTGGGTCGCAGGACCCGTCGACGGAACACTGCACGCAGAGGAGGAGGAGCAGCAACTCCCTGTTCCGGACAGCGCGGCGCTATTTCCTGTGCGAGGATTATGTCCTGCGATGGTCTGACGCGGGCCGCGCAATCCTGATGCGGTCGTCCCTTGGGACGGTCGCTCCGCTGAGCTCCGGACGAGCTCTTTCTGCGGCAAAATGTCGATCCTGATAAGGGAGCGGAAGCGAACGCGCCGTCATTTAATTGCTGTTCGAGCGTGAACCAGGAATCAGCGAGCCGGTACCGACGGACCCACGCGATCACGTCCTTTTTGACGCCAGCGCGTCGGCGACCGCGGTCCTGATGTCGGCGACCGAGAATGGTTTTGTGATCACGTCATGCGCGATCGCTGTGAGATTCGAGGCGCGTTCGCGCTGATGGGCGAAGCCGGTCATCAAGAGAATGGTAAGCTCCGGGAAATCACGGGCTGCGGAGAGCGCGAGCGCGATGCCGTCCATGATCGGCATCTGGATGTCGGTCAGCAGCAGGTCGAACGCGCCGGACTCCTGCGTCAGGATCTCGAGCGCCTCAGCGCCATCCTGCGCGGTGACGATGTCATGGCCGTCCATCGCGATCGCGCGCGCCACCAGCGTCCGCATCGATTCCTCGTCGTCCGCGATCAGAACGCGCGCCATCTCGTTGCCTTTCCATCCTGCGGCCTCCGGATCGCGCGAGACCTTGAACCTTACGCGTTCCCGGCGTTGAGGTCGCGCCGGTTGAAGAAGCGGATGTCGATATTGCGTCCCTCGGCCGGAGGCGAGGCGAGGCGCGACTTGAACGCAGCGCGCTCGCCAGGCTTCAGGACCGACTGATCAAGCACCGCGTTCCAGGCGTAGATTTCCGCACCCTGGGCGTCACGGACGCTGAACCGCAGCCGCGGCAGTTCGACCGGCTTCTTGTTGGTGCTGACGATCATGCCTTCGATCACCAGCACCGGCTTGCCGTCTACAGTTTCCGTGGCGACTTTCAAGTCCTTGAAGGCGACGCCTCGCAGGTTCACCTCTAAGCCTGCCATCTTGTAGAACGACGCGGTTTGCGGCATGAGCCGCACGACATCGGCACGCCAGAGCACCAGTGCGATGACGAGCGCGGCCATGGCGGCCGTGATCGCGGGCAGGTTGAATACGGATTTACCGGCGCGAGATGAGGCAGGCCGTTTCAGAAGCCTGCGGTGCCAAGGCTTGGACGGCTGACGGGGCCCGCCAGTCTCGGCGGATTCGTCGTCCATGCCGGTCATTTCTTGCTCGGCAGGCTCCGAAAAATCATCTTCGGGCCACCCGGCGGCGAGCGAAGGACTATCGACCACAGGGGGCTGCTCGTCGGCATCGCCGCGCGCCAGCGCCTCCCACTCGGCCTCGGCAGTGTCAGGCAGGCGGTCATCGTCATTGCCACCGGCGTCGGCCATCGTGGCCAGGGGGGCCGGTGCGTTCACTGCGTCCTCCGGATGCGCCAGCCAGACCTCCTTGCAACGGGAGCAGCGGACGGTGCGGCCGAAGGCGCCCAAAGTTGCCAGATCGATGGTGTAGGATGTTGTACAATGAGGGCAAACGATGAACATCGAGCCTGTTCTCCAGCAACGGCCGGTGCCGCCTTGTTTCCAGAAGTCCGTGCTACAAGGGCCGTAATGTTGATGACGAACTTCGGGACCCCGCCTTACGAATGGTACAAGGTGACCGTTAACGAACCGGAAACCATAAGCGGCGCAACGATGCGCTCGGTCGCGGTTCCAGCTTGGCCGCGTCCGGTTCAATTCGCCTGCGAACGGAGCTAGTGTCTTGGTTCGGTTCGAAAATGTCGGCTTGCGCTATGGACTGGGGCCGGAGATCCTCCGCGATCTCAGCTTCCAGGTTCCGGCCCATTCCTTCCAGTTTCTCACCGGGCCGTCGGGCGCCGGCAAGACCTCGCTGTTGAAGCTGTTGTTCCTGTCGCTGCGGCCGACCCGCGGGCTGGTCAATTTGTTCGGCTACGATATCTCGCTGCTCGGCAAGGAAGAGATCGCCGACCTGCGCAAGCGTATCGGCATCGTGCTGCAGGATTTTCGGCTGCTCGATCATATGACGACCTATGAGAACGTGGCGTTGCCGTTCCGCGTCATGGGTCGCGACGAGTCGAGCTATCGCAAGGAGGTGATCGACCTCCTGAAATGGGTCGGCCTGGGCGAGCGCATGGACGCGCTGCCGCCCATTTTATCCGGTGGTGAGAAGCAACGCGCCGCGATTGCGCGCGCTGTGATCTCGCGGCCGCAATTGCTGCTGGCAGACGAGCCGACCGGCAACGTCGATCCGACGCTCGGCCGCCGTCTTTTGCGCCTGTTCATCGAGCTTAATCGCTCGGGTACCGCCGTCATCATCGCAACCCACGACATCACGCTGATGGACCAGTACGAGGCCCGCCGGCTGGTGCTGCACCAGGGACGCTTGCACATCTATGAGTAGCCTGGACGAACACGGCCTGTTGGTCGACCTCGGTGATGAACGCCCGCAATTGCCGGCGCAGGCCCGCATCGTCTCGCCGATCGTGCCGCGAGCCTCGATCGCCGGACGCGCGCTGGTCGCGGTGGTTGCGATCATGACCTTCCTCGCCTCGATCACCACGGGCGGGGTGTTTCTGGTCAGCGAGTCCGCCGCGGAGTGGCAGTCCGAAGTTGGCAGCGAGATCACCGTGCAGGTCCGCCCCAAGCCGGGTCGCGATCTCGAGCGCGACACCGCCGCCGTGGTCGAGGCGATGCGGGCGCAGCCCGGCATCGTCGAGACCAGGCCGTTCACCAAGGAGGAGTCCGGCAAGCTGTTGGAACCGTGGCTCGGCAGCGGCCTGTCCCTTGACGAACTGCCGGTGCCGCGCGTGATCATCGCCCGCGTTCAGCCTGGCACCAGCTTCGATCTCGCCGCCTTGCGCAACCGGGTGACGCAGGTGGCGCCGAATGCCAGCGTCGACGACCACCGCGCCTGGATCGAGCGGATGCGTTCGATGACCGGCGCCACGCTGTTTGCGGGCGTCGGCATTCTCGCGCTCATGATCGTTGCCACCATTATCTCGGTGTCGTTCGCGACCCGCGGCGCGATGTCGGTGAACCGGCCGATCGTCGAGGTGCTGCACTTCGTCGGCGCCGGCGACACCTACATCGCCAACCACTTCCTGCGGCATTTTCTGCGGCTCGGGCTCGAGGGCGGCGTGATCGGCGGCGGCATCGCGATGCTCGGTTTCGGCTTCTCCGAGTCGATCGCCAACTGGTTCTCCGGCACCCCCGTCGGCGACCAGTTCGCCGCGCTGCTCGGCACCTTCTCGCTGCGGCCGACCGGCTATCTCGTCATCGCCGCGCAGGCGGTCGTCATCGCCGCAGTGACCGGCTGGGCTGCGCGCCGCACTCTGCTGGCGACCCTGGAGAGCATCGATTGATGCCGGCCGGCCTGTGCGCTAAGGCCGGGGAGACTTGAAAAACCGAGGCCGAACGGCGAATCTCGCGACAGAGGCCACGCGCGTCTCAAGAGGAAGAGGATCATTCGCCGTCGCATGGCGCCAGAGATCGACGATACGCCGAAGCGGACGCCGCTGCATGTTGCGGCCGGCCGCGTTTGCGCCGGTCTCGTCGCAATTCTGGCCGTCGGCTTCTTCGCCGCGACAATGGGCTTCATCGGCTTCCTGTCGCAGCTGCGCGGCGCGGAGATCAAGCCGGAGCGGCAGGCCGACGGCATCGTGGTCCTGACCGGCGGCTCCTCGCGCGTTTCCGATGCCATGGACCTGCTTGCCGGCGGCTACGGCAAGCGGCTCCTGATATCAGGCGTGCATCCGACCAACGACGCCAACGACATCTCGCGCTTGCTGCCGGAGAGCAAGCCGCTGATCAATTGCTGCGTCGATCTCGACTACTCCGCCGTCAATACCCACAGCAATGCCGCGCAGACCCGGCGCTGGGCCCATGAACGCGGCTTCAAATCGCTGATCGTGGTGACGTCGAACTATCACATGCCGCGCGCCATCGCGGAGTTGTCCCACGCGATGCCGCATCTCGATCTCATTCCCTTCGCGGTGGTCGGCGAGAAATGGCGTGACGAGCCGTGGTGGACCAGCGGGCCGACGGTCCGGCTTTTGCTGTCCGAATATGCCAAATATGTCGCCGTCGAGCTTCGGGTACGTCTTGCCGATCTCGGCCTCGACTTTGCGCCGGAGACGGAACCGCCGCGCGGGTTGTTCTCCCGCCGTCCGGCTACCGCGCAGGCCAACTGAACAGGGTTTCGATGGTCTCGATCTTTCTGCGTTCGCTGCTGTTCAACCTGCTGTTCTATCCGAACTTCGTGGTCTGGGCGATCATCGCGCTACCGACCTTGGTGATGCCGCGCAAGGCGCTGCTGCGCGTCGCCAATTGGTGGGCACAGAGCAACATCCTGATGATGCGCATCATCTGCAACATCAGGGTCGAATATCGCGGGGCCGAGAAGATTCCGACGGGGCCATTGATTGTCGCGGCCAAGCACCAGTCGATGTGGGAAACCATCTCGCTGCTGCACTTCTTCGATGCGCCGTTCTTCGTGCTGAAGCGCGAACTGCTGCGCATTCCGGTCTTTGGGCAGTATCTGATGAAGGCCGACATGGTTGCGATCGATCGCGCGTCGGGCCGGCAGGCATTGATGAAGATCACCAGGCGGGCCGCCGAGGAGGTGCGCCGCGGACGGCAGTTCGTGATCTTTCCCGAGGGCACGCGGAGGCCGCCCGGTGCGCCGCCGGACTACAAGGCCGGCGTCGCTCTGATCTACACCGATTGCGGTGTGCCGTGCCTACCGGTCGCGCTCAATTCCGGCCTGTTCTGGCCGCGCCGCACCTTCATGCGCTATCCCGGCACGCTGGTGGTCGAGTTTCTCGATCCGTTGTCGCCGGGCCTGCCACGCGGCGAATTTCTCGCGCGCATCCAGAACGTCATCGAGGAGGCGACCGATCGGCTGGTGGCGGCCGGCGAGGCCGAGCAGGCGCGATTGTTTGGCCGCGTGCCGCAGGCTGCTAAAGTATAGGTGTCTTCTGTCCGGCGGGATGCCGCGAATGCCCGTCATCGTGCAGCATCATCGCCAGCCGGTGCAGCTGCGCATCGCGAAAGCCTTGCGCCTCGATCGCCTTTACGGTCGCGGTCACATAATCGCGATTGGCGCCGGACTGGCCGTGGCCCTGCCGGACATGGCTGAGCTGCTCGTGCAGCGATAGTCGCCCGGCATATTGCACGTGGCCGCGATCGACGACGTAGACCAGCGCGCTGACGCGCTGTTTGGCATCGTTCTCCAGCCAGACCGAGCGCATCACCTCGCGGTAGACCGACGTCACCTGCTCGCGCGCCCGCAGGTACGCGATCGTCGCTTCCCGCTTCTCTTCGGGCACCCGGAAGGCGACGCCGCGGCAGGCCCCGCCGCGATCGAGTCCCAGCACCAGTCCCGGCCTTTCCGGCGTTCCGCGGTGGACGAAGGAATACACACAAAGCGCGCGATGCTCGCCGATCAGCCGCGCCGGAACCTGCTCGACGAAGTCGAAGCCGGGGCGCCACATCAGGGAGCCATAGCCGAACACCCAGAGGTCGCCCTTGGGGAATACAGTGTCAGAAACCGTCATTGCCGACATGCCGATCGAGGCCTATCTGGAGATCAATTGATATTTGTTAACGCAAATACATGATCCGCGAACGCGTAATTGCCAAAATTGCTGCTCAAAGGCTCCCCGCATGACCGATATGATGCCTGCGCCGCGCCGGCGCCCGCTGTGGGGGCTTTTCATTGCTCCCGTCCTGCTCCTGATTGCTGCGGTGGCCTGGAGTGTATTCTGGTTTTTTGCTGCTTCGCAGGTCGATGTCCAGGCCGATGCGTGGCGCGCCCGCGAGGCGAAATCCGGGCGGGTGTATGATTGTGCCCGCCGCTCGGTGGCGGGCTTCCCGTTCCGGCTCGAGGTTCGCTGCGACAATCCGAGCGTATCGCTGTTCTCGCAGGCCGCCGGCACCGCCTTGATGAATGCCAAGCTCGGTGAGATCATGGTGGTCGCGCAGATCTATGATCCCAAGCGCCTGGTCGCGCTGTTCACGGGGCCCGCGACGATCACGAACGGCAGCGATCCATCATCCTCCTTTGCGGTGAATTGGCGCCTCGGCGAAGCCAGCGTCTATGGCTTGCCGTCGGTGCCGCAACGCGGCGCGCTGGTGTTCGATGCGCCAACAATCGATCGCAACGACGGCAGCGCGCAGACGCCGGTCGCGCGCGCCGATCACGTCGAATTGCACGGCCGCCTGGCGGATGGATCGCCCGCCGATCATCCCGTCATCGAGACCGATGTGCAGGTCAATGGCGGCAGCATTCTGGGCCAGCATCCGATGCTGGCGCAGCCGTTCAACGCCGACGTAGACACGCGCCTCACCGGCTTGAAGGATGTTGCTCCCAAGCCCTGGCCCGAGCGGTTTCGCGAGATCCAGGCCGCGGGCGGCCATGTCGAGATCGTGCGGTCGCGGATCCAGCAAGGCGATCTGATCGCGGTGGCCACCGGCACGCTCGGCCTCACCGCCAACGGCAATATCGATGGCGAACTGCAGATGACAGTTGCCGGGATCGAGAAGGTGATTCCGGCGCTCGGCATCGACAAGATGCTGGAGCAGGGCGTGCCGCAATCGACGCTCGATCGCGTCGCACCAGGCGTGAAATCCCAGGACCTCAACAATCTGTTCGGCGCGCTGGATCGCGCCATTCCCGGGCTCGGCAAGGTGGTCAAGCAGAACGCCAATGTCGGCGTGGCCGCCGGCATCAATGCGCTCGGCAAGGAGGCCGTGCTGGAAGGCCGTAAGGCGCGCACCTTCCCGCTGCGCTTCTCGGATGGTGCGGTGCTGGTCGGGCCGCTGAAGGTCGCGCAGATCCCGCCGCTGTTCTGACGCGATGCCTCTTAAGGCACCTTGAGCTGCGGCAGCGGCCGGCCGAAATCGGCAGCCGCGGAATCCTGTCCGACCTCGACGATGCCGCGGCGGATCGCGCGCGTCCGGGTAAAATGGTCGAACAGCGCTTCGCCATCGCCACGGCGGATCGCACGCGTCAGCTTCGACAGGTCCTCGTTGAAGGTGCCGAGCATCTCCAGCACGGCTTCCTTGTTGCTCAGGAAGATGTCGCGCCACATCGTCGGATCGGAGGCCGCGATGCGGGTGAAATCGCGGAAGCCGCCGGCTGAGAACTTGATCACCTCCGACTCCGTCACCTGCGCCAGCTCGTCGGCGGTGCCGACGATCGTATAGGCGATCAGGTGCGGCAGATGGCTGGTGATCGCGAGCACCAGGTCATGATGATCCGGCGTCATGATCTCGACCTTGGCGCCCATCGCGGCCCAGAACGCGCGCAGCCGATCGACCGCAGCGGCGTCGGCGCCATCGGGTGGCGTCAGGATGCACCAGCGATTGATGAAGAGCTCGGCGAAGCCGGAATCAGGCCCCGAATTCTCGGTGCCCGCGACCGGATGCGCTGGCACGAAATGAATGCTCTTCGGCAGATGCGGCGCCATGTCGCGCACGATTGCGCCCTTCACCGAGCCGACGTCGGAGACGATCGCGCCCGGCTTTAGATGCGCTGCGATCTCCTGCGCCACCGGGCCGCAGGCGCCGACGGGAATGCAGAGTATGACGAGATCGGCATCCCTGACCGCCTCGACGTTGCTCTCGACCACGCGGTCGACAAGGCCCAGTTCAGCCACGCGCGCGCGCGATTGCTCCGAGCGCGCGGTGGCGACGATCTCGCCGGCGAGCCCATGCCTGCGCGCGGCGCGCGCGATCGAGCCACCGATCAGCCCGAAGCCGATCAGCGCGACGCGCGCGAATGCAGGCTCTCCCGTCACTTCGAGCCCATGAAGTCACGCAGCGCGTCGACGACGAGGCGGTTGGCCTCCTCGGTGCCGATGGTCATGCGCAGCGCGTGCGGCAGCTTGTAGTTCTTCAGCGCGCGCAGCACGAGGCCGCGACGCGTCAAAAACTCATCGGCTTCCTCGGCCGTCCGGCCCTGCTCGGTTGGGAAATGGATCAGGATGAAGTTGGTCACACTCGGCGTCACTTTCAGCCCGAGCTTGCCGATCTCCTCGGTCAGCCAATTGCGCCACTGTTCGGTGTGCGCCTTCGACATCTGCTGATGCGCGGTGTCCTCGATTGCGGCCACCGCCGCCATCATCGCCGGGGTCGAGACGTTGAACGGGCCGCGGATGCGGTTGACCGCATCGACGATATGCGCCGGAGCGAACATCCAGCCGACGCGCAGCGCGGCGAGGCCGTGGATCTTCGAAAAGGTGTGCGTGACCACGGTGTTCTCCGTGGTGGCCACCAGCTCGATGCCCATCTCATAGTCGTTACGCGAGACGTAGTCCGAATAGGCGGCGTCCAGCACCAGCACGACATGGGAGGGCAGGCCGGCGCGCAGCCGCTTGACCTCGTCGAACGGGATGTAGGTGCCGGTCGGGTTGTTGGGGTTGGCGAGCCACACCAGCTTGGTGCGCGGCGTCACCGCCTTCAAAATGGCGTCGACGTCGCAGGTGAACTCGCTC
>NZ_JBARGP010000482.1:0-3689 GCF_049798375.1 Bradyrhizobium sp.
TCAGCTGATCGCCGACGAGGTGCAGCAGACCGGCACCGTCGATCACACGCCGGTCTATCCGCGCGAGGTGATCAAGCGCGCGCTGGAGCTCTCCGCCACCGCCATCATTCTCGTGCACAACCATCCCTCCGGCGACCCGACGCCGTCCCAGGCCGACATCCGCATGACCAAGGCCATCGTCGATATCGCCAAGCCGCTCGGCATTGCCGTGCATGACCACATCATCGTCGGCAAGAACGGGCACACCAGCCTGAAAGGCGACGGGCTGATGTGAGTCGATGCCGTGTGGTGTCTCGCCCTGACGGCACGCCGCGTCACGACCGTTTGATCGCGTCGCTGCCATCGGCATTACATCGGTAGCCAATCCGGCAGTATTCGCCACCATCCGGCAACAGCCACTGAGCAGCCTTGGGTCTCCGCACGGCATGATGATTTTGCCGGCGCGTCTTTCAAGGAGGCTCTGTTGGCCACAGGCAATATCCAGACGATCCGCATCGATGACATCGCGCAATCGAATCCCGCGGACGATGCCGCTCGCCTGATCACGGCGATTCGCGCCCTCGCGCCCGAGATTGCGGCCCGCTCCAAGGAGATCGAGGACGGCCGCCGCGTGCCGGGCGACATTGCCGTGACCCTGCGCAGGCTCGGTCTGTTCCGGAGCCTGCTGCCGCTCAGCGTTGGCGGCCTCGAGCTGACCGCGCCGGATGTCGTGCAGATGTTGGAAATCCTGGCCGCGGCCGACAGCTCGGTCGGCTGGGTTACGATGATCGGCATGACGTCGCAGCTCTTCATCACCAGGGCGCCGCTTGCGATGCTGCAGCGGATTTATCGTGACGATCCCGACATGCTGATGGTCGGCGCAGGCGTACCGATCGGACAAGCCGAGCGGATCGCCGGTGGCTACCGGGTGTCGGGGCGTTGGCCGTTCTCCAGCGGCTGCCAGAATGCGCAATGGATCGCTGGTCATTGCATCGTTTGCGTAGATGGTCAGCCGGTCATGACCGAGCACGGACCCGAAACCAAGGTCGTCATGCTGCCTGCCGACCGTTGGCGCATCGAGGAGACGTGGCAAGCATCAGGCTTGACCGGCACCGGCAGCCACCACGTGATGCTCGACAATGTCGAGATTCCTGCGGCAGAGGCTTTCGATCTGTTCGGCGGAAAATCGTCCGTGCCGGGACCGCTCGCATGCGACGTGATGCCGCTCAATGCGAGCTTCCATGCAGCCGTCGCGGTCGGCATCGCGACCGGCGCGATGGCTGATCTCGTCGCCATGGCCAATGGCAGGCGCCGTCAGCTGTTCGCGGCGATGGAGTTGAAGGACTCCCCAGTGTTCCAGCATGAAATCGGCCGGCTCGATGCCGAGCTGCGTGCCGCGCGGGCGCTGACCCGGACGCAGGTCGAACAGCAATGGTCTCGGGCCGTCGCCGGCACGCTCGACGGCAAGGCCGATCTCGCCGAGGCTCTCCAGGGCAGCGCCTGGGTGCATGCCGCCTGCACCAATGTCGTGAGCGGTTGCTACACGCTCGGCGGCTCGAGTTCGATCATGAATGCATCGCCGCTGCAGCGCCGCCTGCGCGACGTCCATGCGGCCCGGCAGCACTTCTTCGCCCAGGAGCGGTTCTACGGCGCCGCCGGCAGAGGCGTGCTCGGCTTCCCGCCGGCCGATCCGATCTCCGGACAGTGAGCCCGCCTTCAGCGAGGTTCGCTTGAACCGCGCGGCACGCTCATGCAACCTGATCGGGATGCATGAGCGGAGTCGTCGGATGCGCGTGGCGTTGATCGCACCTCTGTTGAGCCTTGTACTATCTGTGATATTCGGACTGTCTGCGGCGGTGGCTGCCTATAACCCCAGCGATCCCGCCAACTGCAACGGCATCGGATGGGACGATGCGCAGCCGCTGACAGTTGCCAAGGTCATCGCGCAACGGCGCGTCAACTTCGTCAAGAGCCCCTATGACGATGACTTCAAGGCTGATAGCTGCCCGGCAGCGAGCGAAGCGTGCCGGAAGCGATCCTATCTCATCACGGACGACCTCGTGCTGGTCGGCAAGACCAAAGGCGATTTCACCTGCGTGAGCTACCAGGCGCCGCTCGCCAAAGCCCAGACCTGGACCACCGGGTGGCTGCCGAGCGTCGCGTTGGCCAAGGTCGAGCGCATGCCGGCGCCTGCGGCTGCAGACTGGCTTGGCAACTGGGAGCATCCCGGTGGCGGGCTCACGATCACGAAGGCTGCCGACGGCCGGTTCAAGATCGAGGGCGGTCAGGTCGTGCCGGCCGGACGCGACTTCAACGCTGGCGCGATCAACGCCCTGGCAGCGCCGAAGGACGGGATCATCGCCTTCGTCGACGATGGCTCGACGCCGTTCGAGCGCCCGAGCCAGGGCGATGAGTGCCGCGTCCGCTTGCAGCGGGTCGGACCGCTGCTGCTGGTCGAGGAGAACAATGATTGCGGCGGTTCCGGCGTCAGCTTCACCGGGCTCTATCGCCGTACGTGATGGCTCACGCGTAGCGCCGCGCCAGCGCGACGCAGACCACGACCAGGCCGGTTGCCAGAATCATGCTCCAGGCGACCGGCTCGTGCAGCAAGAGGCCGGCCAGCGCGAGGCCGAGAAACGGTTGCAGCAACTGCAACTGCCCGACGCTGGCGATGCCGCCTGCGGCAAGGCCGCGATACCAGAACAGGAAGCCGACCAGCATGCTGAAGATCGAGACGTAAGCGAGCCCGAGCCAGGCCGGCGTGTCGATCGCCTGCCACGACGGCGGACAGGTCACGGCGGCGAGCAGCAGCATGAACGGCGAGGCCAGCAGCAGCGCCCAGGAGATCACCTGCCAGCCGCCAAGCTTTCGCGACAAGACCGCGCCTTCGGCATAGCCGAGGCCGCACAGCACGATCGCCGCGATCATCAGGAGATCGCCGGTTGGCGAGACCGTGCCATCGTTCGATAGCGCGAAGGCGCCGACTGCCGCACTCCCCATCAGCGAGAACAGCCAGAACAGCGGCTTCGGCCGTTCCGCGCCGCGCAGCACGCCGAAGATCGCGGTGGCGAGCGGCAGCAGGCCGACGAACACGATCGAGTGCGCCGAGGTAATGTGCTGAAGCGCGAGCGCGGTCAGCAGCGGAAAGCCGATCACGACGCCGAAGGCGACGATCACCAGCGAGGCGAGATCAGCCCGCGCCGGTCGCGCCTGCCGCAGCAACAGCAGAAGCGCACCGCCGAGCATGGCGGCGATGCTGGCCCGCGCCGCGGTCAGGAACAGCGGCGGAAAGCTGGCCACTGCCACGCGCGTTGCCGGCAGCGAGGCGCTGAAGATCGCCACGCCCAACAATCCGCTACCCCACCCTTCGATTGATTTCATGCCGCTTCCTTACTTTGGAGCGCGACCCTAGCGGCGCACGGCTTGTTCGGGCAGCCACAGAGCAGTACAATTGTGCTGAACTGTACTGCTCATTGGAGCCATACACTTGTCCTCCCCATCGACGTCATCTTCTGTCGAAGGCGGCCGCATCGCCGATGTCATCGACGCGATCCGTGCGCGCGTGGCGAGCCGTGCTCTTGGCCCCGGCGACCGGCTGCCCTCGATCCGCGGCTTTGCCGCGACCATGAAAGTGTCGCCGTCCACCGTGGTGGAGGCCTATGACCGGCTCGCCGCCGAGGGCCTGATCCGGGCGCGGCGCGGCTCCGGCT
>NZ_JBARGP010000483.1:0-2207 GCF_049798375.1 Bradyrhizobium sp.
ACGCTGTATCTGCCGACGCGGCGGGCCCTGCGCGTCGCGCGCGAGCTGTTCCTGGAGGAGCTCAAGAGCGACGCTGCGGTGCTGCCGCGGCTGGTTGCACTCGGCGACATCGATGAGGACGAGCTGGCCTTCGCGGAGGACAGCGAGGCGTTCGACGGCCGCGCGCCGCTCGACATCCCGGAAAAGCTCGGCGAGCTGGAGCGCCGCCTGACCTTGGCGCGGCTGGTCGCGGCCTGGGCGAAGACGCCCGTCACCGCGCCGCTGGTGGTCGGTGGCCCGGCCTCGACCTTGCAACTCGCCGGCGACCTGGCGCGGCTGATCGACGACATGGTCACGCGAGGCGTGTCCTGGGACGCGCTCGATGGCCTGGTGCCGGATCAGCTCGACAAATACTGGCAGCACTCGCTGGAATTCCTCGGCATCGCGCGCACCGCGTGGCCGGCCTATCTCGACGAGATCCAGCGCATCGAGCCCGCGGCGCGGCGCGACATGTTGATCGCGGCCGAAGCCGTACGGCTGACCGCGCATTCCGACGGTCCTGTGATCGCCGCCGGCTCGACCGGCTCGATGCCGGCGACCGCGAAATTCTTAAGCGCGGTGGCAAAACTGCCCCATGGCGCCGTGGTGCTGCCGGGCCTCGACATCGATCTCGACGAAGCGGCGTGGCAGACGATCGGCGGCGCCAAGGACAAGCAGGGACGCGTGATCGCGCATCCCTCGTCGAACCATCCGCAATATGCGATGCACATGCTGCTGAAGCGCTTCGGCATCGAGCGGCGCGACGTCGCCCGGCTGGCGCCGCCCGCCCGCGGCGGGCGCGAGGTGCTGATATCAGAAGCGATGCGGCCGTCCGAAGCCACCGCGGACTGGCACGACCGGCTGCGACAGTTCGACGTCGCAGCAAATATTTCGGCTGCGATGGATCATCTCGCCGTTATCGCCGCGGCCAACCCGGAAATGGAGGCGCTGGCGATCGCCATCGCGATGCGCGAGGCGCGCCATCTCGGCAAGTCCGCGGCGCTGGTGACGCCGGACCGCGCATTGGCCCGGCGCGTGATCGCGGCACTGACGCGCTGGCATCTGGTGTTCGACGATTCCGGCGGCGATCCGCTGATGGAGACGCCGGCCGGCACCTTCGCGCGGCTGGCTGCAGAGGCAGCAGCGAGAGGGCTGGAGCCACCGACCCTGCTGGCGCTGCTCAAGCATCCGCTATGCCGGCTCGGCGCCGCCTATGGCGCCTTCAAATCGGCGATCGAGACTTTGGAGCTTGCGGTGCTGCGCGGCACCCGCCCGCAGCCCGGCACGCTCGGGCTGGCACGCGACTTCACCCGCTTCCGCAACGAGCATGACAAGCTGCGTCAGGGCGAGACCTCCGCACTGCATTCCGCCGAGCCGCGCGCGCGGCTGAAGCCCGAGGCGCTGGATCAGGCACAGGCGCTGATCGCGGCGCTGCAGAAGGCGCTGGCGCCACTGGAAAACCTCGCCTCGCCCAAGCCGCAGGATTTTGCGGAGTTCGCCGCGCGCCATCGCGAAGTGATCGCGGCCTTGTCAGCTGATGAGCTTGGCTTGAGCACGGCCTTCGCCGATCGCGACGGCTCCGCACTGGCCAAAACCTTTGACGATCTGCTCAAGCGCGGCGAGCGTTGCGGGTTGACGGCGCCGCTGGCCGACTATCCCGACCTGTTCCTGACCGCCTTTTCCGATCGCGCGGTGCGGCGCCCCGAGCGCCCGGGCGCGCAGCTGCAGATCTATGGTCCGCTGGAATCGCGGCTGATGCAGGCCGACCGTGTCATCATCGGTGGACTGATCGAAGGCGTCTGGCCACCGGCACCACGCAGCGATCCCTGGCTGAGCCGGCCGATGCGCCATCAACTGGGGCTCGACCTGCCGGAGCGACGCATCGGGCTGTCCGCGCACGACTTCGCGCAACTGCTTGGCGCGCCCGAAGTGATCCTCAGCCATGCCGCCAAATCCGGCGGTGCGCCGGCGGTGGCCTCGCGCTTCCTGCACCGGATGGAAGCGGTGGCCGGCCACGATCTCTGGAGGAAAGCCAAGGCGCGCGGCGAGACTTATGTGCGCTACGCCGAGGTGCTGGACCAGCCGGCGCAGGTGACGCCGATCCCGCAGCCGATGCCGAAGCCGCCGCTATCAGCGCGGCCGACGCGGCTCTCGGTCACCGCGATCGAGGATTGGCTGCGCGATCCCTA
>NZ_JBARGP010000484.1:0-1922 GCF_049798375.1 Bradyrhizobium sp.
GGCTGCGATCGACCTCCGCCATGATCGCGGCGAAGGCCCCCGGCGGGTCGGGCGGCGCCTTCGCGTCGGCCAGCCCCGCACTGGCAAGCAGTTCCATCCGGCCGACGAAGCGCTGGCAGCGCGCGCAGCCGCCGACATGGACCGCGATGACCAGGTGCTCGGCCTCCGACAGCGCGCCGGCCGCGTAGTGCGCGAGCATGTCTTCCGGCGGGTGATGGCTGATCGTCATAGCTGAGGTCGTACAGCGTCTCTCTGGCGTCCGTAAGGACGTTTTGCGGCAATTGATATAGGAAGTTTAGACGGAAGATGGTAGCCGCCAGGCCGTTACGGCCGGGCTCATTCGACCGCGTCTAGCGCGTAGGGTGGGCGAAGCGAAGCGTGCCCACCGTTCAAGATCATGGTCGACATGGTGGGCACGGTGCGGCTTCGCCTGCGTGTGTCTCGGGCTGCCGTGGACGCGCGTTTGCCCACCCTACAAGTCTGCCATTTGGGCGCGCGCTCTGTTCCCATCACGCGCGGATCGGCGCCAACAAACTATCCCGCCTTGCGCAGGTCATCGCCTTGCGGGCTTGCGCGCAGGTTCTGGAAGAACCTCTCCACCTCGCGGGCGAGGGTCTGCGCCGTGGCGCTGAGGTCGCCGGAGGCCGACAGCACGGAGGCTGCCGCCGTCGAAGTCTCGTCGATCGTATTGCGCAGCGAGCCGATGTTGCTGACCAGGGTCTGGTTGCCATGCGCGGTAGACTGCGCATTGACCGAGATCTCGCGGGTGGCGGCGTCCTGCTGACCGATCGCGCTGGCGATCGCGCCGGTGATCTCGTTGATGCCCTTCACGGCATTGCCGATCTCGCGCACAGCGTCGACCGCGGTCTTGGTCGAGGACTGGATCAGGCCGACATTCTGCCCGATCTCCTCGGTGGCTTTCGCGGTCTGGCCCGCCAGCGCCTTCACCTCATGGGCGACCACGGCAAAGCCGCGGCCGGCATCGCCGGCGCGTGCCGCCTCGATGGTCGCGTTCAGCGCCAGCAGGTTGGTCTGCTCGGCGATGGTCTGGATCAAGGTCAGCACGCCGTCGATGCGCTGGGTGGCGGCGGCGAGCCCTTCGATTTCAGCGATCGAGCGCTCCGTGCGCAGGCCGGTCTGTTCGACGGCGCCGGCCGACTGGCGGATCTGGCGGCCGATTTCCTCGACCGAGGCTGACAGCTCCTCGGCGGCACTTGCGACTGCCGAGACGTTGCTGGAGGCCTGGGTGGTGGCGCCGTCGGCGGCCATCGCGCGCTGGCCCGCGTCTGATGTCAGCCGGTTGATGGTCTCCGCCGTCGTGCGCATCGCCGATGCATTCTCGGTCACGGCTTGCATCACCGAGCCGATCGCCTGCCGGAATTCTTCGACCGCAGTCTCGATGTGACGGGCGCGGGCGTCGCGGATGCGGGATTCCTCCGACACCTGCGACGACAGATCGCGATTATGCGCCATCGCTTCCTGGAATACGCAGATCGCGCGTGCCAGCTCGCCGATCTCGTCGGCGCGCTCTGCGTGCGGAATGGTGACATCCTCGACCCCGGCTGCCACCTTGCGGATGATCGTGGTGATCAGCGTCAGCGGCCGTGCGATCTCGCGGGCGATGATGACGACGCCGATGGCGACGAACAGCAGGGCGAGTGCGCCGAGGCCGGTCAGCACCAGCGATAGGCGTTGGTTGGCTTCGGTGTCGGCCGAAATGCGGCGGCCGCGCTCGGTATAGACCCGGGACAGCTGATCGAGATCCTTGTTGAGCGCCGAGCGCACCGAGCGGTTCGCATCGTTGTCGCCCCATTCGCGGCCTGCGGCTGGGCTGATCTCATTGGCGCGGCGCACGAGCTCGGCGCGGAATTCGACAAACTGATTGATGCGCTTCTTGAAAACGGCGAACTGCTCGGCATCGT
>NZ_JBARGP010000485.1:0-5990 GCF_049798375.1 Bradyrhizobium sp.
TCGACCGTCGAAGTCTTCTCGTCCGATCCCGGATCGTCAAAAGCTCGCGCCTTCAGCCAACCCGAGACCCGCAAGGACCTCGCCGTCCACGTTTCTCTTTCTTCATCTTCACTTGTCAAACAGCCTGGGACCGAAGCCCCGCTCTCACTTAATGAGAGTTCGCTCAACCTTCTCCGACGGCAATGTGCAACCGGGTTTTACCGGTTGTGCACCACTCATCATAAAGTGAGGAGCAACACCGGCGCGAATGCTTGCCTCGGTCAGTTCCGAAGCAGCGCCGCGCTCAGTGGTGGTGCTTATATGGGGGTCCAATTCGGGTGTCAACGGTCAATGTCAACAAATCGTCGCATCGAATCATTTTTCTGCGGCGCACCATGGCCGCCCCTCTACACCGTAGTTTTTTGGAGACGACGTGCCGCACTTGAGCCACAATCCTGCGACGATTTGCTAATAGGTAACCATTGTGAATCGCCGGACACCTGCGGGGACCACACCGGTTGTTCATTTCCTGACGGAAACGGCGATCCCATCGCCTGATCCTGCTGCCTAAGACCGCTATCGAGAGATCCTGATCAACGTCACGGTTCGCGGCTCAGCCGATTCAATCGGCTTTCGGTGCGAACCGCATGCGGCATGCCATCATCCTGAACCTTTCTTGGGTAGACTGGTGCTCGCAAGGCGACGTTCGATTCGAGAAGACTTCGATATCGGCTTATGAATTTGGGGGACTCGGGTTGAATCATCGGACGTCACGCGGGGCTTATGGGCGCGAGGTCGGGATCATCGATCTCGGCCACGAGCCACCGCTATCCGTCGATGGCTCCGAGGCCGCGGTGATCGATCGCCGCCGCGTTTCCGTACAATGGTTCAGCGGCACGATTCTCACCGGCCTGTGCGGCGCAGCCCTGATCGGCGGCGCCGTTTTCGCTTCTCTCGATGGCGAGCTGACGTTCGCGCGCATGCCGGAGCGCGTCGAAAGCGCTCTGCGCGGTGCATTCAGCGCCAATGATCGCGTCGCGACCTTGCACAAGAGCGACCGGCTGCCGCCACCGAACGAGGCGACCGCCGCGCGCAACCTGGTCCGCATTTCCACCGTGACGCGGGTCGGCTCCCGCGACGTGGTCCGGGTGCGCCCGTTCGTGCACATCTCCGGCAATCTGGCGATGGCGACCAGCGATCTGTCAGCGAAGATTCCGCCGTTCAACGCGCAGCGCCTGCTCGCCGATAGCGACCCCGCCGCGCCCGCCACGGCCGAAGATCCGAACAATCCAGACGCCGTGGAGCCCGATGCCGAGGTATCCTTCGTCACCAAGGATCTCGGCGCCGTGCTGCCCAAGGCGAAGCTCGCCGCCTCGATCGGACTCGACGAGATCGTGTTGCGGGTCCGCGACGCCGCCAACTGGCGCGGCAGTGGCACCGGCGTGCGCTACGCGGCGCTGGCCCGTGCCGCAGCCGACGTCAGTAGTGCCCAGACCCCCGACCTGAAGCTCGCCTATGCCGCCGAGGGCAGCACTCCGGCCGATCCCTACGCCGGTTTCGAGACGCGAGTGGTTCCGGAGAACGTCACGCTGTTGCCGAAGACCAAGGAGCAGATCACCGGCGGCAATCCGGTCGCTGAACGCGTCCACTTGGTGAAGAAGGGCGACAGCGTCACCTCGGTGCTGCGTGAACAGGGCGCCACACCGGATGAAGCCAAGGCGATCGCAGCTCAGCTCGGTCCACGCGGCCGCGACGGCGGCCTGAAGGAAGGCGAGAAGCTGCGCATCCTGATGGCGCCGGCAACCACGGCGCCGGGCGCCCGGTTGCAGCCGTTCCGCGTCATCGTCGCCAACGACACCACGGTGGAAGCGGTCGCGGCACTGTCCGATCTCGGCAGATATGTCGCCGTCGACGTGCAGAGCATGAACACGGTCACCGACACCGCCGAGAATACCAACGACGAGGACGACGACGGCAGCGGTGTGCGGCTCTACCAGAGCATTTACGAGACCGCGCTGCGCAACAAGGTGCCGACCCCGGTCATCGACGACATGATCCGGATCTACTCCTACGACGTCGACTTCCAGCGCAAGGTACAGCCCGGCGATTCCTTCGACGTCTTCTATGCCGGCGACGACGAGACCAGCACTAACGCCAACAACGACAAGAACGACGTGCTGTACGCCGCGCTCACGCTGGGCGGCGAGACCAAGAAATACTACAAATTCCAGACTCCCGACGACAGCGTCGTCGACTACTACGACGAGGCCGGCAAGAGCGCGAAGAAGTTCCTGGTGCGCAAGCCGGTCAACAACGCCATCATGCGTTCCGGCTTCGGCGGCCGCCGCCATCCGATCCTCGGCTACGTCAAGATGCATACCGGCGTCGACTGGGCCACGGCCTACGGCACGCCCATTTTCGCCTCCGGCAACGGCGTAATCGAGAAGGCCGGGCTCGAAGGCGGCTACGGCAAATATATCCGCATCCAGCACAACAACGGCTACGAGACCGCTTACGGCCACATGTCGGCGTTCGCCAAGGGCATCGAGCCGGGCAAGCGGGTGCGGCAAGGCCAGGTGATCGGCTTCGTCGGTTCGACCGGCCAGTCGACCGGCCCGCACGTGCACTACGAGATCCTGGTCAACGGCCGCTTCGTCGATCCCTTGCGCGTGAAACTGCCGCGCGGCCGCTCGCTGGAAGGCCCGATGATGGCCAATTTCGAGAAAGAGCGCGACCGGATCGACGCGATGATGACCGGCCGCAACGGCGCGGGCGCCCGCCTCTCCGAGGCCAGTCCGATGCAGATGCAGGCGACCAGCCGGTAAGCCGGCGAAGCCCTTCGCTGCTCACCCCAGACGCGCAGCGGACCTGCCCGCTCTGCTCGATCGATAACCTCGAGCCCGATGTCAATTCGACTTAATCCCGTCGCGCTTTAAAGCATCATCCGGATCCCCGCGGCGACACAGGCAATCCCTGCAGCGCGCGCGACCCACCGCCCCCATGGCGCGAGTTTCTCGAGAAGCACAAGCAGCGCCAGGAGCGCGATCCAGAGCACGTTCATCACGCCAACCACGAACAGAAGCGCCATCAGGACCCAGCAGCAGCCGACGCAATAGGCTCCGTGGCGCAGCCCCAGCCAGACGCATCCCGCCACATCGCCGCGAAAGCCGCCGTGGCGCATCAGGAAGCCGAGCGGCGTCTGGCATTGGGCGAGGCAGATGTCCTTGAGCGACGTCCACTGGTAGACGCCCGCCGCGACCAGCACGACCGCTCCCAGCATGCTGCTGTCGCTTGTCATGCGAGGATCCAGCAGGGCCTCACGTTCGAGCAGCCATTGGACCAGCGTTGCCAGAAAGGAAAAGCCGATCCAAGCCAGGATGTAACCGGCAGCGAACCAGCCGGTCGCGGCGAGCGGCTTGCCTGCAATGCTTCCCTGTCGGCCGACGCGGGCGTACATGAGGAGCATCGGTGCTGCCGAGGGCGCCATCATGCCGACCATCATCACCGCCCACATCAGGAACACATAGGCGAACTCGACCGCTCGCCATGGCTCGCTGGCCGGCAACATGATTCCAATTCCAGCCGGGATCATGCGGAACCCATCCATGTCCATGCCGCCCATGTCCATGTCGGCGGCAAGCCACAGCACATAGGCCCACGCAAGCACGACGATCGCGCCGAGCGCGCCCGCAACGATCAGGCGATCCCGCCGCAGCATCGTTTCCAGGGTGCTGTCGATCATTTGCTGCGAACTCACCGGCCCGGCCGAGCCGCGGAAGACATGACCAGAACTTCAAATCCGCCGCACTACGACCGTTTCCAAAGTCATGGCTCTATACGTAGGTCACGCTGTCATCGTCCGCGAAGGCGGACGATCCAGTGCGCCGTGACGTTTCGGTACGATCTCTTCTGCCGCGGAGTACTGGATGCTCCGCCTGCGCGGAGCATGACACCGTCAAAGACGGGGAGAACTCAACCCATCCGCTGACACCCGATTTTCAAGGAAACGCTCGACTAGTTCGACCAACTGATGGACGCGTAGAGGCCGTTCTTGCCGGAATTATCCCAGCGCATGTCGTGATCATTGTACGTGTTGCCGGCGGCTCCGACGGCCATCGCCATCCTGTCCGGGCTGACCGGATGGCCGATGTTCGCCCACATCTCCCCACTGGGGTGCATGGTCGGCAGCGGATCGACCGACATATGCAGGATGTCGGGGATCTCCGCGGAGCGCGTCTTGCCGTCGATCCGGAATGTGATCGGGACCTTGCGCACGCCCAGATTCGTGCTGATCAGCGGTGTGAAAGCAGCCATGGGTCCGCCGGCCGCGCCGGTGAAGATCGCACCCAGGGCCTCGGTCTGTTTGTCGTCGGCGCGCTGATCGATATAGGCGGCTATCGACCAGTTTCCCTCTGCCATCACCCCAGGCGCGTGGAGCATGACCGCGACGTTGAGGCCGTCGAGTGCGACGCCGCCATAGCGGCCGTTATCGATGTGGAAAAGCAGCGGCACGTTGCAGAAGCCTTCCGTCGGCTGCGACGTCAGCGGGGCGGCCGCCGACATGAGGCACGGACATAAGACATTGCAGTTGCAGTTCTCGAAATAGTCACCGGAAAGGTGCCATTGGACCTGGTCCGCCATCGCTCTCTCCCTGCTGGTCGGAAACGGCCGCTTGCTCTTGAATGAGCCAATTGCGCAGCGATCGTACATCGTTCCGGGGCGGGCCGAAAGCCGATTCTGCTATGTCAAGTTGATTGCTCCGGAGAGGAGAGGAGCGTTTGCTGCAAATGGAAACGGCCCTCGTTGCTGGAAGCAGCGAGGGCCGTTTCGTTGACAGGATGGCCTGGCGAGGCTCGGACGAAGATCAGTTCAACTTGCGCTTCGGGATCGGCGTCTCGAACTGCGCGATCTCGGCGGTGCGATGTGCCTTGCCATTGAAGGTCAACACGTTGCCTTCGCTCGAGATCGCGACCGTGTCGCCGTCCCGCACCTCGCCCGCCAAGATCATTTCGGCGAGAGGATCCTGCACGCTGCGCTGGATCACCCGCTTGAGCGGCCGTGCGCCATAGGCTGGATCCCAGCCCTTGTCGGCGAGCCAGTCGCGCGCCGCCGCATCCAGCGTGAGCGTGATCTTGCGATCCTCGAGCAACTTCAACAGTCGGCCGAACTGGATCTCGACGATGCGGCCCATCTCGCTCTTCTGCAAGCGATGGAACAGGATGATCTCGTCGACCCGGTTCAGGAACTCGGGGCGGAAATGCGCCCGCACCGTGCCCATCACCAGCTCCCGCACCGCAGACGTGTCCTCGCCCTCCGGCTGATTGACCAGGAATTCGGAGCCGAGATTGCTGGTCATGATGATCAGTGTGTTGCGGAAGTCGACGGTGCGGCCCTGGCCATCGGTCAGGCGGCCGTCGTCGAGCACCTGCAGCAGCACGTTGAAGACGTCGGGATGCGCCTTCTCGATTTCGTCGAACAGCACGACCTGATAAGGACGCCGCCGCACGGCTTCGGTGAGCGCGCCGCCCTCGTCATAGCCGACATAGCCGGGAGGCGCGCCGATCAGCCGCGACACCGAATGCTTCTCCATGAACTCCGACATGTCGAGCCGGACCATCGCGGTCTCGTCGTTGAACAGGAACTCGGCGAGCGCCTTGGTCAGCTCGGTCTTGCCGACGCCGGTGGGCCCCAAGAACATGAACGAGCCCATCGGCCGGTTCGGGTCCTGCAGGCCGGCACGCGAGCGCCGCACGGCGGTCGCGACCGCATGCACGGCTTCGGCCTGGCCGACGACGCGCCGACCCAGGCCCTCCTCCATCTTGAGCAGCTTGTCCTTCTCGCCCTCCAGCATCTTGTCGACGGGCACGCCGGTCCAGCGCGAGACCACCTGCGCGATGTGGTTGGCGGTGACCGCCTCCTCCATCATCTCGCCGGCATTCTCCCTGGCCTCGATATCAGCCAAACGCTTCTCGAGCTCGGGGATGCGGCCATAGGCCAGCTCGCCCGCCTTC
>NZ_JBARGP010000486.1:0-6799 GCF_049798375.1 Bradyrhizobium sp.
ATGGACGCGGATGCGGTCTGGCACTCCAACCGCGGCGATGCCCATGAGGCGCGCGAGTACAAGGCGGCAGGACGCACGACCGCCAAGAAGACTGCGAAGAAGGCGGCGAAAGCTGTTGAGCCGAAACGAGTCTCCGCGATGCCGGATTTCGTCAAACCGGAGCTTTGCATTTCCGTCGATGAGCCGCCGGGAGGCGAAGGCTGGGGCCACGAGATCAAGTTCGACGGTTATCGCGTGCAGATCCGGGTCCAGAGTGGCGAAGCGACGCTGAAGACGCGAAAGGGTTTGGATTGGACTGCGAAGTTCGGCGCCATCGCCAAGCAGGCCGGCAAGCTGCCGGATGCGATCGTCGATGGCGAGATCGTGGCTCTCGACGCCGAGGGCAATCCAAACTTCTCCGCGCTGCAGGCGGCGATCTCCGAAGGGCAAACAGATGAGCTGATCTTCTTTGCCTTCGACCTAATGTTCGCGGAAGGGCTCGATCTGCGGCACCTGCCGCTGGGGGATCGCAAGCAGCGGCTGCAGAAGCTGTTGAGGGCGCATATCAAGGGCAAGACCCCGCTGATCCGCTACGTCGAGCATTTCGAAAGCGATGGCGAAACCGTGCTGGAATCGGCGCGGAAGCTCAACCTGGAAGGCATCGTGTCCAAGCGGCTCGATGCGCCCTATCACTCCGGCCGCTCCGAGGGCTGGACCAAGGCCAAGACGCGGCCGGGCCATGAGGTCGTGATCGGCGGTTGGAAGACGACCAACGGCAAATTCCGTTCGCTGATGGTCGGCGTGAACAAGGGCGATCACCTGGCCTATGTCGGCGTCGTCGGCACCGGGTTCGGTCAGGACAAGGTAAAGACGCTGATGCCGGCGCTGAAAGCGGCGGAAGCGAAGGAGAGTCCGTTCAGCGGCGAGACCGCGCCGCGCAAGACCCGCGACATGCATTGGCTGAAGCCGGAGCTGGTGGCGGAGATCGAGTTCGCCGGCTGGACCAACGGCGGCAATGTCCGACAGGCCGCCTTCAAGGGGCTGCGTCAGGACAAACCGGCCAACGAGGTCGTGGCGGAGCAGCCGGTCATGACCAAGGTGAACAAGCCGCTGGCGCGGGCTGCCGCGACCGCTGCCAGCGCGGGCACCATTGTGCATCGGACGCCGTCGAAGGCCAGAAGCGCCGAGGTGATGGGGGTCACCATCTCCAAGCCCGACAAGGCGTTGTGGCCGGATGCCGGCGACGACGAGCCCGTGACAAAGCTCAATCTGGCGCGCTATCTCGAAGACGTCGGCGACTGGATGATCGCGCATTTGAAGGGGCGGCCGTGCTCGATCGTGCGCGCTCCCGACGGCATCGATGGCGAGAAATTCTTCCAGCGCCATGGCATGCAGGGCACCTCCGAACTGATCGAGCTGGTCAAGGTCTCCGGCGATCGGAAGCCCTATTTGCAGATCGATCGCGTCGCGGGGTTGGCCGCCGTGGCGCAGGTTGCCGGCATCGAGCTGCACCCGTGGAATTGTGCGCCGGACGCATATGACGTGCCGGGGCGGCTGGTGTTTGATCTCGACCCCGCGCCGAATGTCGACTTCAGCGAAGTCATTGCCGCGGCCAAGGAGATGCGGCAACGGCTGAAGGATGTCGGCCTCGAAAGCTTCTGCAAGACCACCGGCGGCAAGGGCCTGCACGTGGTGACGCCGCTGCGTCATGGCGCGCGCGACAAGGTGAGCTGGCCGGAAGCCAAGGCGTTCGCGCAAGGTGTCTGCCAGTGGATGGCCAACGACAATCCCGAGCAATATCTGCTCAACATGTCGAAGAAGTTGCGCAAGGGAAAGATCTTCCTCGACTATCTGCGCAATGACCGGATGTCGACCGCAGTCGCGCCGTTGTCGCCACGGGCGCGCCCGGGCGCGACGGTGTCGATGCCGTTGACCTGGGCGCAAGTGAAGAATGACCTCGATCCGAAGCGCTACACCGTGCGCAGCGTGCCCGGCCTGTTGCCAAAGACCAAGGCCTGGGACGGCTACGATGATGCGGCCAGCTCGATCAAGCCGGCGATCAAGAAGCTGGCCGGAAAGATTTGAACGGACGACGACGCGCGGTCGTTTAAATATCGTGCGGTGCCTCCGGAATGCTGCATCGCCCGCTCAGGGCGGGCGATGCGAGACGATTATGATTGTGTTCGGCTGACGCTTCGTTGCCGTTCTGAGCGAGCGGATGCGCCAGCTACGGGCGTCAGATGCGTCCGAGCAGGACCAGGATCAGCAGGATGACGATGATCAGGCCGAGACCGCCGCCGCCATAATAGCCCGTGCCATAGAACGGCCCGCCGCCGATGCCCGAAAAGCCGCCGAGCAGCGCGATCACGAGAATGATCAGGATGATTGTTCCGATAGACATAACTCCTCCTCTGCCCCGGCAGGAGGGCGACAATTTGCTCTGCCTTCGCCGAGGAAACCGGTGGGAACTTCGAAAGTTCCGCGCGCGTTGTCGGGAAAATCGCGCTGTGGTTTCCCGGCCGCAGCAGATATCGACGCGCGGATCGCCAAAACAGGTCTAATAAGAGAGTAGTTGCGATGTCAGCACCCCTCGTTGTGTCCATTCCCCACCGTCTCGGCAAGGAAGAGGCCGTGCGACGGCTAAAAACCGGGCTGACGCGCGCGGCAACCAGCGTGCCGGTGCTTAAGGTCGATGAAGAGCGCTGGGACGGGGATCAAATGATCTTCCGCGTGCGTGCGCTCGGGCAGGCCGCGTCCGGCCGCATCGATGTCGGCGAGGCGGAAGTGCGCGTGGAGGTCGTGTTGCCTTGGCTGCTGCAGCGCTTCGCCGAAATGGCGCAGACGGCGATCCGCAGCCGCGGGCAGCTGCTGCTGACCAAGAAGAGCTGAGCTCTGTCAGGCGGTCGCGCGTGAGCGTAGTTGCGGTGCAGCAGCATCGGCAGCGCGAGCCTTCACGATGGCCGCCGGCAGATCGGTGAACAGCGCGGACACAGCAAGCTCCGTCATCCCTTCGAACCCGTCGACCACGTAGCCGCCGAGTTGCACCGTTGCGTCGAAGGCATCGGCGCGTGGCCATGCGCGGCCGTTGTCTGAGAACCGTGCCATCGCGCGGCCCACCACGATGATGGCCGCATCATCGCCATGCCTTCGGGCAAAGGTGATGACGTGAGCGGCATGCGGACCGCTGACCTCGAGCGGTTCATAGGAGCCACTGGTGAACACTGCCGGAAGCGCGTCGCGCAGCCGCAGCAGCTGGCGCGTCCAGGCCAGCTTGACACGGCCATCGCGCCAATCGCGCGTCAGGCTGGCCCAATCCGGCGTCTCGACCTCGCGCAGCGCGGCTTCGCGCGCGCCGAAATCGACCGGACGGCGATTGTCGGGATCGACCATCGAGAGATCCCAGAACTCGGTGCCCTGATAGAAGTCCGGTACGCCGGGCATCGTCGCCTTCAGCGTAATCTGGCTCAACGAATTCAGCGCGCCGAGCAGGCTGGTTCGCCGCGTGAACGTGTCGAGGGATTGCAGGAATTCTGCTGACAGCGCCGGATCGAGGATGCGGGCAATGAAGGTCTGCAAGCCGGCCTCATAGGCCTCGTTGGGATTGAGCCAGCTCGTCTCCTGCTTGCCTTCGCGTGCGGCCTTCAGCGCATAGGCCTGCAGCCGCTCCATCAGCGTCTCATCGTCGCCATCGGCCGGCCAGATGCCGAGCAGCGTCTGGTACAGCATGTATTCGAACGTCGCCGAAGGGCTGCGCGAGACACCGTCGGTGACGAGGTGCGGCGCGTTCAGAAGCTTCCAGCGCGCCACCGCCGAGGTCCAGTCGGACGGGATCTCGGTCAGGGCCATTTGCCGCGCGCGGGCATCCTCGCCGCGCTTGGTATCGTGGGTCGCGGTTGCGCTCATGCCGTGCGGCCACTGCTTGGCGCGGTCGCGCATCAGCGCGTGGAAGCCCGGAATGGACAGCGCGTGCGCAGCCGGATTGCCGCCGACCTCGTTCAACGCCAGCAGCCGGTGGAAGCGATAGAAGCCGGTATCCTCCAGAGACTTCGCCATGACAGGCCCGGTGAACTGCTGCACCTTAAGCGCAAAACGGCGTAGGCGCGGCACGCTGTGTGTCGCCTTGCGGTCGCCCCTGATCAGATCCATCGTCAGCGCATCGCGCAGGAAGTCGAAGATCGAGCCGTCGGAGGCAAACCATTCGGCGCGCGCGTGGGCGATCGCATGGTCGATCAGCGCGCGGTCGGCAGCGGTCGGCATCGCCGTGGTCAGATAGGTGCGATAGACCGGGAAATGCAGCACGTAGAGCTCGAGCGCCTGCCGGAGGCTATCCTCCGAATAGTCGCGGGTCGAGTAGTGGCCGTTGGCGATGCGGGCAAGCAGCCGCGTCAGCACCGTGAACTCAGAGGTCAGCAGCGTCTCCAGCACACGGCGCTTGGCCGCCTTCAGCACCGGCTCCAGTTGCGGCGCGCTGTTAGAAAGCTGGCGCCAGACCTCGTCCAGCGGCTCGAGCCCTTTGCCGTCGATCAGCACGTGCGTGATCGTGTTCATCCACTCATAGCCGGTGGTGCCGTGCACGCCGGTAAAGCTCGGCAGCTTCTCCTGCTCGCAGACGATCTTCTCGATCACCACATAGAATGGCCCGGCCGCGGGGCCGCGGGCATCACGGATCAGGCGGCGCAGCCGCTGGAAATATTGCGCGGGATCGCGCAAGCCGTCGATGTGATCGAGCCGCAGACCCTGCAGCTGCCCATCGGCGATCAGCTTCTTCACCAGTCGATGGATTGCCTCGAAAGTGCCGGCATCCTCGACGCGCAACCCGGCCAGTGTGTTGACGTCGAAGAAGCGGCGATAGTTGATGTCGCTCGAAGCCAGCCGCCAATGGCCGAGCTTGTAATGCTGTCGCTCCAGGAGATGATGTAGCGCCAGTGTCTGGGCCGGCCGGTCAGGGCCTGCGCGATACGCAGTGAGGCCCCGCGCGATGATCGCGTCCGCGCCGGCGATCGCCTTGAGCTCGGCCTTGAAGCCGGGCGCCTCCTTGCGGTTCGGATGGCGCAGGCCCTGATGGCGCGCGGCGAGTTCGAGGATGCGCCGGCCGGCATCGCTCTGCTCGGCGCCGGCGTCCTGCACGATGATCCGCAGGATCTCGCCGTAGCGTTCGGGTGCGATCGGCAGCCGGTGCTCGTAGTACCAGCAGGAGAAGCTGGCCTCATTGGCGTCATAGCGCAGCTCGATCTCGCCACTCTCCAGTGCCTGGCCGTAGGACGAGCCGAGGATGGGCAGCAACACGCCCCCGCGCGCGCGATAGGGCAGTTGGTCCCAATCGATATCGAAGGAGGCCGCATGCGGCGATGCCGGTCCCCATTCGAGCACGTCGAGCCACCAGGGATTGTCATCGTAGTGGACGCCGACATGGTTCGGCACGAAGTCGAGGATGAGGCCGAGGTCGTGCGCCTTCAATGCCGCGGAAAGCCGGGCAAAGCCCTCTTCGCCGCCGAGCTCGGGATTGAACTTGGTATGATCGACGACATCGTAGCCATGCGCAGAGCCTTTGCGCGCCTTCATGAATGGTGAGGCATAGACGTGGCTGATGCCGAGCGCCTTCAAGTATGGCACGACGGCTACGGCCGCGTCGAAATTGAAATCCGCAGTGAGCTGCAGGCGATAGGTTGCGAGCGGAATTGCGGGAGCCATCAGCTTCCTCCAAGGCTCCAGTACACCGACCAGGGCGGCAGACGATCAGCGACGGCGCCGCCCCAGATCGGCGTGGCCTCGCGGCGCTTGGGCGCTGCAATCTCGGCCGGTGACAGATTGACGATCAGTTGCAGGCGCGAGCCATCGCCCATGATCCAATGCGCGGTGAGGAGGCCATCAGCGCCGGCATGCGCTGCGCCGAACACGGCGCCCGGCAGCCGCGGCACGATGTCCTTGTGCCGTATTGCGAGCAGCGCGCGCACCAGCGCGAGGCGCTCCTTGCCCGGTGATTGATGGCGCGAATCCCAGTCGAGCACGGCAGATCTGAACGTCTCGACGGCGAGCGGGTCGGGTACCTCGTCGCCAAATTTGGCATAGGCCCATTGGTACTCGATGCGCCGACCTTTGCGCACCGCGTCGGCAAGGCCGCCTTCGAAGTCGCAGAAGAACGGGAATGGCCGTCGGGAGCCCCATTCCTCGCCCATGAACAGCATCGGCACCATCGGCGTCAGCAATGTCACCGTGAGCGCCGCAGCGATCGTCTCA
This sequence comes from Bradyrhizobium sp., assembly GCF_049798375.1. Lineage (GTDB taxonomy): Bacteria > Pseudomonadota > Alphaproteobacteria > Rhizobiales > Xanthobacteraceae > Bradyrhizobium. Next base: position 6,217 of record NZ_JBARGP010000486.1, read on the forward strand.
GGAGCAGCGATCGAATCCAGCCGGTCGCCGAGCGCGCGATTGCCGATCTGATCGTGGTTCTGCAGGAAATTGACGAAGGCATTCGGTGCCAGGTGCCCGCTCGGCTCGCCTCGCGGCACGCCGCCCCAGAAGGGCGCGTGTTCGCCCTGATAGATGAAGCCAGAGCCGAGGGCACGGGCAAGCCGGCCGCGCGGATGGTCCTGATAGTCGCCATAGTAACCGGCGCTCTCACCGGTCAGCATCACGTGCCAGACGTGATGATAGTCGTCGTTCCACTGAGCGCGATATTTGCCGCGCGGCGGATTCTCGGTCGAATCGAGCATGCTGGCGCTGTTGTCGCCGTTCTCCAGCACAAGGTGAATGTGCCGCCCGGTTTCCCCAGCGAGATCACCGACGGCGGCGCTCAGCTCATGCAGCAGCGGGATCTCGTCGTGCAGGCCGACGATGTGGTTGGCAGCATCGAAGCGCAGGCCATCGAAGCGGTAATCATTGAGCCAGTGCAAGGCATTTTCGATCGCGAACGCCCGCACCTCGGGCACGCGGTAGTCGATCGCGCTGCCCCATGGCGTATGAGCTTCGGTAA
>NZ_JBARGP010000487.1:0-8593 GCF_049798375.1 Bradyrhizobium sp.
ACGTCGGTGGAGAGCGAGGCCATCGACTGCTCGTCGAACTCGACGCCGGAGCTCCAGAACACCTGCTTGAAATAATCCCACACCGGCAACGCATGCGGATCATGCGCCGCAATCCGTCGCACACGCGGGCTTACCGTGAACGCGGCTTCGACCTGTTGGTCGACCGAGACTTCGTAGCCGGCGGCGCAAAGGCCGCAATGATAGTCGTCGGCGCGCAGCGATTTCAGCGTGCCATGGGCGTCGAGCACGCCGCCGCAACCCGGACAGAGCACGTTCCAGGTCAGGTCGAACAGCCCGAGCCGCGCCGCGTGGATGAAGCCGGAGATCACCCGCTCTTCATCCAGGCCGGTACGGCCAGAGAACTCGAGCGCGTTGATCCGGTTCAGCTCGGGATCGGCGCCGTCATGGATCAGCCCCACGATGGCATCGGCCACGGTCGGATCGGCGGCCTCGTGAAGGGCCGAGAATTGCGGAGGTGCGTCGCTCATGATGGTCCCACTCGACTAACTAACAACAAGACACTTCGTAGGATGGGTGGAGCGAAGCGATACCCATCATCTCTCTTTGTAAACGACAATAGATGGGTATCGCTGCGCTCCACCCATCCTACGATTTCAAACGCGGCGTGATGCGAAACATCGGTGACCGGTTCGGCTGCGTCGTCACCACGCCGACCGGCAGCACCGGCAAATGATCGACCAGCTCGATCCTGAAAGCACCGACCAGCCGCGCCAACGCCAAGGTCGCCTCGACCAAGGCAAAATGCGCACCGATGCAGACCCGCGCGCCGGCGCCGAACGGCAGATAGGCGAAGCGTTCCGGCGGCGCTGATCCGGGCATGAAGCGCTCCGGCAGGAAGGCATTCGGCGCCTGCCACAGCTTTTCATGCCGGTGCAGCAGCCACGGCGCGATCAGTATCACATCGCCTGGACGAACCGGGAAACCCGAAACCTGATCAGGACCGGCCGCAGCGCGCGCAATCAGGAACGCCGGCGGATAAAGCCGCAGCGCCTCGTCGACCACGGCGCGGGCGAATGGCAGCCGTTCCGGCTCGATGGCGCCTTCGGCGTCCTGCGCCTCGCGCGCAAGTCTTTCCTGGCTCTCGCCATCGAGCGCGAGCAGATACAGCGCCCAGAACAGCGCGGTCGCGGTGGTCTCGTGGCCGGCGAGGATCATGGTCGCGACCTCGTCGGCGAGCAGCTCGTCGGAGAAGCCGGCCCCGGTCTCGGAATCGCGCGCCGCGTCCATCAAATCGAACAGGTCCTGCGGCGGCGCATCGCCGCTCTTGCCGGCGGCCCGACGCTCCGCCATCAGCATCGCCACAAAAGCGGTCCAGCGCTTGCGAAAACGGGCGCGGGCGAAATCCCGCGGCGTCGGCCAAGACAATGGCAGCACCAGGTCGAGCAGATGCGGGCTTGCCAACCGCGTGCCGTATTCGAAGACGAATTCGCGCAACGTGGCGCCGTGCCGGCCCATCGCGAACGAAAACATGGTGCGCCCGGCGATATCGAGCGTCATCAGCTGCATGATCTCGCGCAGATCGATCGGGCGATCACATCGCTGCTTCAGCTGCGCCACCGTGTCGTCGGCGACCGCGACCATGTGCGGGATCAGCGTATCAACCGCGCGCGGCGTGAAGGCCGGCGCCAAGGTCCGACGCTGATGCTTCCAGGCCTTGCCTTCGACGATCAGCAGGCCCTCGCCGAGCATCGGGCGCAGCACGCGGATGGCGCCGGGCGTGCGGGCATAATTCTCGTAATTGTCGACCAGCACATGCTTGATGGCATCTGGCGTGTTGAGGATGAAGCTGGAGCGGCCGAAGAAGCGGCCCCGGATCACATCCTCCTCATAAGCGCGCTGGCTCCAGGTCGCGATCGCGTTGTCGCCCATCTTCAGGACGCGCCGGAGAGCACCCATGTTGTCCGGCGCGCGCGGCGGCGTCGGCGGCACCAATGGCCGCCGTGCGCGCGACAGGTCATGGATCTCGGCGATTGACATTCAGGACCTCGAAGTAAGCGTGATCCGACATCTGTGGTATCTAGAAAGCTAGGCGAACCAGCTCGGCATCGACGGATACCCTCTCCCCTTGTGGGAGAGGGTGGCGGTGCGCGAAGCGCGCCGACGGGTGAGGGGTTCTCTCCGCAGAGACAGACCCCTCATCCGGCGCTTCGCGCCACCTTCTCCCACAAGGGGAGAAGGTGCAGCGAGCCAGCGGCGCCACAGTCCATCAGCTCAATTGTTCTCGCTTCCATCAGCTAAGTCGTCAGCTCGATGACCGCAATCCTGCCTTCCGAAACCGGCCAAAGCCGGGCGGCGATCCGTTCCTGGTTGAACAGGCCGACCACGCTGCGGCCGGCTTCGCCCGCCGGCAGCCGCAAGGTGGTGGCCGAATCGGTCGGAACGCCCTTCTGCACGTCTGTTGGCTCCTTGCCGTCGAGCAGCACGATATCGCGCGGCAGGCCGAAATAGCCGCGCGGCCGGGTCATCATGACGACAGCGCTCGCGCCCGTGTCGGCCGCCGTGAGCGGCTTGGCGGCCCGCAAATGCACGATGTCGGAAGAGCGCGGGAACGGCGAGCGATAGAAATGCGTGATCGGCGCATCCTGCGAGGTCAGCACGATCTCGATATAGGCTGATGGATCGACCTCGGCTGGCCCCCAGCGCCCGTCGGCCGCGGTCTCGACACGATAGAGCGCCTCGCCCTGACGCTCGCCGGTGTCGGGCGAAACCCGGAAGATCTCGACCTTGGCGCCATCAACCGGGCGGTTGGTGGGCACGCCGCCCGGCGTCCCCGTCACCAGCCCGCTCAGCCGCACCTTCGGCTCGGACAGGATCGCGATCCGCTCCGGCTCGTGGCCGGCGATGAATTTGTAGATCTCGCGGAAGGCGCGCGGCGAATAGGCAGTCTCGCGGTGATCGACCGATCCCAGCACCAGGTTGGTCGCGCCCTTCAGTTCCGGCCCTTCGGCGGTGACGCCGGTCGGCACGCCGGGCTTGCCGATGAAGCGGCCATCGGCTTGGGCATATTTGTCCAATCCGTCGCTGCGCAGGGTCAGGAAGTCAGTGCCCGGCGTGACCTCGCTGTCGCCGCTATTCAGTCCTTTCAGGAACGTGCCGCGGCCGTTGAACTCGTTGCCGAGCTGATCATCGGCATTGAACACGCCATGATTGGGCGTGCCGCAGAGCACGGCATGGCTGATGTCATTGCCGCCGTCCCTGATGTAGCTGCGGATCGAGTTGCCGCCGCGCGAATTGCCGACCAGCGCCACCCGCGCCGCACCGGTCGCCTTGCGCAAAGCTGCGACGGCCTCGCCAAGCTCGCGCCGCTGGTCCTCGGTCGAGGAGTGGTTGGCCTGCGCCACGGTGTCGTCGTTGCGCGCCAGCGGGTCGGTGAAGTTGATCGCAGCCATTCGCGTGCGCGGCACGCCGTTGGATTCCATCCGCCACAAAGTCGTCATCCATAACGCGGCATGATCGCCATTGCCGTGCACGAACAGGATCGGCGGCATCTCTTGCGCGGCGTTTGTCGCCGGCACTGCCTGGGCCAGCGCCACATGGCGCAGGTCAGCGGAAAGCAGCGGCAGGGTTCCCAAACCTTGCAGCATTGTGCGTCGCGTCAGATTCATCGGCAGTTCCCCCATTGGACATGGTTGCTCCCCTGCACGAATTCAGAACTGGAAACTGACTGGACAGAGGCGGACCTTCGCAGGCATCACATACGACCTGGCGGAATCAAGCACCAGTCGATTACAGACTGGCGACATTGCGAAGGAGCGACGCCGGACATGAACGCCCCGCCCCGACGCCTGATTTTCTCGACGGACGGCATTGCGGCTCCGCTGCGGCACATGGCGTTCCGCCGGATCTGGCTGGCCAGCCTGCTCTCCAATCTCGGTCTGTTGATCCAGGCGGTCGGCGCGGCCTGGGCGATGACGCAGATGACGTCCTCGGCCGACGACGTCGCGCTGGTGCAGACCGCACTGATGCTGCCGGTGATGTTCATCTCGATGCCGGCCGGCGCCATCGCCGACATGTACGACCGCCGCGTCGTGGCGCTGATCGCGCTCGGCATCGCGCTCGCCGGCGCGAGCGCGCTCACCGTGCTGTTCTGGTTCGACCTGGTGACGCCGAATGTTCTGCTGTCGCTGTGCTTCGTGGTCGGCAGCGGCATGGCGCTGATGGGGCCGGCCTGGCAATCCTCGGTGAGCGAGCAGGTGCCGCCGGATACGTTGCCAGCCGCGGTCGCGCTCAACGGCATCAGCTACAACATCGCCCGCAGCTTCGGTCCGGCGATTGGCGGCGTCATTGTCGCCGCGGCCGGCGCAGTCGCGGCCTTCGCCTGCAATGCGGTGCTCTATCTGCCGCTGGTGGTCGCGCTGTTGATGTGGCGGCGCGTCGTCGAGCCGCAGCATCTGCCGCGCGAGCGGCTCAACCGCGCCATCGTTTCCGGCATCCGTTACATTGCCAACTCGCCCTCGATCCGGATCGTGCTGATCCGCACCTTCGTGACCGGCGTGATCGGCGGCGCGATCTCGGCGCTGATGCCCTTGGTGGCACGCGACCGGCTGCACGGCGGCGCGCTGACCTATGGCGTCATCCTCGGCGCGTTCGGGGTCGGCGCCGTGATCGGCGCGCTCAATATCAGCGCGATCCGGCAGCGGATGAGCGGCGAGGCCGCCGTGCGCGCCTGCACGCTTTCGATGGGCGCCGCCACCGCTGCTGTCGGGCTCAGCGCCAGTCCGGTGCTGACATGCGCCGCGCTGGTGCTGGCCGGCGCAGTGTGGATGCTGGCGGTGGCGCTGTTCAATATCGGCGTGCAACTGTCGGCACCGCGCTGGGTGGCCGGGCGCGCCCTCGCCGCCTATCAGGCATCGATCTCCGGCGGCATTGCGATCGGAAGCTGGGGCTGGGGCCGGATGACCGACGCTCACGGGGTCGAGGTGGCGCTCGTGGTGTCCGGCGCCCTGATGGCGCTGTCGCCGTTGCTCGGCCTGTGGCTGCGGATGCCGCCGGTTGGCGCCCGCAACGAGGATGCCGAAGCCCTCGCCGATCCCGAGGTGCAGTTGTCGCTGACGCCGCGCTCGGGGCCGCTGGTGGTCGAGATCGAATACCGCGTGACGCAGGACGATGCCCGCGCCTTCCACAGTGTGATGCAGGACGTCCAACTCAGCCGGCAGCGCAACGGCGCCTATGGATGGTCGATCGCGCGCGACATCGCCGATCCGGAAGCGTGGACCGAGCGCTATCACTGCCCGACCTGGCTCGATTATCTGCGCCAGCGCAACCGCGCTACGCGATCGGAGCGCGAGCTGTATCAGCGCGCGTCGAGCTTTCACAGAGGCCCCGATCCGGTGCATGTCCGCCGCATGCTGGAGCGCCCGTTCGGCTCGGTACGCGGCAAGGAGGATATGCGGGAGCACGCCGGCGAGCTGCCGCCAGACCGTGCCGTCGAGCAGGCGCCCGCATTGGCCACGGCGACAAGAAGCGGCCCGTAGCGCGCTCTTGTCACCGCGAACTCGATAGCCACCCTCCCCTGGAGGGGGAGGGTCGGCTCACATGGAGCGAAGCGGAATGTGACACGGGGTGGGGTGATGTCACGGGTATCGTAACATGCCGAGAGATCACCCCACCCCGCCGCTCATTGCATGAGCGGCGACCCTCCCCCTCCAGGGGAGGGTGAAGAGCAAGCCTTTCTCTTACTGCCCGTGCTCGACCAGCATCCGCTCGCAGGCCCGGGACAGCCGTGCGCGGTGCTCCTTCAAACAGGCCAGCACGGCCTGGTCGCCGTCATTCATGTGCGCCCGGCACAGCCGCGACACGTCGCGCGCGCAGGCATCATGCCCCGGCTGTTGCGCCCGGACCGCCGAGGCCAGCACAACGAGTGACATGACGACGAGAATTCTGCTCATGGGTGACGCCTCGCTCCCGACTTCAAATGGTTCGTTCGGTTTTAGTGAGCGTAGCCCGACCTCGCAAGACATTGCGCCGACGCAGCGCGGACAAGGTAGCTGATCCGGACGACCCATTCGGCTACCGCCAGCGCATTCCGCCGCACTTCGATCCTATCAATCCACATCGGCGACTTTGCCGCTCTTCTTGACGACCTCGCGATCGAGCACCGTGCGGCAGCTCGGGCTGAGCGATGCGCGCTTCCTGATCATGCAGGCGGTGATCGCGGGAATGTTCGGGATCTCGCTGGCGCAGAGCCGGAAAGCATCGCCCGAGCACATCTGCTGCGCCTCGGCACTGAAGGCGAAGCTCTCGCGCTGGCTCAGCGTGGTGACGGCGGCAGCGCAGGCAACGACAAGCACGGCCTTGCGCAGCAGGAACGGAAAAGCGGTCATGATCGGCTCCCATCGGCAGCGCCGCGTGGTGCGGCGTCGGTTGATCGATGCGCCTATCATTCCGCCAACCGGCTATCGTTTCCGTGATCGTCGTCACGCCCGCCTTGAGCCATGTTCCTTCCAAGTCATGTTCCGTCCACAACCATGGCGTTGGAAATCTTCGCCGATCTCGCCCGTGTTGGGGCCGCGTTAAGGTTTCATTGGCATTAATCGAACGTAATCGGATCGGACGGGGCCATCCTGTCCTCCGCCGCCACCAGTTTCGCGTTTCTCGGGATATCTAACATGCGTAATGCGTTGGGCCTGATGCTGGCCACCGTTGCCACCGCCGCGATCATCGCCGGAACGTGGCACTACTTCTCCGCCCCGCGCGCAGTGCTCGCCTCCGCGCCGCAGACCACCGCCGCCTATCCGTCCGAACAGGCGTCTTCGGCGAAGCTCGCCGCGCGGGACGATGTCGACGTGACGGCCGCGGTTCCCAGTAAGGTCGCCATGCAGCAGCCGGCGCCCGCCCCGCTGCCCCTGCCCGTGCCCGCTGTCCAGAAAACAGCTTGCGCCAATCCGGACGCGCTCGGCATTTCCCGCACCGTCGTGGTCGACACCACGGGCGGCCCCGGCTTCGGCATGGACCACTTCAAGCAGTTCGACTTCCTGACCGACCACGAGGTGGTGCTGACCTTCGATGACGGCCCGTGGCCGCGCAACACGCCGGCCGTATTGAAGGCGCTGGCCGACGAGTGCACCACCGGCATCTTCTTCTCGATTGGCAAGCACGCGCTGTATCACCCGGAGATCCTGCGCCAGGTGCTGGCGGCGGGTCACGTCGTCGGCGTGCACACCTGGTCGCATCCGAATATGAACGGCAAGAAGATGACCGACGATTTGGCGAAGGACGAACTGGAGAAAGGCATCAGCGCCGTCAAGTTCGCACTCGAGACCAATCCGGCCCCGTTCTTCCGTTTCCCGCAGCTGCAGCATCGGCCGGCCACGGTGGCCTATCTCGGCACCCGTAACGTCGCGATGTTCTCCTGCGATATCGACTCCTTCGACTTCAGGTCCAAGGATCCCGAGCAGGTCATCAACACCGTGATGACCGGGTTGGAGAAGAAGGGCAAAGGCATCATCCTGATGCACGACTTCCAGAAGCACACAGCCGAAGCGCTGCCGACCTTGCTGCGGCGGCTGAAGGCCGGCGGCTACAAGGTGGTGGCGATGCGGCCGAAGGGCACGCTGGAGTCACTGCCGGAATATGACGCGATGATCGGCCAGGATTCGAAGCTGCCGACCACGATGACCAATGCAAGGCCGCTGTCGAGCGTGATCCAGACCATCTCGCAGTAACAACCGGCCGAGTTTCGTCCGGCCGAACATACCGGCCAAAGCTGCTCAAGTTGGTCGTCCCCCGCGAAGGCGGGGGACCCAGTATCCCGGAGACAGTTCTGGTTGACCGAAAGGCTGCGGCATACTGGATGCCCGCTGCCGCGTTGCATGATATCGCGGGCACAAGACGGCTCCTTCGCTCGAACCGCGACGAGCGTCTCTCTCAACTCACCAATAGATGCCGTGGCGGTGCAGCTCGCTGACGATGCGGGACTTGGTCCAACCGCTGCCCTGGCGCCTCGACGCCCGCACGGTATGCCGCCGTTGCGGCGCGCGCGCGCTTTGCCTCCGCGCGGATGGCTCTGTGCTCACAATCTGCGGCGCGATTTGCGCGGGTGCTGGCGCAGCCTGTGCTGGCGGCGTTGCGGGCCGTGCCATGGCCGGCGGGTTGGCGTCGGCGGTGCGCTGGCTATCTGCGGGTCGCGACGTCGCCACAGTTTCGCCGGTCGACAGGGTCAGGCTGCGGGTCTGTCCTGCCTGGGCCGCTGGGGACGCCAAAGTCATGCCGATTGCGATGAGGGCCATGTTGCGCATGCCGAAATCTCCCCTGACGCGCCGAGACTAGATGCGCAGCGCATCCGGTGATGTGATCCCCGTCACAGGGTAAGGTTCTGCGTGCTAGACCAGCGCTCCCTCAACCGTTTGGAGATTCCCATGCGTTCCGCAGGACTCATATCGTCAGTGATCGCCTGCGCATTGCTGCTCGGTCCTTCCGGCGCATGGGCGCAGACCGGCGACGACGATATCGAGGAGATCTATGTCGCGCGCTCGCTGCGGGTCTCGCGCGTGGTGCCGTCAGATTACTGCGCGCCGGCCAAGACCGGCTTTGCCCCGGCGCTCGAGGATCGCCTCGTGATCAAATCGATCAC
>NZ_JBARGP010000488.1:0-9023 GCF_049798375.1 Bradyrhizobium sp.
ACCCAAGTTCTGGCAAATAGTGGGCTGACCGAACGCCCTTACTCCGGACAGACGTGTCTCCAGAGGTGGCGGACCGGGAAACGCTCGAATGCCTTGTCCAGCATCGCCATGTTCACCGGCGGCACCGCCTGTCGGCATCGATCTCAACGTTGTGAAATCGTGGCCGCAACGGTTTCGTCATCGGCCGCGTCACCCCCTGTCGGTTTGTTTCAATGTAACGCTTACACCGCTGGTTTGCGTGGAGTAATTCCATGTCGGAAACGCTTGCGAGTTTAGACTCCCTTATAACAGCTATCGAGCGATATGAACGTCTGCTCACGATGAACATGAGCGAACTCGAAACTCAGTATATCGAGATGCGACTATCCGAGAAGCGGCTCGCGTTGGCGTTATTTCGCTCCGGCGGCCTTCGCGCGACTGAAGGCAACCACGTCGCGGTGCAAGACGAAGCGCTGATCGGATTCGCCGATCTGGGAATTTTGAGGCCCCACGAGTAGGCCAGCGACTGAATGATTTTGAGGCGGTGATGGCTCGTAAACGAGTTTGGCCTTCGCGCGGTGCAGTTATAGCATTGTCATAGGCCGCCTCTTGCATTCGGAAATTTTGATAACAACGCAGCCACCGTGCTTGGTCTCGACTGCTGGCGAACATTCATGCGCCGACAGACTGAAGTCTATATTAGTTCCGGCCGACGAGCATGAAAGCTAATCAAAGCCGCGAGGCTGTAGGGCGCTCATACCTTTGTGGCGAACCCGTTCCATTTAAGGGCAATTTGTTACAATGGAGGCGATCTGATGAAAATCTTCATGGCAATATGCGCGATCATTTCCGCGCTCTCACTTGCCGATTTTGTTTTCAGCAACGAAGTGCGTGGTTGCCGTAGGAGGGACCAAATTCCGAATATGTTTTGCCAGTGGGCAATCATTGAATTTCCAGGACTGACAGCCCGAAAACAGGACGCCCAGGAACGGGCAGTGCCTCAAGGCGCCCCGGGTTACGTAGAACTTTCGCGTGCCAAGATGCCGCTCTTCCAAATCTACATCAGTTCGGGGCCGAAGAAGCAGGCGGCTCAATGAGGATCAACCGAGCATCTCGTATCCCGCCCACCGGTGGATCGGACGGTTCCTACACGACTCTTCCCCTTGCTCCGGGCAACTACACAATCGAGGGGAGCGTCTCCGGTTACATGCCGGTCACGACAATGTCACCGTGAGCTTCGCGACCACCGGCGCAGATGTCGCGCTACCGGTGAGGCATCGCCTTCGCCGTGCAGGGAAGGATCACCGATCAGGCGCGGGCGCCACTTTCCAGCGCCTTGGTGACACTGGTCGGGAACCCAGGCCCTATCTGCTGCGGACCGCCGCCGACAGATCGGGCACTTACAGCCTGAGCTTAAACCCTGGCCAATACGTCTGCCTACGGGTTTTACGCCATTCTTCCGGGCTACGTTGACGGCCACGGGACCTTGCGAACATTCCCGACGGCGCTACGTTAACCGAGGCAATCGTCCTGCTCGCCGTCGGCACAATCACCGGGCCGACCGAAACGAGCGGAAGCCAGGCAAAAAGCGGAAGCCGTCTATCGGCTGCGACTTCGCCGCTCTACTAGTCGAGTTTAGTCGGGTCGAGTACTACGCCAGTGCGCATCCATGTGCTTGTCCAGACGATCGCATGATCAACGGTAAAGCTTGTGGAGCGCGTACGCACGCCCAAGCAGCGCGACTCCGAAAGCCATCTGCCGATATCACGGGGCGATAATCAGCGACTACCGGGTAGCGGCTTCGCGTTGTCCCGCAAATTTGCGCCCATGAATAGTCGTTAAGTAACGCGACCACCGGAAAGATCGCGGGTTAGTCCGGTATGCCATTACAGCTTTTGATGCTGTGGATAACCTTTGGATAGCCAAAATGTGACTCCAATTCGTCTCTTTGCAAGCTCAGGATCCGCATATCGCCACATAAAAAGGGCATCGGCGACTGAGAGCTAAAGTGCTCCCGCCCGACTAATTAGTTGGGGTGAAATAATGGTCAATATTGAACCGCGTATTGAGCAGTTTCAGAAAATTGCAGCCGAATACGAAATTATCTCTTTGCTCGCCACGACTGACTTTAGACGCGACATGTACGGCGCACTTGCATGCCAGTACCGGCAGCTTGCTGAGAATCGCCAGGCGTATGATCCTGAAATGCTCCTGACGGCGCGATGCGGGTGAGCTCCTCTTTACAACCACTTGGTTCTTAGCGTCGTAGGAGCGGCGGCGGTCCAAACAACTGCGCGCCCTAAACGAGATGTGCCGCGATCAATGTGGTCGCGAGGTGCCCGCACCTGCGATCGCTTGGAAGGCCGCGAGCGCATCAGGCTTCTGCGTGAACAATGAGGCGCCTTGGTTCGTTCCCGAACGTTTCGGACTAATCCATGCAGGTTGCGCTTACCACGTCCGCAAGAATGATCTGGTCAGAAAGCGATGACTCAGACATAAGCCCCATTGTTCCCGGTCGGAACACCGGAGCAGGCGATGCAGGACATCAAGCTGTACTTGGAGAAACTTCAGATCCAGGCCGCGGAATGCGGGATGATCCGCGACCTTGCCACTGATCCGAAGAAGCGAGAACTATTCACCAAGTTGGCCGAGCACTTTATGGTGCTTGCGGCGGAGGTCGAGAGGGCACTCACAGCTGGTAAAAGTTCTCCCTCATCCGTGTCGCCGCCGGATGCGTGCGGTTAGATAACTTGATCTCCATTGATCGCCCCGGGGCTAAGGCCGCCATACCGCTTGGAGACGACGCGTTCCACGCCGCACTCGCATTACTAACGGATAGGCCGGACCGATTTCGGCCCCGTTCGGAATCGGCAGCCAAGAAGCCGCGCTGCCGACGCGCCAGGCTGGTCTTGCAAATCGTGAGCGGAAACTCGCGCAGGTCATCGCCGACGAGCGCTAGGCAGGCACAGAGCTGGACCTCCCGTCGTGCTTGCGGGGAATGCAGGGGGCTGAAATTCAGTCGCCATCAACGAAGAATCGAACTCTCCGTTAATCACAAACCGACTGCAACGGTTTTTCAGCCCAGCCTGGGCGAGGCAGGGAAACGGCCCAGTTCAGTGGTGCCCCTTCTTGGTGACAGACGGACCCGCCTGTCGCCCCAGACCACCATCTGCCGATGGCCGTCTACTTCACTCGTCCAGGCTAGGCGCTCAAAAGCGTAGCGCAAACCAGACATTTGCAATTTCGGAGAGCTGTGTTCATATGACTCTCATAGAGGTTGATGAGAGGGCAGGCGATAACCCTATGCGGCTATTCGGATTAACGCGCGCTTCTGTCGCTCATGGCACGAGTTAATGAGCAATATCACGGCAGGGCTGCAGGTCTTTCGGATTGCTGGCGAACTCTGACGCTCTATGCGGCTTCCATGCCGGGTCATATTGCGCACCGATATCACTGCGAACGGCGCCTCGGAGCTTTGGTTTTCGCGAAGCTGCCCTCCGTCATTGCTCCGATCGGGAAAAGTCGGTAACGAGGTCCAGGGCCGGACAAAACAAGAGAGATACGTACGTGAGCGCGTTTTTCTTCGTTCCCTCGAACCTCCTCGGGTTGAGCGCTTGCATTGCGCTCGCACTGTGTCTTTTCAGATTACGCGCTGGAGCGTTTGTCGCCGCGTTGAGCTGCGGCGCCGTCGCGGTCGTCGCGCTAAGTCCCCTGGGAAACATGCTGTTGACGCCTCTTGAGCAGCGCTTCCCCCAGGGAGAATACCCGGCCTATCCTATCGATGGCATCATTGTTTTGGGGGGATCCTACGATACGGTCAGCCATCCGTATTTGAGCACGATTGTGCTCCAGGAAGACACAGAGCCACTGGCGGTGATGGTTCTGCTCGCCCGCCGCTACCCTGAAGCCAAGATTGTCTTCAGTGGCGGCACAGAAGGTTCCGGTCGCGCGTCAAGCGAGGCTTCTGTCGTGAAGGGGTACTTCGTCTCCTTTGGCATCGAGCCGGATCGCATCCTAACCGAAGGGCAATCTCAAACGACGGAGGAGAATGCTCGTTATACGGCTAATCTGATGCACCCGAGCCCTTCATCGCGGTGGATGTTAGTGACCTCCGGATATCATATGCCGAGGGCGATGGGAGCTTTTCGCAAGGCTGGCTTCAACGTAAGCGCTTTTCCCGCCGGCATGCGAACGCACGGGTGGCAGCAAATATGGCGGCCTCAGGCTAACGCAACTGACAATCTCAGGCGGGTGGACATCGCTGTGCATGAATGGCTGGGCTTGGCCGATTACAAGCTCAGAGGCTGGTCCGACGAGTTATTTCCCTCACCTCAGACGGGCTTAGGTTGACGTCGCTGCTTTCCGATGGCCCCCTCAGGTCATTGCCGCGCAGGCAACAAAATGGGAGGTGAACCGATGAAAGTGCTCTTCGCAATATGCGCGATCATTTCTACGCTTTCACTCGGCGACTTTGTTTTCAGCAATGAAGTGGGTGACTGCTTTAGAAGGGACCAGACTCCGAATATCTTTTGCCGATGGGCAAGGAGCCATTTCCCTCAAGAGTGAGGGACTAGCCAAAAAACGAAAGCGTCGGGACCGTGTTCGCGGTCGGAGAACTACGTCGCGGTTTTTTTATCCGGACGGAGAACTACGGGGCGTCAGCGGAGCCGCATTCTTCTTGCGCTCCAAGCTAATGTAGATCCGAGAAATCGGCCGTTCAGCTTCGTCCGCTACTTTTTTAGGCTCCACTCCTGGCCAGGACGAAAATTAGGCCGGCAAAGCTGGGCGCCTCGCGCCACCCCGCTTTGTCATCGGCAGCGAGCCGCGATACCCGATGGCTCGAAGTTCACGGGCCCGGTCTCGGCCACCCACCTCCCAGGCACATCGGGAAGAGCCGATCTGCGGCTGTCTCCACACTTCGAGACCGAGCTGGTGGAAATAGCCCGCCAAAATTGCCCTCAATTCCACGTTCGGAACGCGAATCTATGTTGCACGCCCCTAATGGGTCTTCTCGCGGACCCGACGGTAGACGTGGCACAGCTCGGAGCTGAGGCGGAAGAGGGCGATGGCATGTCCAGCGACCGGCCAGGTTGAGACGGAAAATCGCTTGCCTCAGATCGCCAGACATATTGCGGGCATGGGCGCCTGCAGGGCGCCGTCCGGGCCGAAGCGGCCCCATCTCAACTTCACAGGCTGCCTCGCTTCGATGCACTCGCCGCTCGATACCATCGAGTTCGCGACGAAGTCCGCTGGTACACACTTGTACGGCAGGTTCGAAATCAGCCGCCAATACTGCCGCCGGACGCAAGGCGTGAATCGGCGAGCCAGTTCTTGCATTCTTTCGACAGGGGGCCAAAGCCACCGTAGGCTAGATCGCAACGGAGATGGTCCAACTAGACCCAAAAGAAGTCGTTTCTACTTCGCTGCAGGCCACTCGTTGACGTGCGAGCTCGTCTTGCACTTGCGCGCTAGCCGCAGCAACGCCAGCGCGCTCTGCCCCGGGGGAACCGGCCAAGCTTCCTACGAAGGTTTATCGCTTCGTAGGCTATGTGCATCTCCGCAGCCCAAATCTTTGACCAATCGACGGCGCCTTGTGACCGACATCCAACCCTGATCCTCCCACTTAGATGCCGATTCTTGACATTAGGCGGCCGAAGCCGCGTTTTCAGCCCACCGCGAACACAAGCTCGTGCTTGCAAAATGAAAGGCTGGATCATCGTTTTCTCTCCAATCACATAGCCGCACGCATCCGCTCTAGTGAATCTGCCTCGGGCTCACGAGCGTCGGAGGAACAACATCATCGGTTGCTAAGTTTCCCGGGCTGTTCACACAGGAGAGGCATCTTGTCAGGGACAGAACATCCAACATTCGTGTCGGACCGCTCCCAGCGTTTGGCGAGTGAGATCCGGTCTTTTCGGCCTTTGCGCCGTCCTTCGGGCGAAAGCTCAGGCAGGGCTGTGGGCCACGGGATATTCGCTCCACCGATAGCCAAGCGGAGCGCCTTCGTTGCCGCGACGGTTGTCTCTACCTTCCTTGCTTTGGCCCTGCTGACAACGCCTTTGTGGCTGACGGCGTTCGGGCTCATCGTGCTCAGGCGAAATATGAGGTCCGCTTTGCGCGGATATCGCAAACAGACTGGAAAGCTCGCCCGACCGACGGGCTAATATCTGGTGGAGGGAATGAATTGCGGGCGACGACTCTCGCAAACCACAGGTCAGTCATAGTCACGATGACATATCGCTGACCGAGGCATGCGACGGCGTGCTTGATGTTTCGCCGGCGCCGCTCGAAATGACAGAAGGTGCGCCCCGAAGTTCTCTAGACCGTCCCCTAGTGCTTGCGAGCTTCACTAAGGATTCCAATCGGATACTGCAGGCGCCGAGCTCGACAAGCTCCTTGGGCCAGCGGATCCCTCACGTCCGCGGAAGTGTGGCCCGCGATCGAACCGACCACGGCGCGGTTGCCGGCATCACCTCGTAGCCGCGCAAATATGCCCCTGACATAGCTAAACTCAAATCGCTAAAAGTAGCCCAAAGCCGCTCTTTGGAATCAGTTTCGTCACCGACTGGCATCGGCCTGCACTAACCGAGAGCGCCAAAAATCCGTCTCCACGTTTGCCGAAGCGGGCTGATGCGTATAGCTGAGCAGCGATGGTTAGTCCCTCTCGTGCTGAATGACGGTCTGTCGCGCGGCGATCAGGATGGAAGAGCGCGTCAATCAAGGTGAGAGAGTTTCGCCGGGCTCGTGACGAAGGGAGGGCGTAGCCCGACCGGAGTTACGAGCCCGGCGTCGGCGCGATCCGCTAGGGACCGCGCCGACTGGTGATCGCGGCCGGCAGGTTATGCAAGTGGTTCTTCCGCCAAGAGGAATCACTCGCTTGCCCGGCCGACACATCACAGATCACCAAATGAGGCTCTACATGAAGAACCGTCAGACCGACAGCCCGCCAGTGGCGGCGGCCAAGGCATCATTCAGTGCGGCGACCGCTTATCGGATCGAGAGAGATCCCCGACTTCCGTCGCAAAAGAAGGCTCCCCGCGGCCGGCGACGACCGGACCCGTTGAGCGAGGTGTTCGAGACCGAGATCGTCCCGATCCTGAAGTCGGCACCTGGCTTACGCCCGGTCGCGGTCTTCGAGGAGATGCTCCGACGTCATCCTGATCTCGGCACCGGTATCCGTCGTACCCTGGAACGTCGTATCCGTGCCTGGCGGGCGATCAATGGCGAGGAGCAGGAGGTAATCTTCCGCCAGATCCATGAGCCTGGCCAGCTCGGCCTCTCCGACTTCACAGACATGGGCGAGTTGGGTGTTACGATCGCGGGCGCTCCGCTGGATCATCGTCTCTATCACTTCCGTTTGGCCTATTGCGGCTTCGAGCATGCTCACGTCGTGCTTGGCGGCGAGAGCTTCGTTGCCCTGGCCGAAGGCCTGCAGAATGCCCTCTGGTCGCTCGGTGGGGCGCCGCGGGAGCATCGGACCGACAGCCTGTCGGCCGCATTCTGCAATCTCGATCGCGATGCACGGGATGATCTGACGCAGCGATACGAGGCCCTTTGTGCCCATTACGGCATGCGGCCTTCCCGCAACAATCGAGGCGTGGCCCACGAGAATGGCTCGATCGAAGGGCCCCACGGTCATCTTAAGCGAGCAATCGCGGACGCCTTGCTGCTGCGCGGAACTGTCGACTTCGACGATCTTGTCACCTATCGCGGCTTCATCGATGAGATCGTCAGCCGCCGCAATGCCCGCAACGCCAAGCGGATCGATAGCGAGCGCGTGGTTTTGCAGGAGCTGCCCGATCGCCGCACCTCCGACTACGAAGAGGTGATCGTCCGCGTGACGTCTTCGGGCGGCTTCACCCTGCGCAAGGTGTTCTACACGGTCCCATCGCGCCTGATCGGTCACCGGCTGCGGGCACGGCTCTACGACGATCACCTCGACGTGTTCGTCGGTGGCACGCATCTCCTTACCTTGCCGCGCGGGCGGCCGCATCCCAACGGCAAGTACGACCAGGTCGTCGATTATCGGCACGTGATCCATTCCCTGCGGCGCAAGCCAATGGCGCTGCTCAATCTGGTCTATCGGGACAGGCTGTTCCCGCGCGAGGGCTATCGAAGAACCTTCGACCGATTGCGCGAGCGCTTACCGGACAAGAAGGCCTGCCGGATCATGGTCGATCTCCTCGCGCTCGCTCATGAGCGCGGCTGCGAGGCCGAGCTCGCCGATCAGCTCACGGCCGACCTTGACGCCGGTCGACTTCCCGAACTCAACCGGCTGCGCGCTCACTTCGCTCCTGACCCCGCCCACCTGCCGAACGTCGTGGTGCAGCTCGCGCCGCTTGCCACCTACGAATGCCTCATTGGTACCGCTGAGACCGGAGGTGCCGCATGAGCGTGGCCAACACCGTTGATACCGCGCGCCTCAATCTGTTGCTCAACGAGCTCCGCCTGCCAGCCATCAAGGTGCTGTGGGCGCAATTTGCCGAGCAATCCGACAAGGAAGGTTGGCCGGCGGCCCGCTTCCTCGCCACCATGGCCGAGCACGAGATCGCCGAACGCGGTCGCCGGCGCACCGACCGTCATCTCGTCGAAGCCAGGCTGCCAGCCGGGAAGACCTTCGACAGCTTCGACTTCGAGGCCGTGCCGATGATCTCGAAGGCGCAGGTGATGGCGCTCGCCGCCGGTGACAGCTGGCTGGGCAAGGGCGCCAATTTGCTCCTGTTCGGGCCGCCCGGCGGCGGCAAGAGCCACTTGGCGGCAGCTATCGGCCTGGCCCTCATCGAGAACGGATGGCGCGTCCTCTTCACCCGCACCACCGATCTCGTGCAAAAGCTCCAGCTGGCTCGCCGCGAGCTTAACCTCGAGGCCGCCATCAACCGCCTTGATCGCTTCGATCTCCTGATCCTAGATGATCTTGCCTACGTCACCAAGGACCAGGCCGAGACTAGCGTGCTGTTCGAACTCATCAGCGCACGCTACGAGCAGCGCTCGATGCTGATCACCGCCAATCAGCCGTTCGGCGAATGGAACAAGGTCTTCCCGGA
>NZ_JBARGP010000489.1:0-3196 GCF_049798375.1 Bradyrhizobium sp.
GATGCCCCTTTCTCATCGAGGTATTGCGCCAGTCGCGCCATATCCGTTGCGCGGCGCGGCTTTCTGCCGCTCCCCAAGCCGCAGGGCAACGCGCCCTAGCTGAGGTCATGCAGATCCTTGCCGAGCGGTGGCGTCAGGCGAAAGTCCGAGAACGTGACCGGTAATCCGTCTCGTTCGGGTGTGCAGGCCATCGGCCCGACCAAATAAGATTTCGCCTTGGGAAAGGGCGCCAATCGCATCAGTGGCCAGAGTTTGCCGTCGGCCGAAACCTGCAATCGAAGAACGCCGTTCGCGACGGTCACCCGCATCCGGAAATCGCCGGCGTGCCCCTCATACGGAGCAGTTGCCCAATCTGATTGGCCATTGGTCAATACGCTTGCGAGCATGGCGCGCCCGTCTGAAAATTCAATTCCGGCTTTGACCCAACGCTCGGCGTCGATGCGCACCATGATGCCAGCCTGGTCGTAGAGCGCTTGAAAATCGCACTGGACCCGCAATTCCGCGGTGAAGGCGTCCGGGGTCCGAAAACCCAGGAAATGACCACTGTCGCGGCAAAACCCATAATGGGTTTCGCGCCAGAAATCGGTCGCCTCGTCAGTGACGATCTCAAGGTCGTCGCCCTGCGCGGTCCATCGCTTCGGTTCGTTCAGCCAGATGCCGTCTGGTCTGCGAAAGATCGCATCGCT
This sequence comes from Bradyrhizobium sp., assembly GCF_049798375.1. Taxonomy (GTDB): domain Bacteria; phylum Pseudomonadota; class Alphaproteobacteria; order Rhizobiales; family Xanthobacteraceae; genus Bradyrhizobium. The sequence continues at coordinate 687 of NZ_JBARGP010000489.1, forward strand.
CATGTCAGACCTCCGAGAGGGGAGACGATCTCACGCGACGTCATTCTCGTACAGTGAGATAGAGGCGAGACGAACGAAGAGCCGGGCGCGGAATTCGACCGTGCCGAGCTCTTCGAAACGCCAGTTCAAGTATCAGCTCGTCAGAGCAATCCGTTCTTCTTCAGGATCTCCGGCGCGTTCTCCTTGGTGATCAGCGTCGTCGGCAACGTGATGACCGGTTCGAGTTTTTCGCCCTTCAGAAGCTTGGCAGCCTGCCGCAATCCTTCCGCGCCGGGTGTTGCGTAGAGGAAGGTCGCGGTGAGCTGTCCCTTGGAGACCCAGGTGACGCCCTCGTCCGGCAGGCCGTCGATCCCGATGATGAACTTGATGTCCTTGTCGCGGCCGGCGTCCTTGGCGGCGAGATAGGCGCCATAGGCCATCGGATCGTTGTGGCCATACACCATGTCGATCTTCTCGTTGTTGCGCAGCGCCGTCGTCATGATGTCGTAGGCCTTGTCCTGCTTCCAGTCGCCGGATTGATTGTTGAGCAGGTACTTGATGCCACCCTCCTTGTCGGTGAAGGCATGGAAGCCATCGTGACGGTCATGTGCCGGCTGGGTGCCCATGCCGCCCCAGATTTCGACGACGTTGCCGGCCGCCTTGCCGGGACCGCCGAGCAGCTTGACCGCATGCTCGCCGGCCGCCTTGCCGATCGCGACATTGTCGCCGCCGATGAATTGGGAGATGCGCTTGGTGTCGACGTTGCGGTCGAGCACGATGACGGGAATCTTGGCGTCGATCGCCTTTTCGACGACGCCGGTCAGGCCGGCGGATTCCTTGGGCGAGATCAGCAGCACATTCACCTGCTGCACGATCAAATTGTCGCAGTCGGCGACCTGCTTTTCGGTCTTGTCCTGGCCGTCGGTAATGATGAGGTCGATGTCCGGATGGTTCTTTGCCTCGGCCAGAATGTCCTTGTTGAACTGCACGCGCCACGGCTCGAGCGTGGTGCATTGGCTGAAGCCGACCTTCGACTTGCCGGCGGCTCTGGCAGGTGTCCAGCCGGCCGGCAGATAGATGGTCATTGCGGCCCCAGCCGCGGTGGTCGATAGTTTCAAGAACTCACGACGCTTCATCGAGATCCTCCCTTGCGAATTGTGCCTTTGCGGCGCTTGGCAGCCGATGGGGCTCGGCTGTTTTCGGACCGACGTGCTCGTCGCCTGATCGGCGGAATTGCCAACGCGCGACGAGCTGGCCGAGATTCTGTTCCTGCACCAACACGGTGCAGACGATGATCAATCCCTTCATCACCAGCTGGACGTTGGAGTCGATGTTCTGAAGCTGCAGGATGTCGGAGAGCAGCCCGAAGATCAGGACGCCGACAAAGGTGCCGGCGAGGCCGCCGCGGCCGCCCATCAGGCTGGTGCCGCCGATCACCACGGCGGCGATCGCATCGAGCTCCAGCCCGGTCCCCGCATCCGGCTTGCCCTGCCGGTACTGCGCAACGAACAGCACGCCGGCGATCCCCGCCAGCAGGCCTGACAGGAGATAGGCCGTGAGCTGCACCTGCGCGACCTTGATGCCCGAGAGCTTTGCCGCCTCGACATTGCCGCCGATCGCATAGGCGTAGCGGCCGAAGGTCGTGAACCGCAGGATCGCGCCGAACAGGATGATGGCTGCCAGGAAGAATACGCTCGGCACCGGCAGCACGCCCCACAGCATCGAGCGCAGCAGTTCGAAAGCCTCGGTCGCATTGGTGCCGGTGTAGACCGGCACCACGGCGTTGTCAGAACCGGCCGTCAATCGTGCGATACCGAGCGCGCTGACCATCATCGCCAGCGTCGCGATGAAGGGCTGCAACCGGCCGGTCACGATCAGGAGACCATTGACGCCGCCGAGTACCATCGCAAGGCAGGGCGCGATCAGGAGAACACCGAGAACGCCAAACTTGGTCGGCACTTGGTTCATCGTCCACCACCCGATCGCAATCGTGGCGACGAGCCCAAGCAGTCCGGGGATCGCTGTGCTTTGCCGGCGCGAGAGCGCGATCTCGCGCCGCCGCCCCGCACTGACATCGCGGCCGCGGGCGAGCCCTGCGAATATGAAGCGCACGGCGAGTGCCACAGCTGCGCCGCCGACCAGGATCGCCGCCGGCACGCCCATGACGGACGCCGCGGTCCAGCCGGGCTTGGTCAGCAGCATCGCGCAGATCACCGTCGAGAAACCCATGACCGAGCCGACCGACAGATCGATGCCGCCGAGCAGGATGACCATGGTCATGCCGGTTGCCACCAGCCCGGTGATCGAAACTTGGCGCAGCACGTCGGTGAGATTGCCGTAGGAGAGGAAGATGTTGTGGCCGGATGACGTGTACGGCGAGGTGAGGGCGCCGATCAGGCAGATTAGCAACAGGCCCCAATAGAGCTTGGTCCGGGACAGCAGGCGGAGGAACGCTGTCATGACACGGCGTCCTGTGACCGCGCCGCCATGCCCGGCGCCGCCAGGCGCATGACGGTCTCCTGTGTCGCATT
>NZ_JBARGP010000490.1:0-2355 GCF_049798375.1 Bradyrhizobium sp.
TCAGGTCGGCATAGCAATCGTCCTCGACGATCGGCACACCATAGGCGTCCGCAAGCCGCAGCAGTTCGGCACGGTGCGCCTCCGGCATGATGCTGCCGGTCGGGTTCTGCACGGTCGGGATGGTATAGATGTATTTGGGCCTGATCCCACGCGCCTCGAGGTCGCTGAGTGCGGCAGCTAACGCGTCCATCCGCATGCCGTCCTTATCGAGCGGAATACCGACCACGTTGACGCCGAGCCGGGAGAGGCGGGTGAGTGCGCCCTGATAGCTGTCCTGCTCGACGATTACGGTGTCGCCGCGCGCGAGCAGCGCCTGGTTGACGAGGTCGAGCGCCTGCAGGGAGCCGGACACGATCATGATGTCGTCGGGACCAGCTGACATGCCGCCATCGCGTGCGAGCTTTTCGCTCAGGAAGTCGCGCAGGGGACGATAGCCCTGGGGCCCGTGGGCGAGGCCATAGGTCGCGAGCGACCTGCCTTCGCGTTTGAGCACGGCATTCATTGCGGCGGTCAGTCCCTCCACCGGCACTGCATCGGCATCGTTGTTGCCGCCGACGAAGCTGAACTTCGCAAGGCCGGTCCAGCGGGCCGCAGGCGCGGGCGATCCGGCGGGCAGGAGCGGTGCGAAATCGAATGCGGCCATGACGGGCGCCTCCCTTGTTCTTGTTTGCCGGCGATCATAGACAAAAACCCATCTTTTGTCAGATCGGACGATCTGGGCCGTTCCGCCCTGTGGAAGGGCGCTCCGACGGGCACTGGCATCCGCCCCGGAACAAGGCTAAAGCACCCGGCAAAACCAGCGAGACGTATCAATGGCCGATTCAATCCAGGAAGTATTGCAGGCTTTTGCCAAGGGCGAGCTCGTCGTTGTCACCGACGACGATGATCGTGAAGGCGAGGGCGATCTCATCGTTGCCGCGTCGCTCTGCACCGCGGAGCAGATGGCGTTCATCATCCGCCATACCTCCGGCATCGTCTGCGCACCGGTCACCACGGAAGATGCGCGCCGGCTGCGGCTCGATCCGATGGTCGCGCACAATGATTCCGCCCACACCACGGCCTTCACCGTCTCGATCGACTACAAGCCGGACGGCGGTACCGGCATCTCCGCCGATGAGCGCGCGTCCTGCTGCCGCGCGCTGGCCAACCCGAACGCCGGCGCCAGCGATTTTGCGCGACCCGGCCATGTGTTCCCGCTGATCGCCCGCGACGGCGGCGTGCTCATGCGGTCCGGCCACACCGAGGCCGGCATCGATCTTTGCAGGCTCGCGGGGCTGCCTTTGGTCGGCGTGCTTTCCGAGTTGATGAACGACGACGGCACGGTGATGAAGGGCCAGCAGGTGGCGCAATTCGCCGCCACGCACAAGCTCAAGCACGTGACGATCGCCGATCTCATCTCCTATCGGCAGGCGCGCGAGAAGCTGATCGAGCGCGTCTCCACCTTCACGACCGACAGCCCGATCGGACCGCTGCAGGGCTATGCCTACCGCTCGCCCTTCGATTCCATCACCCACGCGGCCTTCGTCTACAACGGCGTCGGCGACGGCAAGAATGTGCTGACACGCCTGCACAAGCCCAACATCGTCAAGGATCTGATGAGCGGGCCGCAGCGGGTGCAGGAGGTACTGCAGCGATTCAAGAAGGCGGGCCGTGGCGTGCTGATCTAGTTGCGCGACGGTGCGGCCGGCGTTCCGGTCGAGCCGGTCGGGGATGCGAAGTCGGCCGAGGCCGATCGCAACAGGCAGTGGCGTGAGGTCGGTGTCGGCGCGCAGATCCTGCGCGATCTCGGCATCACCTCGATCCGGAACCTGACCTCGTCTGTGCACGACTACAAGGGTCTGTCCGGTTTCGGCATCGAGATCGTCGGCAACGAACGCCTTGAAGGCTGATCTTCAAAGTTTTAATTTGCCGCGTAACTGCGGGGACAGGATGCGAAAGGATTTCTCATGAGCGTGCGCCCTCAGGCCAAGGACAAGCCGTCCCAGTCGAGCTTCCAGTGGGACGATCCCTTCATGCTCGACGAGCAGCTCACTGAAGACGAGCGGATGGTGCGCGATACGGCGCGCGCCTACGCGCAGGACAAGCTGCTGCCGCGCGTGACCAAGGCCTATCTCGAAGAGAAGACCGATCGCGAGATATTCAACGAGATGGGCGAGCTTGGGCTGATCGGCATCACGCTGCCCGAGGAATATGGCTGTGCCAACGCGAGCTATGTGGCCTATGGCCTCGTCGCGCGCGAGATCGAGCGGGTCGATTCCGGCTACCGCTCGATGAATTCGGTGCAGTCCTCGCTGGTGATGTATCCGATCTATGCCTATGGCGACGAGAACCAGCGCAAGAAATACCTGCCGAAGC
>NZ_JBARGP010000491.1:0-5649 GCF_049798375.1 Bradyrhizobium sp.
ATGCACTGGTGGAGCGCGCCGGCGCCGCGCCGGACCAGGTCGAAGACGTGATCATGGGCTGCGTGATGCAGACCGGCGAGCAGTCCACCAATGTCGCGCGCAACGCGGTGCTGGCCTCGAAGCTGCCCGAGAGCGTGCCCGGCACCTCGATCGACCGGCAATGCGGCTCCTCGCAGCAGGCGTTGCACTTTGCGGCGCAGGCGGTGATGTCCGGCGCCATGGATTGCGTGATCGCGGCCGGCGTGGAGTCGATGACGCGGGTGCCGATGGGCCTTTCCTCGTCGCTGCCGGCCAAGAACGGCTTTGGCCATTACATGAGCCCGGCCATGCAGGCCAAGTATCCCAACATCCAGTTCAGCCAGTTCACCGGCGCGGAGATGATGGCCGAGAAATACGGCCTCTCCAAAGACCAGCTCGACGAATACGCCTACAACAGCCACCAGCGCGCGATCGCCGCAACCCAGGCAGGAGCCTTCAAGGACGAGGTTGTGCCGCTCACGATCACGCGCGCCGACGGCTCGACGGACACCCATCATATCGACGAAGGCATCCGCTTCGATGTCAGCCTCGACGGCATCAAGGGCGTCAAGCTGATCGCCGAGAATGGCAAGCTGACCGCGGCCTCCGCCAGCCAGATCTGCGACGGCGCCTCCGGCGTCATGGTCGTCAACGAGCGCGGCTTGAAGTCGCTCGGCGTCAAGCCGCTTGCCCGCATCCATCACATGACCATGATGGGCGGCGATCCCGTCATCATGCTGGAAGCGCCGCTGCCGGCGACCCAGCGCGCGCTGCAGAAGGCCGGCATGACAATCGACGACATCGATCTGTTCGAGGTCAACGAGGCCTTCGCCTCGGTGCCGACGGCCTGGCTCAAGACCACCGGCGCCGATCCCGACCGCCTCAACGTCAACGGCGGCGCGATCGCGCTCGGCCATCCCTTGGGCGGCTCCGGCACCAAGCTGATGACGACTCTGGTGCACGCGCTCAAGGCACGTAACAAGCGCTATGGCCTGCAGACCATGTGCGAAGGCGGCGGCATGGCGAATGTGACGATCGTCGAAAGGCTGTAAGGGGCGAATGGTGAGTGGCGAGTAGCGAGTAGATCGCGAGGATTTGCGCGCGCTCGCTCTCGTCACGGCCTAAATTCCCTATTCGCTACTCCCTATTCGCCATTCGCCATGCTCTGGGGGAATCGTGACCCACCCTTCCATCTACGCTCGCCAATCTCCCGACAAGATCGCCTACCAGATGGCGGGCAGCGGCAAGGCCATCAGCTATCGCGAGCTCGATGAGCTGTCGAACCAGGGCGCGCAGCTGTTTCGCGCGCTCGGCCTCAAGGCTGGCGACCACATCGCCTTCCTGATGGAGAACCGGCTCGCCTTCATGGAGATCGCCTGGGCCGCGCAGCGTGCCGGGCTCTATTACACCGCGATCAGCCGCTACCTGACCAAGGACGAGATCGCCTATATCATCAGGGATTGCGGCGCCAAGCTCTTCATCACCTCGCCGAAATGTGCCGAGCAGGTGCGGCAGATCGTGACTGGCGAGCCCGGCGCGCCGCTGTTCTTCATGCTCGACGAGCCGGAAGCCGGCTTCCGTTCCTGGGACAAGGAAGCATCCGCCCAGCCGACCACGCCTGTAACTGACGAAGTTGCAGGCTACGACATGCTGTATTCGTCCGGCACCACGGGCCGGCCGAAGGGTATCAAGAAGGCGTTCGAGAATCTTCCGATCGATGAGCCGAACAAATTCCTGAAAATACTCTGCGCCGACATGTGCGGCATGGGCGCCGACAGCATCTACCTGTCGCCGGCACCGCTCTATCACGCAGCTCCGCTGCGCTTCAATATGATGGCAATCGTGCTCGGCGGCACCTCCATCATCATGGAGCATTTCGACGCCGAGGATTTCCTCAGACTGGTCGAACGGCACAAGGTGACGCAGTCGCAACTGGTGCCGACCATGTTCGTGCGCATGCTGAAGCTGCCCGACGAGGTGCGACAACGTTATGACGTCTCCTCGCTGAAAGGCGCGATCCATGCCGCGGCGCCCTGCCCGGTCGACGTCAAAGCGAGGATGATCGACTGGTGGGGACCGATCCTGATCGAATATTACGCCGGCTCGGAAGGCAATGGCGTCACCGTCTGCACCTCGCCGCAATGGCTCGCGCATCGCGGCAGCGTCGGCCGCGCCGTGGTCGGCAAGATCAAGATTCTTGGCGAGGATGATCAGGAGAGGCCGACCGGCGAGATCGGCACGGTGTATTTCGCCGACGCGCCTGTTTTCACCTATCACAACGATCCGGAGAAGACCAAGCGGGCCTATAACGACAAGGGCTGGTCGACGCTCGGCGATGTCGGCTATCTCGATGGCGACGGCTTCCTCTATCTCACCGACCGCAAGTCCTACATGATCATATCGGGCGGTGTGAACATCTACCCGCAGGAGACCGAGGACGTGCTGATCACCCATCCCGAGGTAGCCGACGTCGCCGTGTTCGGCGTGCCCAACGAGGAGATGGGCGAGGAGGTCAAGGCGGCGGTGCAGCCGCACGACATGACGCGCGCGGGCAAGGCGCTGGAGGAGCAGCTGATCCTGTTCTGCCGCGAGCGCCTGTCGCCGATCAAATGCCCGCGCTCGGTCGACTTCGAAGCCGAATTGCCACGCACCCCGACCGGCAAGCTGGTGAAGCGCCATTTGCGAGAGCGCTACTGGCCGAAGAAGGCGATGGTGTAGCGGCATTCGTAGCCGCCGATCGGCATGGGACTATCGCGCTGTTCATGACTGCGCCCTCTCCCCTTGTGGGAGAGGGCTGCACAATTGGCCACGACATATTCATTTGGGTGAGGGGTTCGTGCCGCAATGTTAGAATTATCGTGCGGAGAAACCCCTCACCCGGCAGCCTCCCGGCGATGCCTTGCATCGCCTTGAGGCTGCCACCCTCTCCCACAAGGGGAGGGTGCATAGGAGCACGCGGCCATGACTGAGTCCCTTTCGCCAACTCCTCTCCCACCGTCCATCCGCTCGCGCCAAATCGACAACAGCAACGGGCTGTCGATGCACGTGCTCGAATCCGGCTTCGAGAGCAAAGGACGGCCCTGCGTGCTGCTGCTGCACGGCTTTCCGGAACTGGCCTATAGCTGGCGCAAGGTGATGCCGGCACTGGCCGCGGCCGGTTACCACGTCATCGCGCCGGACCAGCGCGGTTATGGCCGCACCACCGGCTGGAGCGCCGATTATGATGGCGATCTCGCGCCGTTTCGGTTTCCCAATCTGGTGCGCGACGCGCTCGGGCTCATCTCAGCTTTCGGCTATCGGCATGTCGACGCGGTGATCGGGCATGATTTCGGCAGCCCGGTCGCGGCCTGGTGTGCACTGATCCGCCCAGACGTTTTTCGCTCCGTGGTGATGATGAGCGCACCGTTTCCCGGACCGCCGGCGCTGCCGTTCGATACCGTCGACAAGCCGCCCGCACCGCCCAAGGACGATGCCGTGCTTCGCGAGCTCGCCGCGCTGCCGCGGCCGCGCAAGCACTACCAATGGTACTATTCGACACGCGAAGCCAATGCCGACATGCACGGCGCACCGCAGGGCCTGCACGATTTCCTGCGCGGCTATTATCACCACAAGAGCGCGGACTGGGCCGGCAACAGGCCCTATCCGCTCAGGGCATGGTCGGCGGCGGAGCTGGCGAAGCTGCCGACCTATTACGTGATGGATCGTGACAAGACCATGGCGGAGACAGTAGCTGAAGAAATGCCGGATGCGGCGGCGATAGCAGCCAATCGCTGGCTGCCGGACAGCGAGCTCGCTTATTACAGCGCCCAATATCGGCGCACCGGATTCCAGGGTGGGTTGCAATGGTATCGCTGTGGCACATCCGGCGCGTTCGATGCCGAGTTGCAGGCTTGGTCGGACCGGCCCATCGATGTGCCCTCGGCCTTCATTTCCGGCAAGCAGGATTGGGGGACTTATCAGCGCGCCGGTGCGTTGGAAGCAATGCAGACGCGCGCCTGCAGCAACATGACGCTGTGCGAGCTGGTCGACGGCGCCGGCCATTGGGTACAGCAGGAGCAGCCCGAAGCTGTCAATCGGCTGCTGCTGCGCTTCCTGAACAAATCGACAGAATGAGCATTTCGGCCGGCTTGGCGCGCCCGGCGTGGAACGAACCCTCTCCCCTGGCGTTCGCTTTCGGGCAATGCTCATGTGGAGGAGACTTTATGGATAAGAGAATCGCAGGATTGTTGGGCGCGGTCGCCGCCGTCGGCGCGCTCAGCTCGGCCCAGGCCGCGCCGGCACCCAGTACGACCGATGTCTTGCAGGCCAATTCCTATGCCGACCTGCTCGAGCCGATCCCGAACGCGGCGAAAGTGCTACAAGCGCTCGATGAACAGGCGCCGGCAAAATCGGCCGAGGGCAATGTCCAGGTAGCGCAATTCTACCATCATCATCATCACCACCACCATTTTTATCATCATCATCACCATCACGGCTATTTCCGCCGTGGTCCCGTCATCGTGGTGCGCCCGCATCGCTGGCACCATCACCACCATCACCACTTTTATCACCACCATCATCACCACTTCGATCGCTACTGAGCGCGACGTAGGGTGTGACGAAACAAGGCGCCGATCTCTGAGATCGGCGCCTTTCCATTTGATTTGATCGAAAACCGGTCAGGACTGTCGCGCTTTGTCCTTTGCGGCGCGATGGAGATGGCGGTAGGTGCCGTCGAATACGGTGTCGGTCGACGAGGTCCACTCGGTACCCTTCGCGAGCGTCGGCCGGCTCGCATGAATACGACGAGATTGCAGCTCGCGCTCTGCCGCCTCCTCCTCCCCCATCGGCTCCAGGGCGAAGTTGGCTTCCTCGGGGATCACGATCACTTGTGCGAACGGCTCGCCGGGACGGAAAATGTGGGTGCGGCCTTCCGCCGGGGACTTGAACACGCAGAAGAACAGCATCGGCCACCAATTGCGGATCAGCGCCGGCACGGCCACCGGCACGGTGTCGGTGCGGTCGGTGTAGAATCGCGGATGCGGCTCGGTGCGGATCGCGAAACCCTTGGGCCCCTTGAGATCAAGCAGGATCTGGTAGGTGTAGAAGCTGTCGCCGAAATTGCGAAACGGCGGCCACGCGGCGCCCGAGGCGGGCGGATCGCCCCAGTCGGCGGACAGTGTCAGCTTGCCGTCCACTGTGCTGACACGAAGCTCGAAATCGTAGGGATAGAACAGCTCAATGCCGTATTGAGCGCCCTCCGAGAACGGCACGCAGTGCCAGACCTGCTCATGCGAGCCATCAGTCCGGGGATTCCGCTCGCCGGACCAGCCCGGAATCTCCAGCTTGGTCCGGCGCGGCGCCAGCCGCGGGTCATTCAAGCGATATTTGACGTTGTCCATGACACACTCTCGAGAGCAAACGACGGAACGCGAACGACGAAACGGCTGGCTGAGTTCCATGTCGGCGCGGCGGCCAGCAGGAAATGTATCGCACCGGTTTCGGCAACGGCGATTTGACCTCGCCGCCCCACTCACCTATATCTATTTAGAATTATTCTAAATTGGAGCACCGGACTAAGTCCATGAAAAATTTTGCGGATCTCAGCGAGCGCGAAATCCTGGCGGTCGCGATCGCGGCCGAGGAGGAAGA